>JAQGOC010000261.1 GCA_028293805.1 Gammaproteobacteria bacterium
GCTTACCCATGTCTTCGGGGGAGAAATGCCGGAAGCTGACGTAGAAGAGCGGCATGAACACCCACGCGAGGATCATCCAGGGCACCATGAAGATGCTCATGAGGACGCAGATCCACATGTTGCGGAACTTGAACATGTCTGTGAGCCGCATCGCCTCGCCATCCGTGTCGACGCCTGCGACCGCGGCGCTGCCCACCGGGTGCGTCCTGGGCTCACGCACGAACTTCCAGATTAAAATCGCCAGGATGAAGCCCGGAACACCGGCAAGGTAGAAGGCGTTGCGCCAGCCGTAGTGGTCGGCGAGCGCGACGAGCACGAGCGGCGCCACGAACGAGCCGAGCAGATTGCTGCCGAAGTTCTGCGTGAAGCCCATGTTGAATCCGCGGCGGCTCTGCGTGGACTCGAGCGCCACGAGCGATTGCGAGATCGGCAGGATCGGTCCTTCCGCCAGGCCCATCAGGACTCGCGATGCCAGCAACATCGCGAAGCCGCTCGCCATGCCGGACAGAAAGGAGCAGAGCGAGAAAATGACGAATGCGATCAGTACCACCGACTTGCGCCGGCCGCTGCTATCCGACAGCCGCCCGCCGAAGTAGCCCGCGAGCGCCCACGCGAACGAAAATCCCGAGGCCAGCAGGCCGATCTGCGTATTGTTCAGACCCAGCTCCGGCGCTACGAACGGCGCCAGGAAATTCATCGAATTGCGGTCGAAGAACACGAACCCGAACGCCAGGCTCAGCAGCACCATCAGCCATGTCTCGTAGCTGCCGGATTTTTGCGCCATGGCGGTCTCGTTCATACTCGTCCTCCTCATAGCTTGCGTGCCGTGAGCTGCCGGCTGATGTAGTCACCCTGGCGCAGAGCGAGCGCCACGATGGTGAGGGTCGGATTCGCCGATCCGGGGGAGCTGAACGCGCTGCCGTCGGAGATGAAAAGATTCGGGATGTCGTGCGCCTGTCCGTGGGCGTTGGCGACGCCGTCGCGGGGGCTCGCGCTCATCCGAGCCGTGCACATGTTGTGTGTTGCCGGGGTGGTCGGGCTCAGAATGACGCGCTTGGCTCCAATGGACTCGTACATCCTGGTTGCCTGAGCGCGGGCGTGTTGCCGCATTGCTTTGTCATTCGCGTGCTCATCCACGTGCACGTGGGCCACGGGAAGGCCGTTCGCGTCCTTCACCTTCGGGTCGAGGGTGATGCGATTCTCGGCCTGCGGAAGGTCCTCGCCGTTGATGAACATCCCGGCCATGTTGGGATAGTCGTCGATGATCGATGCGAAATCGCGTCCCCAGCCATAAGGCAGGCCCACGGACGGCAGCGTGGGCAGGTCCAGTGACACCAGCTCCAGGTGATAGCCGCCGAAGAACCCGCGCTTGGGCTCGTTGACCGTCTCGTCTTCCACGATTCCCCCCAGCACGACTCCACGCCAGAAGCGCACCGGCTGGCTGAAAGTGCCCCAGATGAAGCCGTTGATGTGATGACAGTAGTTGCGCCCCACCTGCCCCGACGAATTGGCCAGCCCGTGCGGGAACTTCGCTGACTCGGAGAGCAGCAGCAGCCGCGGGGTCTCGATCGCGTTGCCGGCAACACATACGATCCGTGCCTGCTGGCGCTGTTCGTGGCCCTCGGCGTCGCGATACACGACACCGGTCACATGACCGTCGGCACCGTGCTCGATGCGCGTCGCCATGCACCCGGCCCGCAGATCCAGGTTGCCAGTTGCCTCGGCGCGCGGGATTTCCGTGTACAGCGTGCTCCACTTCGCGCCAGTCTTGCAACCTTGTACGCAGAAGCCTTGCTGAATACAGAACCCACGGCCATCCCCGGGGCGAGTGTTGATGGCCATATAGTTCGTGTGGACCCGCTTGTAGCCCAGCTTCTTCGCGCCCGCGTACATCACCTTGAAGTTGTTGGATGCGGGCATCCCGGGATTGCCATTGCGCCGGGTGACGAGCAGCCGGCGCTCGGCAAGTTGGTAGTAGTTCTTCAGCTCCGCGTATTCAATGGGCCAGTCGATCAGCGAGGCTCCCGGAACGTCTCCATAGGTGCTGCGCGCACGGATCTCCCAGGGTCTGATCCGGGGCGTCGCCCCCGTCCAGTGCACCGTAGTTCCGCCGACCGTTTTGCAGACCCATGCGGGCAGGGTCGGATAGCTCTTCACCGGGTCCCAGTTACCCGATTGCGTCCGCGGGTCCAACCACGTGAGCTGGCCGAACGCTTCGCCCGGGTTCTGCGAGAAGGTGGCGAGCGACTGCCGCTGCCCCGCTTCGAGAAGGACGACCTTGATGCCCCTGCGGGTCAGCTCGTGCGCCAGCGTGCCACCGCCCGCGCCGGAGCCGATGATGACGACGGCGCCGGCGTCGCTCTGCTCGATTCGTGCCACCCATCCTCTTTTCATGCGCCGCGCGCACGACTTACATCGGATCGCGTAACGGACGCGAACCCGGTCCGATCAGCTAAGAGATCCTCGATACGAGGCCGCGATGCATTCGATCAACTCTCCGCGGGTACCGGTCCACTGTCGGCCAATGGCACCTCGGGCAGCCAACGCAGGTCGTTGAATCCGCGGAAAACGTAGCCGCCTTTGGAGAACGCTTCGCCTTCGTAGCCGAAATGCGCGTACGCCATGGGCGTCGAGTACAGCACCAGCAGCGTCTGTACGCGCAGGTTCTGGAAGAACGCAGACGACTCAACTCGTTTCAGTGCTGCCACGCGCGCATCCTCGGATGCCTTGGCAAAGCCGGCGCCGAGGCTCGCGACACCTTCTTTGAGCTGCTTGTGCAGTGCCTCGTCCTTGGCCGCAGCGGCATCGATCGCGCGGATGACGATCGCATAAGCGGCATCCTCCAGCTTGTCGTGCGGGGCGATGGTGCGCGTGGCCGCTATCAGTGTCTCCCCTTCCGAGCTCGTGAGCGATGTCAGATCGACAGCCCAGGCGCGCGACGGCGCGAGAAGCGCAAACGGACTTCCGGCGGCGAGGACGCCGGTGAGGATGCCGGTCGTCTGCAGAAACTCCCGGCGGCCCAGGGACCTCCCGGGAACTGAGCCTCTCGAGGCGAGGGGTTCGCTCATGGCTGGCGCAAAAGCTCGTTTTCGTGGATACCGCAGGGAATGTCCCGCCGCTTTGGTGTGTTGCGTGGGAATAGACCCACTTTTTGCACCCGGAATGTGCGCCAGTTGGCCCTGCAAGCCTCGCTTCCGAGGGAATTTGCAATGTGCCTACAGTGCACCCCCTACCGGACGGCCCGCGGGAGGGCTACCCTCCCCACCCGGCCCCGGATTGTTGAGACGGCGCCATCTTAGGAAGCGGGAGCCGGGCAACAAACCACGGAAGCCGCACTATGGGATTGCTGATCGACGGTGAATGGCGAAGCGCCCCGCCCCCACAGAGCGGCTCGGGCGAATTCGTGCGGCAGTCGAGTGCCTTCCGCCACCAGATTACGGCCGACGGGAGCTCGGGATTCAAGGCGGCGGTAGGGCGCTACCACCTGTACGTTGCACGTGCCTGCCCGTGGTGCCACCGAACGATGCTCTACCGCGCGTTGAAGCGGCTGGAAGACGTCATCTCCATCAGTTTCGTCGAGCCCGCCATGCTGGAGCAGGGCTGGACGTTTGCGCAGCCGGATCCGCTGACCGGTGTGCGGTACATCTACGAGCTCTACCAACAGGCCGATCCGCTTTTCACCGGACACGCCACGGTGCCGGTGCTGTGGGACAAGGAAACCCACGCCATCGTGAACAACGAATCGTCCGAAATCATCCGCATGTTGAACAGCGAATTCGACGAGTTCACGAACGAGCTGACGAATTACTACCCCGACGCGCTCGCGAGCGAGATCGACGAGGTGAATTCCCGCGTTTACGATTCCATCAACAATGGCGTCTACCGCGCCGGCTTCGCCACTACTCAGGCGGCTTACGAGACGGCTGTAAAGCAGGTGTTTGCCGCGCTCGACTGGGTCGAGGACCGGCTGCAGCGGCACCGCTATCTCGCCGGCGATCTCATCACGGAAGCCGACTGGCGGCTATTCCCGACCCTCGTGCGCTTCGATGCCGTGTACTACGGGCATTTCAAATGCAACCTCCGGCACCTCGAGGACTACCCGGCGCTGTGGGCCTATACGCGCGAGCTATACCAGATACCGGGCATCGCCTCGACCGTCGCCATCGACGAATACAAGGCGCACTACTACGGCAGTCACCGCAACCTCAATCCAACGGGCATCGTGCCCATCGGACCGCAGTTGGATTTCACGACTGCCCATGGCCGTGCGGCAGCATTTCCGCGACGTCAGACCGCGGAGCTCGCCCCGATCACTGCGTTACAAGCGGCGGATGACGACACCGTGGAGGTGCCGACGATCGCAAGGGAATCACAGGGTTGATTCGGTCAAACCAGCCGGTTCAATAGCGGAACCGTCAACAGGGAGACCAGGATTCCAACTCCGAGCGTGGCATTCGCCACTCGGGGATCCAGGCCGTGCTGGTCCGCGAGAATGGCGGCGGACACCATCGGCGCCATGCCAGATTGCAACACGGCGACGGCGAGCACGGTCCCATGGATACCGGCCGCGATACCGGCCAGGAACACGAGCAGCGGAGCGGCCGCCAGCTTCCAGGCCAGGGCGAAAGCGACCGCTCCGAACTGTGAGCGGCTGAGCTGTAAAGTGAATTGCATTCCCACCGAGACCAGGGCGAGGGGTGTGAGCGTCGCGCCGAGCCGCGCGTAGACGCTCTCGAGCGGTGGTGGCCAGCCCCCCAGGAACCCGACGGCCACGCCGACGAGCAACGTCAGGAACGGTGGGAACAATACAATGCGCCGGGCGATTGCCGCCGGATGCGGCTTCCCGCCGGAGTACCACGCGGCCACCGTGATTCCGCCGATTGCGAGCGCCAGGAAACAACCCAGCTGGTCCGCCACGACCGCGAGCGCGAGCCCCTCCTTCCCGCGCAATGCCTCCACCAGCGGATAACCCGTAAACGCGGTGTTGCCGAGTCCCGCGACGAGGGTCAATCCGCCGATGCGTTCCCGGGACCACTTGAACCAGCGCCCGAAAGCTGCGCACACCGCCCAGGCGCCCACGAAGACGAACCACATCGACCCGACCAGGAACCACAACTGCCGATCGAAATGCAGCCGCGGAATCAGCTCGAGCACCAGGGCCGGCAGCGCGATATTCAGCACCCACCAGTTCAGCCCCTGCATCAGACCCGGTGGCGGCCGCCCGAACCGGGCCACCACGATGCCGAGGGCGAAGCAGAAAAAGAGCAGCAGAAAAGTATTCATCGTGCGCTGTCGGCGTAGAGGGAGGATCGCCGGGGCAGTATCTTCGACAGCTGGAGGTGATAGGCATGCCACTGACCAAGATGGAACATTATCTCGTCCTCACGGACGACATCGACGCGACGCGGGATTTCTACTGCCAGGCGCTCGGCATGCACGTGGGCTTCAGACCGGAGCTCGGCTTCCCGGGCCACTGGGTCTACGTGGGGGACACGCCATGCATTCACATCGCTGAATGGGAGACTTACACGGCCCACTCGCGGGCACGAGGCCTCGCGGTTTCCTCGCGTGCCGATGGAACGGGGCCTGTCGATCACATCGCGTTCAATGCGCAGGACTATGAAGATGTCGTCGCGCGACTCGAGAGTCACGGCGTACGAGCGGCTCGCAACGATGTGCCCGGGGGCACTTTGCGGCAGCTTTTTCTGCAGGACCCGAACGGCGTCAAGATCGAGATCAATGTCCGGAAGCCATAGGGAGGTGGCCGACGTCCACGAGGATCTTCGTACCCTCCTGCCGGTGCAGGCGCTCGAACCCAGCGTGGATGAGTCCCTCGAAGGGGATCGTCTCGACCCAACCCTCGACCGGGTAAGCGCCGGCGGCCATCTCCTGAATGACGCTGGGGAAGGCATTGCATGAAAGAGCAACACCGGTGATCCGGGCCTCCGACATCAGAATGTCCATCGGCCCTATTTCGAGGGGGCGCGTATGAATCGCGACCACCACGACGTTGCCATCCACTCGCGTGCCCCGTAATGCCGCCTGAAATGAGGCCGTCACTCCAGCGGCATCGACGGATGCGTCGGCGCCGTGGCCGCCGGTGAGATCCTTGATGGCGCGGACCACCGCACCATCACCGGGATCCAGGACGGTGGCGACTCCTAAATTTTTCAGAACCGCGCGGCGGGCGGGGGATGGGTCGCTCATGATCACGCGGACACCGCGCTGTCGCAGCGTGAAATAGACTCCGATGCCGATCGGACCGCCACCATGGATCACGGCTGTCTGGCCCGCTTCGATGCCGCAACGGTCCGCCGTGCGCCAGGCAACCGCCATCGGCTCGATGAGGGCGCCCTGCATTGCAGACAGGCTGCGTGGCAGCTTGTGCGCCATCGACCTGCGGACCACCGTGAACTGCGCGAGTCCGCCACCGCTGCGGTTGTAACCGTGAAAAGCCAACAGGCCGCAGTGGTTGTATTGCCCGGAGGTGCAGTACAGGCAATGGCCGCAGGTTTCGACGGGCTCGACCGCCACCCGGTCACCGAGGGCCAGATCCTCTACACCCGCGCCTAGCTCGACGATCTCACCGCACAGCTCGTGCCCGAGAATGACAGGGTTTTTCACGGCCGTAAGGGGGTGAGGGGTCACGCGGGTGGTGATCGGCCCATCGTAGTATTCGTGCAGGTCGCTGCCGCAAATGCCGTTATAAAGCACTTTCAGCTTGATCTCGCCCGCACCGGCCGCAGGCTCGGGTACTTCCTCCAGCCGCAGATCCTGACGGCCGTGGTAGACGGCTGCGCGCATGATTCGTAAGACCTCGGGTCGCGCTCTCTGTTCGGCGCCGGTGCGGACACTAGGCCGCGCGCCGGCCAACCGTCAAGAGCCGGTCAAGCCAGTCCGAAGGTCAGATCATTTTGCGACAGGAGTCGGATCGGAACGCGCGGGACGCGCCAGATCTCCTGCGCATACTCCTGGATCGTGCGGTCGGAGGAAAAAACCCCCGAGCGCGCCACATTCAGGATCGACATGCGGCTCCAGTGCTGCGCGTCCCGGTAGGCCTGCTCGACCTGCGTCTGGCAGTCGACATACGACTGGAAGTCGGCGAGCAGCATGTACGTGTCCCAGTGGAGCAAACCGTCGACGATGGACCGGAATTGCGTCGGATCGCCGCGCGAGAAAAACCCCTCGCGGATGAGATCGAGCACCTGCCGCAGCTCGGGATTGCTCTCGTAGAAGGCTGCCGGGCGATAGCCTGCGCGGCGCAGCCCCTCGACCTCGGCTGCCGTCAGGCCGAACATGAAGAAATTCTCCGGCCCCACCTCGCGGCGGATCTCGATGTTGGCACCGTCCTGCGTGCCGATGGTGAGTGCGCCGTTCATGCAGAACTTCATGTTGCCCGTACCGGAGGCTTCCTTGCCGGCCGTTGAGATCTGCTCCGACAGATCCGCCGCCGGGTAGACGCGCTGTCCGTTCGTGACGTTGAAGTTCGGCAGGAATACGACCTTGATCCGGTCACGTACCTGCGGATCGCGGTTCACGACATCCCCCACCGCAGTGATGAGCTTGATGACGAGCTTCGCGAGGTGATAGCCCGGCGCGGCCTTGCCGCCGAAGATGAAGGTGCGCGGATGCATGTCGAAATGCGCATCCGATTTCAGGCGGTGGTACAGCGCGATGATGTGGAGGACGTTCAGGTGCTGGCGCTTGTATTCGTGGATGCGCTTGACCTGCACGTCGAAGAGCGAGTCCGGGTCCACGGAAACGCCGGTCCGGTCGCGCGCGAGCACGGCCAGATCCTCCTTGTTGGATCGCTTGATCTGCTGCCAGCTCTTCTGGAACTGCACGTCGGCGGCGAACTTCTCCAGCTCCACGAGCTTGCCGAGATCTTTGACCCAGCCGTCCCCGATCGCCTCGCAGATCAGGGCGGCGAGCCGCTGGTTCGTGAGCGCAAGCCAGCGACGCGGCGTTACGCCGTTGGTCTTGTTGCTGAATTTCTCCGGCCACAGGTCGTAAAAGTCCTTCAGCAGGTTCTGTCTGATGAGCTGCGAGTGCAGATCGGCGACGCCGTTGACGGCATGGCTGCCAACGCAGGCGAGGTGGGCCATGCGCACATAGCGGCCGCCGTTCTCGTCGATGAGCGAAAGCCGGGCGATCCGCGCCTCATCGCCGAAAAAGCGAATGCGCACTTCATCGAGAAAGCGGGCGTTGATCTCGTACACAATCTCGAGGTGCCGCGGCAGAACCTGCGCGAATACCGCGATGGGCCAGCATTCCAGCGCTTCGGGCAACAGGGTGTGGTTCGTATACGCGAACGTCCTGCGGGTGATCGACCAGGCGGTCTCCCAATCCATCGCGTGTTCGTCGACGAGCAGCCGCATGAGCTCGGCCACGGCGATCGAGGGATGGGTGTCGTTCAATTGAACGGCGAATTTCTCGTGAAAGCGGGACACCGGAATCTGCTGGACCCGCAGGATGCGCAGCATGTCCTGCAGCGAGCAGCAGACGAAGAAGTACTGCTGCTCGAGGCGCAGCTCCTTGCCCTTCACCGACTCGTCGTTCGGGTACAGCACCTTGCTGAGGTTTTCGGAAGTCACCTTCTGATTGACGGCACCGTAATAGTCGCCGCTGTTGAATGCCGAGAAGTCGAAGGATTCGGGTGCTTCGGCCTTCCACAGGCGCAGGGTGTTGGCGGTGTTGACCCGATACCCCAGGATCGGCGTGTCATACGGCACGCCGGTCACGATGCGGTGCGGCACCCAGCGCACCCGCATGCGCCCCTCGTGGTCGACGTAGCTTTCGGTAGAGCCGCCCAGCTTCACTTCCACAGCCCATTCCGGCCGGGCGATCTCCCACGCGTTGCCGAAACGCAGCCACTTGTCGGTGCGCTCGACCTGCCAGCCGTCGACGATCTCCTGCTGAAAGATGCCGAACTCGTAGCGGATTCCGTAGCCGATGGACGGAATCTCCAGCGTGGCCATCGAGTCGAGGAAGCATGCGGCGAGGCGCCCCAGGCCGCCGTTACCCAGGCCGGGCTCGTCCTCGCAGGCGGCCATCTCGTCGAAATCCAGGCCGAGCTCGCCGACCGCCCGGCGCACCTCCTCGGAGATGCCGAGGTTCAGCAGATTGTTGCCCAGATGCGGGCCCATCAGAAATTCTGCCGACAAGTAAGCGACCGTGCGCGAGCCGTGGGTCGTATAAGCCTCAGCCGTGCTGATCCACCGATGCAACATGCGGTCGCGTACGGTAAAGGCGAGCGCCATGTAGTAGTCGCGCTTGGTGGCGAGCGCGGGAATCTTCCCCTGCACGTAAAAAAGATTGTCGAGGAAGGCGTGTTTGAAAGCCTCCATGCTCAAGTCGACGCGGTCGGCTGCGACGCGGTCGGCAGCGAGGCGGTCGTCCTCGCTACGAGCATCTTCCGGCGGACTCAGCACGCGTACATTCATGTTGCCGCCGTCATTGGATCGGGGACAACGCCCCTGTGCGCTGGCTCTGCAAGTTCCATGCGTGTCCGGCAGCCTGCGCCGCGCGGGCCGCCGGCGGGGGAAAACGCAATCCTTTTCAAGGGCTTGATCCTGATTCGCACGCCCGAGCGCGCGCGAGCGGCGCGGATGGTTGCACCAGAACGGCTGCCGCGAGAAATGGAATGCACTGTAACGGTGCGCTGACAGATTGCACTGTGCCGGGCGTATCGAGCCGACGCGCTTGGCTGGACACCCATGGACCACACGCCGTGGACACCCCTTCAGGGAGGTCACGCATGGACGCGCATGCATGGGTGCGGCCGCGCTGGATACGTGTGCGTTGGATGCGCCTGAAAGAACGCCGCCGGCACGTGGCCCGTGCCGGCGGCGTTCATCGCATTGGATGTGACGTCTTCTAGAACTTACTTGCCGAAGTTGTACTTCGTCGTGACGCCCCATTCGCGCGGCGCACCGGGCTGCCCGGATACCTGGCCCTCGCCGAAAGTGGTGAGGTCGAATATGGACACGTAGTACTTCCTGTTGGTGAGGTTGGTCCCGAACCCGGCGACCGACCACTTGCCGTCCGGCGAGTCCCAGGTCACGCGGCCATCGAGGAGCGCGCGGCCAGGCATGCGTGCCAGCGGGTTGACATGGTTCTGCACGTCGGCAAACGTCTCCGACTGTCCGGTCAAGTCGAGCCGCGGGGTCAGCTTGCCGCCCGCGGGCAGCGCAATCGCATACCCCACGCCGAGGTTGGCCTTGAACTTCGGCCGCCCCGTGGGAATGTCGCCCGAGCCCGGGTTGCCGCTGATGCAGTTGACACCGCTGATGCCCGCGACGCCGAGGTCCTGACAGCCCACCGAATTGCCCAGCTTGTACTTGAAGTCCGTATAGCCGCCGGACAGCGACACCGTCAGGCCGCCAATGGGCTGCGCCTCGAGCTCGAATTCGCCGCCGCTGATATTGGCGCCGCCGGGAATGTTCTGAATGCCGGTGTAGGGAATGCCGGCGGTTATGACCTGCGAGTTCAGCTGCATATTGCGATAGAGGCCATAGAACGCCGCCAGGTTCGCGCGCAGACGGTGGTCGAACCACTCGCTCTTCATGCCGACTTCATACTCCGTCAGCTTTTCGGGGCCGAAGGAGTTGATCTGCGCCGCCGAGAACGGCCGCGGATTGAAGCCGCCGCCGCGGAAGCCGGTGGTGGCCGAGGCATAAGTCATGAAATCCGGCGTCCAGCGGTAGTTGATCGCCGCCTTCCAGTCGGCATGGCTGTACGAAGTCGCGTACGGGCCGAGCTGGCCGAAGAAGCTGAAGTACGTGTACTCCTTCTTTTCATGCGTCCAACGCGCACCGGCGATGATGTCCATCTGGTCGGTGACGTGGAAGGTCGGCTGGAAGAACACCGCGTAGTTCTTGTCCTTGGCCGGGGAGTTCTGATTGAAATCCAGGCCGTTGTTCGGCAGCGGCGCACCCGCGGAGAAGAAGCTCAGATTGATGTGGCCGCGGTTGAGCGAGTAGCCGTCGAAATAGAACGCGCCCGTGGCCCAGTCGACCTTGTTGCCGAACGCCTTGCCGGTGATCTGCAGCTCTTCCGTTTCCTGGTGGTGATCCAGCAGGTTGTATGCGTAAGCGATCGGCAGGGGGGAGTTATCCTGATCGTCGGAGAAATCGCCCCAGTAGCCGGTGTAGGCGCTGATCAGCTTGATGTGCACCCCGCCCGCTACGTCCCAGTCGAGCACATCGCTCACGCCGTAGGAGTGCAGTGTGCTGACCGGCGGAATCGCGCGGTTGTTGCGCGTGTCATAAAAGTTCGAATACGTCGTGCGGTAATCGTTCGTGACGAAACGGTTGTCGTAGTTCACGCCGTAGGTCGGAAGGATATAACGCGAGTTGTAGGCCGCCAGCAGCGGGGCTGGGCGCGCCGGATCGTGATCATTCGCGTACAGCAGCACTTCGGGAGCTGCCTCGGACTTATCGTCCACGACGCTGGCCGTGAGAGTGTTCTCGGCACTATCGTTGATTACCCAACGCAGCGAGGCGCGGGCGCCCGCGATGTTTTCGCCTCCTTCAGTGCCCATGATGCAGCTGCCTGAACCCAGCATCTGGCTCTTCAGCAGATTTGTAGCGGCAGGATTGACTACGTAGCCCTGGCTCGCACCCAGATCCGGATGCGCGCACGCGTAATCCACGCGGTTGACGTAACCATCCTTCTGCTTGGACATGACGGACACGCGCAGGAAAAGCTTGTCCTGCACGATGGAGGTGTCGTAGGCACCCTTGATGTATCGGGTGTTGTAATCACCGACCGTGGCTTCCAGATAGCCGGAGCCGTCGCCCGTGGGCTTCTTGGAGATCATGCGGACCGCGCCGCCGATTGAGTTCTTACCGAACAGAGTGCCCTGCGGACCGCGCAGGACCTCGACGCGCTCCAGATCCAACAGATCGACCACGGAGCCGAACGTCGATGCGTAATACACGTCGTCGACATATACCCCCACGCCGGGCTCGCCGGCCGCCAGATTGAAGTCGCCCTGGCCAATGCCGCGAATAAAGGCAGCGTTGGTCTTACCGAAGGGGGCGCTGGCCTCGAACATCGTCACGTTGGGCGCGATTTTGGCAATGTCGAGCAGGCTCTGCATGTTGCGCGCTTCCATCGCGTCACCCGACACTGCAGTGATGGCGAGCGGCGTCTCCTGCAACTTCTCGGAGCGGAACTGCGCGGTGACGACAATCTCCTGCAGTGTGTCGCCCGCATCGGCGGTGGGCGCCGCCGCGGCCTGTGCGAAGGCAGCCGATTGTGCCAGCGCGAGCGCGCTCATCGTCGAAGCGATGGTCAGCGCGACATGTGCCCTTACCTTGGTCATGAATTTCCCCCTACCTGCCAAATGAGTAGTCGAAACCACCGCGGGACGGTTGCAATTACGCAAATCTGTCCCGAATGCAGCGCATCGAGCGCGGCGCACGCGACACACGGTCGCGGCGATGCGACGAGATGCAACCGCTCGGAGGGTGCCAGTTTAGCGGCTTGAAGACTGTGAATTTAAGCGGATCTTGAACTCACACGGAACGGTGAGTCGACTAAAAAGGAACATTGTCACGGTGTGGATATCGCACCGCGCGCGGTTGTATCAAATTCACGACAAGGAGGTGCGCCGAGAAGCGCGGCCCGGGCCGGATTGCAACGCCCTGTCACATTCCAGGCGCTGCCGCGGCGCCCAGTGCCGCACCGGGCGGTACATAGCGCGTTTCCAAATCCCGGCGCAGCGTGCGTGCAGCGAGGAAGTAGTGAAGGCTGGCCCACGTGAACGTCAGAGACATTGTCATGAGCGCGTGCTTGAGGCCTGTTGCGGACGCGTTGGCGCAAGCTTGCATCAGAGCGTCCGCCGTGCCGGCTACCGGCCGGCCCTTGGGACATGACACTGCATAACTGCCGATCGTAAATGCACTACGCGTGAAACGATCGCTCAACAGGCCCACGATGGTGGGACCGAAGCCGATGCCAACGAGCCCGAGGACAAAATTGAAGACGAATGACGAAGAGGCCCGCATGCTGGCGCTGACCATGTTCTGCGCCATGGCCAGCGTCGGAGTCCAGTAAACGAACAGCATGATGTGGCCGAAGATGAGGATGGCCACGGTTGCCGCGATTGTCGCCTGATTGAACCCGATGAGGAATGCCGGAGTCGCGAGCAACAAAGTCAGCGCGGGCCCCCAGACGTACCAACGCTTGTCGTAGCGCCCGGCCCAATCCACGCCAAAACCCCCGAGAAGCATGCCCGAAGCCATTGCGCCGCCGGCCACCAGCGACAGCAGCCGGCCCGCCTCGGCAAAGCCCACGTGAAAGTTGCGGACGAGGAACTGGCCGAAAAACTGCCCGATGCCGTTCATCGAGATGGCCGCCAGCGCGCACCCGGCCAGCAGGTGACGCACGGAGGGCTTGGACAGCAGGAATTTCAACACCTGCGCCATCGAAGGCGGCGGCCCCACGACGGCAGCGCTGCCCGCGGGATCCGACATGCCGCGGGGAGGCTCCCGCAATGTCAGGAAGGCGAGAATCGCGACCACTACGCCCGGCGCACCGACGGCGACAAAAGCCGCCCGCCAGCTCACATGCTCGGCCATCCAGCCGCCGAGCATGGAACCGAACACGACTCCAATGGGCGCGCCGAGCCAGATCAGGGACATGGCCGAAGCACGGCGTTCCATGCCGTAGTGATCGCCTATGAGCGACCCCACCGGCGGCATGAAGCCGGCATCTCCGACCCCCACGCCAACGCGGCACAAAAGCAGCTGCCAGAAGCTGGCCGCCTTTCCGCACAGACAGACCATCACGCCGAAGATCGCCACGGAGACGGAGATGATCTTCGTGCGGCTCACGTGTTCGGCCAGACGCGCGATCGGCAACGCCAACACCGAATAGAAGATTGCGAAGGCCAGGCCCTGCACCAGGCCCATCTGGGCATCGCTCAATCCGAGGTCGAGCTTGATCGCCTGCGCCGAAGCTGCCATGCCCTGGCGGTCGGCCAGGTTCAATGCGTTGGTGAGCAGGAGTATGAACAGCAACCAGGACCTGTAGCCCTTGGAGAACAGGGAGCTGACAGGACGTTCATTCGCAACCGCGGCCGAATTTTCTTGCATGGGTCCCCTCGATGGCGGGCTACCTTGCGGCAACCCGCCACTCGAACGCAAGCGCGGTCTGCGCTCACGCCACCCCTCGGCCACGGTACATTCGGCGCCTGGTCTATGGCATCAATGCGTCGACTGGCTCGGTTGGCCAGCAGGGTCGCGGCGCGCGCCGCCGGCCTGCTTCGAATGACGCCCCTCGCCGAACTCCTCCAGCATTTTACGATTGAATGCCGGGATGTCCGCCGGCTTGCGGCTCGAGACCAGGCCATTGTCGACGACGACTTCCTGGTCGACCCACTTCGCGCCGGCATTGCTCAGATCGGCTCTCAATGAGGGCCATGACGTGATCGTGCGGCCTTGCACGACTCCAGCGTCGATCAGGGTCCACGGACCATGACAAATGACAGCGACCGGCTTGCCGGCATCGAAAAATTCGCGCACGAACTGCACCGCCTTGGGCAGCATGCGCAGCTGATCCGGGTTCGCCACGCCGCCCGGAAGCAGCAGCGCGTCGAAATTGCCGGCAGCGGCCTGCTCCAGCGGGACGTCGACCTTGAACTTGTCGGCCTTGTCGAAATGATTCCAACCCTGCACCTCGCCTTGGGCGGGCGAAACGATCCGGGTCTCGGCGCCGGCGTCATCCAAAGCCTTCCTCGGACCGGTGAGCTCCACCTGCTCGAAACCTTCGGCCACCAGTATCGCGACCTTCATTCCACTCGGTATTGCCATGACTGTCTTACTCCTCGCGGCTCGTGGCCGCTGCTGTTGCGGCGACTCCTGAATCGATCGCTGCAACCGTTTCGGGGAGCAGGACACGTGCCGCGATCTCCCGCGAGCAACCTTGTGGTGAACCGCTGCGGCAGACAGGTCGCGGTCAAGTCGCGGCCAGTGGATCAGGCGCTAATGCACGAGCGTGGCGCTACTCTCGAGGCCATCACGCGCGCAGGCAGGCGTCACAGGGGCAATCCGTCACCGCGCGCGACCGGACTCTTGCGTCGCCGTGCAGAGTTGATTGCGAGCGTGGCGCTCGCGCGCGGGCGCGACGAAGCAGGCCGTATCGAAGTAGCGCCGGCCCTGGATCTCCTGGTATTGAAGCACCGTCGCCAGACCCGCGGGGGTCGTTGAGGAGACCGCCGTCTCATGCCGGAACGGCGCGGCATCGGGGCCGCCCACCAACGCCTCAGCCAAAACCCGGCCCCGCAGTCTTCCAGTGCTCGGCAACTCGAGGCCGAGTACCTGTGCGAGCGTGGGCGCGATGTCCGCATTGCCGACCGGCAAGGCGTCGACGAAACCCTGTTTGAAGTCGGGTCCCACGGCAGCCATGTTGTTGAACGTGTTGTCGCGGCCGAGATGGCCGTGCATGCCCTGGCCTTCCTGCAGGGCCGTATCCGACACCTGTACAGCCGACAGCAGATCTCCCGGTGACAGCAGGAAACTTTTGAAGCTGACGACGACCGAGGGACGCGGCATCTGCGTCGCTCCCTCCAGCGCGATCGCAGTCAATGGCAGTGCGCCCGGCATGGCGCCAAATGCCGGATCCACGAAGAGGCCGCCGACGTAATCCTGGCGGCCGAGGAAGGCCACGATACGACGTACCATCGCGCGCTCACGGCCGGGCACGTAAATGAGATCCGCGCCGCCGCTGGTCGCGACGATGATTGTCGCATCGGGATGGTCCTGAACGGCTCCCGTTCCACCGATCAGTCCATTGCCGAGTGCCGGACGTTGACGTGAAACTGTCGATGGCGGTTTCGTGGGATCGACGGGCTCGTATCGGGCGGCGCCGTCACCGTGAATCTGGCTGTCGGGATCGAACAGTGGCAGCTCGAGCTCATGGGCGAGATCGATGGCTAGAAAACCGGGCGGCAGCCATCCCGGTACGACATCGGGCTTGCCGTCGCTGCCTGCATAGGTAAACGTGGTGGCGTAGCCGTGGCTGCCATGGCCCGCGGAGTCGATCTCATGCCTGCTGCTGGTCGCGAAGCCATGATCGGATGTGACGAACACATCGGTGGACGCGCGCAGTGCCGGATCGCCATCGATGCAATCGAGGATCTGCCTCAGGTTCGCATCCGCATTCGCCACGGCGGCGCGCGAAGTCGGACCGTTGATGCCGGGCTGCAGCTTGTTGAGACTATCGCCCTGATTATGCTGGGTCCCGTCGGGATCGCGCGACCAGAAGAGCAGCACGAACGGCCGGCCGCTGCTCGCGAACGCGGGCAGCACTGCTTTGGTGGTAGCGTCCGCGAACCATTTTTGCTGGCCCACGTTCGCCGCGAGAGTGCCGGGAGTGGCCGCGGTTCCGGCCGGCTGATCGCGCGGGGCCGGCATGATGCCCAGGCCGGCGGTGGCGAGCGCAGTGCGGATTTCGGGCGCCAGAGGAATGCCATCCGCCTTTCCGGTGCTGTCATCGAGAATGACGGTTTGCGGGACGGCGAAGCGCCCGCCCACGGGCCGCAATTGCGTCACGTCCTGGATGCCTGCCGGACCGAGCTTGCCAATGGCCGCCGTGTTGAATCCCTGCTCGCGTGCGAGCGCGAGCAGCGTGACTTCGTTCAGGAAGTTGCCCGTCGAGGCATGATCGTCAACGTCGCCGATTACTTCGTCGTTTTCCAGGAAGGGCGCGGGGGTACCGGCGCTCTTGCCGAAGTTGCCGTGATTGAAGATGGGATATCCGACATACTCCGTGTTGCTGAAGTCGCCGGTATCGCCGAGATAATGTCCGGTCGCGATCACCGCCGCGTTCGGCGTCGTCGTTGTCGGGAACAGCGAATGGCTGTTGGCGAAATGTACGCCGCGCTGGCGCAGCGCGAGCAGCGTCGGCGCATCGATGGAATTCACGGAATCATGGCGCAATCCGTCGGCAACAAAGATGACGGCATTGCGCCGTGTTGGTGCCGCACCCGCGGCTGCCGGCGGTTCTGCCGCAAACGCCGCTGCCCAGGCGCAGAGACTCAGACCGGCGAAGATGGCGGCTCGCGGAATACGGCGCACGCTCGGATACACGGGGACTCCTCCTTGGCGCGTGCACGCCCCTTGATTCAGTAGCGAAAATCGACGCGCAGGATACACGAACGCACCCGCCAGGGCGGCACTGTTCAGCCCCGGCCGATGTAGGGCATCTTGGTAGCCATGACTGTCATGAACAGCACGTTGGCTTCGAGTGGCAGGCCCGCCATGTAAAGCACCGCGTCGGCAACGTACTTCACGTCGAATGTCGGCTCCGGCTTGAGCGACAGATCGGCCTGCAGAGTGCCGGTCGCAATCGACGCCGCCAGCGCAGTAGCCGTGTTGCCGATGTCGATCTGGCCACAGGCAATGTCGTATTGCCTTCCTTCCAGCGAGGTTGATTTCGTGAGACCCGATACCGCGTGCTTCGAAGCGGTGTAGGCGATCATGTGCGGCCGCGGCGTCGTTGCCGATATGGAGCCGTTGTTGATGATGCGCCCGCCACGCGGCTGCTGGGCCTTCATCTGGCGAAAGGCAGCCTGGGTGCACAGAAACGCGCCCGTCAAGTTCGTATCCACGACCCCGCGCCATTGTTCGAGAGAGACATCTTCGAGCGGTGCGGGCGCAGAGCCGGTGCCCGCGTTGTTGAACAGGAGGTCGACCCGCCCGAACCGCTGCACCGCGCTTGCGAAAAGAGCAGCGACGGACGCCGGATCGGTCACATCGGTTACCACCGGGAGAGCCGCGGCTCCGGCTTGCCGCGCAACTTCCTCCAATACCGACAAACGGCGCCCAGCCAACACCACCGCGTAGTCCGCCTTCGCCAGAGCGAGCGCCACAGCCTTGCCGATTCCGGATCCCGCCCCCGTGACCAGGGCAACTTTGCGCGTCATAGCCTTCCTCTCATCCATCTCAGCCCATCATCGGTGGCGCCGCGAGGCCGATATTCGCAGCCGACCCAACCGGTATACCCCAGAGCATCCACCGCCGCAAAGATCGCGGGGTATGCGATCTCGCCTTCATCGGGCTCCGCACGTGAGGGCACGGCGGCGATCTGTACATTGCCGACGAACGGCATGTAGCGCTGCAGCTTCGTGAGCACGTCGCCTTCGCTGATGGCGACGTGATACACGTCGAATTGCAACTTGACGTTCGGTAGTCCCAACTCTTCGATCAAGGATACTGCTTCAGCCACCGTAGAATAGAAGTACCCGGGATTGTCCCGCGGATTGAGCGGCTCGAGCAAAAGGAGGAGCTCGTGGGCCGCTGCCTTTACGGCGGCGATGCGCAGATTGTCTGCAAACACGAGGCGGGCACGCTGGCGCTCCGATGCAACGACGTTGCCCGCCATGACGTGGATGGCGGCCGCGCCGCTGGCGACGCAGTAGCCGATCGACTGATCGATGGCCGCCTCGAATTCGCGCTCGCGCCCGGCCAGTGCGCCCAGCCCCCTCTCACCCCGCTCGATGTTTCCGGGCGCGGTGTTGATGCCCAATATCGTGAGCCCATGCTGGCGCGCCACCTCGGCTACCTCGCTCGCAGGCACCTCGTAAGGAAAGTGCATCTCGATAGCGCGAAATCCCGCCCGCGCCGCAGCCTCAATGCGCTGGAGCAGCGGCCGGTCAGGCCAGAGAAGTCCGAGATTGGCGGAAAAGCGGGGCAAATCAGACGCTCCTTCGCAAAGCGTCCATTATGATACAGATGAGTTGGGGCGGAAGCGCGCGCTGCGATAGCGCGCCAAGGAGCCGCAAGGCCCGGATGACCCATCGGCCGCGCGATGCACAACGATTAAATCCAATGGAAGGCGCGTGCCAACACGCCCAGAATCGCAGCGGCGACGAACAGCCCCCAAATCTGCGAGCGAAGAATTTTGGCGTCGAGATGGAGTGCAGCGATGGAGTCCCTGATTTCGACTCGCAAGCTGGCGGCAGACTCTGCGATCTCGACCCGCAGGCCGGCGGCAGATTCCTTGATCTCCCTTCTCAGATTGGCTGCAGACTCCGCGATTTCTACTCTCAGGCCGGCGGCGGATTCCTTGATCTCCTTTCTCAGATTGCCTGCAGACTCCGCGATTTCTACTCTCAGGCCGCTGGCGGTCTCCTTGATCTCGTTTCTCAGCCCGGCAGCAGACTCCGCAATTTCTACTCTCAGGCTGGCGGCCGTCTCCTTGATCTCCTTTCTCAGATTGGCTGCAGACTCCGCAATTTCTACTCTCAGGCCGGCGGCCGTCTCCTTGATCTCGTTTCTCAGCCCGGCAGCAGACTCCCTGATCTCGCTTCTCAGGTTGTTGTCGGATTCCTGAGTGTCGTCTCGCAGGCCCGCAATGGAGTCCTTGAGCTCGTTTCTCAGGTTGCCGTCGGATACCTGAGTGTCCTGCCTCAGGCCGGCGACGGAATCCTTGAGCTCGACTCGCAGGCCACCAATGAAGTCCTTGACGCCATCGACGCTCTTACGCATTTCCCGGATATCGGTTTTCATTTCTCCGATATCCGAGCGGATGTGCGCGACGTCCGACTCAAGTCGTGCTACTCGCTCTTCCACGTCGTCCTCCACAATGGGTTGCAACACTTACGCGCCTCCCTGATTCAGGCACAACTCCTTCTGCTGACTCGATTTCAACACAACGATCCCGACGCCGGGAAGCCTTTAAAAGCGGCGGAAACGTGCAATTTTGCTCAACGAGATAGCACCCGGCGTCGGGGGCAGACGTCGAGAATCGCGCATGAGCGACCACGTGATGATTCACGGTGTAAGCCACCTTGCGCTTGGCGGGTAATCAGTGCGCCACATTTGAACAAGGCAACTGTAGTAGCCGGGCCCCTGGCGTCGTAGTGCCGATCGGCGCAAGGGGCTTACCGCAACGCGATCGCCGTACGCGATCGCCGCGGCGCAGTCACCACGAAGCGATCAACGTTGCGCAGTAGTGCCGATCGCCGCATGGGGTCACGGCGCGGCAAACACCATGGCGCGATTGTCCGTAGCAGTGACTACGGCGCACTCACCAAAGCGCAATTACCGTGGCGCGTTGCACGCTGCACTGAGGTACCCGGCGTCATGCGCCTTTTCAGTAGGCCTGTCGGGATGGGGCATACTCGTTCGTCCTTGGTGGACGAAGGAGAGTCGCATGCTTTATTCCATCCTCTGCTACGAATCCGAGGCCCTGGCGTGCGGCCGGACGAAGCAGGAAGACGACGCCATGATGGTCCGGTTGAGGGCCGTGCAACGGAAACTGGCGAACGAGGGTAAGCTTGGCCCCGTAGCCCGGCTGATGCCGACGACCACGGCGACAACGGTCATGGCCGGCAGGGAGCCGTTGGTAATCGACGGGCCTTTTGCCGAGACCAAGGAACAGCTGCTGGGCTTCTACGTCGTGGACTGCCCTACTCTGGAAGAGGCGATCGAGGTAGCGAAGCTCCTGGCGCGGGAGAAACCCCATGGCGCGCTGGAGATTCGTCCGGTCGCCGTATTCAATCCGGTAGGCCCCTCGAAGTGAACGACATGGCCTGGATCGATGCGGCGCTGACGTCCGCGCGTCCGCAGGTCCTGGGGGCGCTGCTGCGCTACTTTCGCGTCCTCGACGCCGCCGAGGATGCGTTCCAGGAAGCATGCCTGCGCGCGCTGAAAACCTGGCCGGTAAACGGCCCTCCGCGGGATCCCGTTGCCTGGCTCATCTTCGTCGGCCGAAACTTCGCTCTCGACGAAGTCAGACGCAGGAGCAAGCAGACGGAGCTGCCGCCCGATGACGCTATCGTCTGCGAGCCGGAAGACACCCAGGGGGAGCTGGCAGAGCGCCTCGACGCCTCCCACTACCGGGACGACATCCTGCGTCTGCTGTTCATCTGCTGTCATCCGGATCTGCCGGTCACTCAACAAATCGCCCTCGCGCTGCGCATCGTCTCGGGGCTCACGGTAAAAGAGATCGCGCGCGCCTTCCTGGCAAGCGAAAGCGCCATGGAGCAACGGATCACGAGAGCAAAGGCCCGGGTAGCCGCGGCCGAAGTTCCGTTTGATACGCCGGGACTCGCCGAGCGCTCCGCGCGACTCGCCGCCGTGACCACTATGATTTATCTGATCTTCAACGAGGGTTACTCGGCCAGCGGCGGCACGGCTCATGTGCGGGTGCCGCTATGCGAGGAAGCGATCCGGTTGGCGCGGCTCCTGCTGCGGCTCTTCCCGGGCGAGAGCGAAATCATGGGACTCATGTCGCTGCTGCTGCTCCAACATGCGCGCGCGCCCGCACGGCTGAATGCGGACAACGGCATCGTGCTGCTGGAAGATCAGGATCGCAGTCTGTGGAATCGCGAGATGATCGGTGAAGGCCTGGCGCTAGTGGAGAAGGCTCTCCGTCACCGGCGTCCGGGACCGTATCAGGTGCAGGCCGCGATAGCCGCGGTACACGCGCACGCCCCCCGGCCCGAAGACACCGATTGGGAGGAGATCGATCGCCTGTATGAAATACTGGAAACCCTGCAGCCTTCGCCCGTCATTACCCTCAACCGGGCCGTGGCCGTCGCGAAGCTGCGTGGTCCGACAGAAGCGCTCGCAATGATCGAACCACTCGCCGCGAAGCTCGGCGGTTATTTCTACTTCTTCGGCCTCAAAGGCGCGCTGCTCACCCAACTCGGCCGCATCGACGAGGCCCGCACCGCCTTCGACCGAGCCATCGCGCTCGCCAACACAGCCGCGGAGGCCGCGCACATCAGGCTACACCTCGATCGCCTGCTGAAGGACGCGAGCTTGCCGGCGAACCAAGCCGGGTGACGACCGAAGGTTCCCCGATGACCCCTTTCAATTAGGGGCTCGACTGTACTTTCCCGGTAAGCTCGGCTTCACTCTAGCCCAGCAACGGGCCGGGAGCCCGCGGGAGCGTGCATGAGGTGGATACGGTGAATGGCGTGCTCAGTGCTTTTCTTCTGACGTTCGCGGGCTTGTTCCCGATCGTCAATCCTCTGGAGGCCGCACCTTTCTTTCTTGGGCTCACGGCCGGACTGTCCACCGCGGAGCGCGGCGTCCTGGCGCGGCGGGCCGCGATCAACGGCTTTGCGCTGCTGTTGGGATCCATGGTACTCGGTCCCTGGCTGCTGCAGTTCTTCGGAATCGAGCTGCCGGTGGTGCGGATCGCCGGCGGGCTCGTCGTGACCGCGCTGGGCTGGAAGCTGCTTTCGCAGGAGGATTGGTCGGACCACGGCTCGGCGGGTGTGCAGCAGGGCGGCGGACGCAAAGTCGGCAGTTTCTATCCGCTGACCATGCCGCTCACGGTGGGCCCCGGATCCATGTCCGTCGCGATCACCATCGGCAGTCGCAAACCCGAGGCCGAGGTTCATATGGCCGACCTCGCACTCCACGCCATCGGTGCTCTGGCGGGCGTCGCAGCGATCGCCGTCACGATCTATATCGCGTACCGTTTCGCGGAACACTTTGCACGGCTGCTCGGCGCGACCGGCCTGGAAGTTCTGGTGCGGCTGTCCGCATTCATCCTCATGTGCATCGGGATAGAAATCATCTGGAACGGCTACTCGGCGCTCATCGCCGTGCATTGAGCGAAGCCGGGTATCTCCACCGATCGGGAGAGTGTCAGCCCGGGCTGCAGAGCGCAGACTCAGCGGATGATCACTGCCGAGCAGCCGTCACATTGGACGGAAAACCGCCTCTACCGCACCTGGGTCCTCGTTGTGTTCACATTGGTGGCGACTTTCGGCTTCGTGGACCGGATCATCGTCCAAGTCCTGGTCCAGCCGATCAAAGCCGAGCTGCGCGTTTCGGACGCGAAAATGGGATTGCTCGGCGGACTCACCTTCGCGGTGCTCTACGTCTTGCTCAGCATCCCCATTGCCCGACTCGCCGAGCGGCGCAACCGCTTGGCGATCATCTCCATCGGGACGGCGCTCTGGTCACTTGCAACAGCAGCCTCCGGCTTCGCGAGCAACTTCACTCAACTGCTGCTCGCGCGCATCGGTGTGGGAGTGGGTGAAGCGGCCGGCGGCCCGGCAACAGGTTCCGTCATCGCCGATTACTTCCCCCGGCAGCGCCGCGCATCCGCCATGGCGATCTATGGATTGGCCGTGCCTCTGGGCGCGCTTCTGGGCGGTTCGGCGGGCGGCTTCGTCGCGCAGCATTGGGGTTGGCGCGCAGCGTTTCTGGTCCTGGGCCTTCCGGGTGCCGTGCTCGCGCTGCTCCAATGGCTGACGATACGCGAACCGCCGCGTGGTCAAAACGATCCGGGTTTTGCCGCCGAGGCCACGCCACCTTTTTCGGCCGTCCTGCGACGTTTCAGGGAGCGGCCCTCACTCGTTCAGATCATCAGCGGCGCCGCCGTTTCCACCGTTGCCGGGTATGGAATCAACTACTTCGTAGCCGCGCACCTCTCGCGTCGCTATGGCTTGAATTACGCACAGGCGGGACTTCTGATCGGCCTCATCTCGAGTGTCCCGGCGGCCGTGAGCATCATTGCGGGAGGTTTCCTGACGGATTGGGCGGGGCGCCGCGGCGCGCATTGGTATGCCCTGATCCCCGCGTTAGGCTCCGCTCTCTGCGGACCTCTTTACATCGCCGGCTTCCGCGCGGACACGTGGATGGCCGCGACCGTGCTGCTTTCCCTCACCGCCATGTGCCAGTACGCCTACATACCGGCGGCGGCGGCAATGACTCAAAACATGATGGGACCGCGGATGCGCGCTTCGGCAGCCGCCGTGACCGGCCTCATCTACACGTTGATCGGTCTGGGGTTGGGTCCCCTGATCGTGGGCGCTTTGAGCGATTACTTCACCCGACGCGCGTTCGCGGGCGATTTCCCCCGGGACTGCGGTTCCGACGCGGGCCTCATGACCGTCGCTTGCGGCCAAGCCGCGGCCACCGGCTTGCAAACCGCGCTCAGCCTGTGCGCCCTGCTTTATATTTGGTCGGCGGTGCATCTCGCCCTTGGCGCCCGCACGCTGGGCCGGGACCTCGCCCGCCTGCAGTGACTGGAGGAATAATGCATGCCGGCCTCAACTGCATTCGCGACGCGCATTGTGGCAGGCCAGGTCAACTACATCGGGCCGATGTCCGCAAGGCCGCGCTATTACGCGAACGACCATTCGCGCGACGTTCTGGCGCTGGACCCTCGGGTCATTCAAATCGAAGACGCCCGTGATCGGGCGGCTCCGGCATCTCTGGAGCGGGAAGGTTTCACCCTCGTCGCACACAAAAGCGCTGTTGCGGATTTTCGCAGCCCGGATGAGGTTGCCCGGACTCATCCCGCGGAAATCGAGCGGCTGGCGCTCGCCCTGTCTGGCGCGGACCGCGCCATCGTCACATCTGCGGGCATCCTGCGGTTCAGCGAATCCTCACCCGACTCGGGGCGTCTCAACAACTCCCGTCCGGCGCGCTTCATCCACATCGATATCAGCGACCCCACCGCCAGGGCATTCGCGGAGCGCTCGCGCCCTAAGGATATCGACCGCCCCGTGCGCCGCTTTGCGCATTACAACGTGTGGCGAGTCCTTTCCTCCCCGCCCCAGGACGTGCCGCTCGCCCTCTGCGACGCGCGCAGTCTTTCGCCACCGGACCTGATGGAAGCGGACGCCGTGTTCGACGTGCCGGGGAAGCCCGAGTGGTCTTTCGAGGGTCTGCTGATCCACTACAACCCGAACCACCGCTGGTCTTACTTTTCCAACATGAGCCGGGACGAGGCGCTCGTCTTCAAGACCAACGACTCCGACCCTGCTCATCCCCACCACGTGCCGCATACGGCGTTCAACGATCCGACCTGCCCGCCCGGCGTTGCGCCGCGGGCGAGCATTGAGATGAGGGTCATCTGCTACTGGTTCGACCGGTAGGCGCTGCGGGCGCCCGCGGGGTTGTTTGGGACAACCCGAACGCCAGCAGCACGTTGCCCGGCCGGCCGACCAGTCCGCCCGCCCCGGAGCTCACGTACAACATCCCGTCCACGACCACGGGACCCGCGCTATCCATACTGCCGCCGTTGGCCTTTACGCCGTTGACAGTGTTGAATTCCCGATTGGTGTCGAACGACCACAGGATCGAGCCATCTTTGCTGGAGTATGCGCGCAGGCCGCCGTCCATTCCGCCGTTGAGCACGGCTCCCGGAATCGCGGTGAGCGGACCACCCTGTCCTGCGCTGCACCCGGCGGCAGTTCCACACAACTTGAGTTGCGGCGGCATTTGCCAGACAAGGTGACCGTCCGAGACCGTCATAGCGCGCATGCCGCCGGGAGCCTGCGTCAGCAGATCGGCAACGCCGACGTAGGCATGCTCGCCGTCGACGGCGACACCCCACTGTCCACCCAGCCCGCTGCCCTGCCCGAAGCGGTACTGCCACACGATCGCGCCACGATCGGCGGGATCGAGCGCCCATACGATGCCGGATTTTTGCGGCAGCACGAGCAACTCGCGCCCGCGGATCTTCGTCAGAACCGGCGGCGCGGAGAAATCAAAGTCAGGCCCCAATGCGGCGGGACAGGTGGAATTCACGCCTTTGTTCTGTTCACACCCCAACGTCCAGTCATCGTTGGCCGTCACCTGCCGCACCCATTTCACGGCACCCGTATGCACGTCCATCGCGATGACGGCATCGGTGGTCGGCTGCGCAGGCTCGGCATAGCCATTTCCCGTGGCGACATAAACGAGCCCTCGCCTGACATCGAGGGTGGGCACGGACCAGATGCCGCCGCCGGCCGGTCCAAAAGCCGCAGTGCCATCCTTACCGGGCGTGCGAGGCTCAGTTTCTCCCACGGTATAGGTCTTCCAGATGACAGCGCCCGTACCGGCCTCGAGAGCGGACAGGCTTCCCCGGAATGTGCAGCACGGATAGCCGGCGAAACCGCCCGTGGCTTCTTCGTTCAACCCCTGCACCGGCACGAACACTCGGCCGTCAGCGACGGCCAGAGAGCCCGTTATGGCCGCAGACGCGTGCTCGTCGGCCTTGCGGATCCACAGCTGTCGTCCGGTCTGCGCGTCAACCGCATAGGCGTTGGCTTTGCGATCGCCGAAATACAACGCGAAGCCCCGATTGCCGGCAGGGTCATGGTAAGGACCGACGACCACCGCCGTGGGCACGCCGGCCTGGGCCTTGAAGGTCCAGTACCGGCAGCCAGTCCGTGGATTCAGCGCGTAGACGTTGCCATTCTCGCTGGCTGCGAACAGCCGGCCGCCGGCAATCGTCGGCTGCGGCCGTGCGGAGGACACGTTCGCATATCCAAACGCCCACTCGAGTTGTAACCGGGGGAGATCGGCCGCTGTCAGCTTTCCCTGGGTGCCGGGCTGAAAGCGCGCGTTCGTCCGGCCGTTGCCCCAGCCATTCCAGCTCGGAGCGCGGCGCGGATCGCCCATGAGCGCCTGGTCCGTGCACAAATTGATTGTGGCGCTCTCGGCCGGCGCCGTCATCGCGGGGCCGAAGGCGCGGCCGCTGGCATACTCGGCGACCCCCTGCCGCTCGGCGTCGCTCAGGGAGGCCGCCTGTGCCTGCATCTTGCCGTTCGTGAGCGCGTTGAGAATGGCTTCGGGCGAAAACTGCCTGAGCAGTTCCCGTGGCACAGCCCGCAGACCGGCCGCAGTGCCTGGTGACTGCGGCGGGCGCATCAGGCTCAGGTGGCAAGCCGCGCACACGCGCTCAAATACAGCCTCGCCGGCAGCGTCCGGCCGGATTGCCTGGGCGGCGCCGAGCGACACAGCCGGCTCGGCCAGCAGCCCCAGAACGGCCAGAATTGTAAGACTCCCGCTTCTGAGCAGCATCGTATTCCCGGTGGTTCGTGCAGCAGCGCGCATTGTCGGCGAATGCACAGATGCGGGTACCGGGCAACGCCTCTTCAGTCCGGGTGGCGGACAGCAACCACGACACGCCACAATACCGGCCCTTCACGAACTGGCCCGCGCCGGGAGAGGCTTTTGCAGCAGCCGATCATCTCCATCTCGCGACTCACGAAGACCTACGCCCCCGGCTTCCAGGCGCTCAAAGGCGTCGACCTGGAAATCCGCCGCGGCGAGATCTTCGCCCTGCTCGGCCCGAATGGAGCCGGCAAGACAACGCTGATCAGCATCGTCTGCGGCATTGTCAATCCGACCGCGGGAGTGGTCCTGGCCGACGGGCACGACATCATCCGGGACTTCCGGGCGGCCCGCACCAAGATCGGACTCGTGCCGCAGGAACTGTCCACCGACATGTTCGAGACGGTCTGGGATACGGTGAGCTTCAGCCGCGGGTTGTTCGGCAAGAGACCCAACCCGGCCTATCTCGAAAAGGTCCTGCGCGACCTGTCTCTTTGGGAGAAGAAGGATTCGAAGATCATGGCGCTGTCGGGGGGAATGAAGCGCCGCGTAATGATCGCCAAGGCGCTCTCGCACGAGCCGCAGATCCTGTTTCTCGACGAGCCCACCGCGGGTGTCGACGTGGAACTGCGGCGAGCCATGTGGGAGATGGTCCGCTCTTTGCGCCAGAACGGCGTCACCATCATTCTCACGACGCACTACATCGAAGAGGCGGAGGAGATGGCGGATCGGATCGGCGTCATCAGCAACGGAGAGCTCATCCTGGTCGAGGAAAAAGCGGCCTTGATGGCGAAGCTAGGAAAGAAACGACTCACTTTGCACCTGCGCAGGCCGCTCGCGGCACTCCCGCCAGAGCTGGCAGATCCGCAGTTGCAGCTGTCGCCGGACGGCCACGAGCTCGTCTACACGTTCGACGCGCAAAGCGACCGTACCGGCATCGCCGGGCTGCTGCGCAAATTGAGCGAGCATGGCATCGACTTCAAGGACCTCCAGACCAGCGAAAGCTCCCTCGAGGAAATCTTCGTGAGTCTCGTGAGGGCGCGCGCATGAATTTCCACGCCATCCGTGCGATCTATACGTTCGAGCTGGCGCGGACCTGGCGCACGCTGATGCAGAGCATCGCCTCCCCGGTCATCTCCACCGCGCTCTACTTCATCGTCTTCGGAGCGGCCATCGGCTCGCGCATGACCGCGATCGACGGCGTGAGCTACGGCGCCTTCATCGTGCCCGGCCTCATCATGCTCGCCATCCTCACGGAGAGCATTTCCAACGCCTCCTTCGGCATCTACATGCCAAAGTTCTCCGGCACGATCTACGAAGTGTTGTCCGCGCCCATCTCGGTCTATGAGATCGTCATAGGCTACGTCGGAGCCGCAGCCACCAAGTCCGTCATTCTGGGTGCGATCATCCTGGCCACCGCGCGGCTGTTCGTCGCTTTCTCGGTCGTGCACCCGGTGTGGATGCTCGTCTTCCTGATCCTGACGTCGGTGACCTTCAGCTTCTTCGGATTCATCATCGGCGTTTGGGCGGATGGCTTCGAGAAGCTGCAGACGGTGCCCATGCTGATCGTGACCCCGCTGACGTTCCTGGGCGGCAGCTTCTATTCCATCAGCATGTTGCCGCCGGTGTGGCAGAAGATCGCGCTCTTCAACCCTGTCGTCTACCTCGTCAGCGCCTTCCGCTGGAGCTTTTACGGAACCTCCGACGTCAACGTCGTGATCAGCTTCGGCATGACGTTGGTCTTTCTGGCGCTGTGCATGGCTGCTGTCGCGTGGATCTTCCGCACCGGATACAAGCTCAAGGCCTGAAGGGGCGAGCTTCGACCCACGGGCTTGTCCTTGGCCGTTTTCGCGCAGCCGCGGCGCTCCCGTTGGCGGGTAACGTTGTCGGCGGATGCGGCGGTATACTCCCCTTCGCCCACGGTCACACTTCGAGGGGAACGATTCATGAAGAGTCGCAGGCCATGAAAACGCTCGACCTCGTCATCGACCAACGCCGTCGCGATCTGGGGGGCTTCGAAGTCGGCAGGGTGCTGCCCTATCCGCAGCGGCGGATGGTGGGCCCCTTCATCTTTTTCGATCATCTCGGCCCCGAGACTTTCCCCCCCGGCATTGCGAAGAGCGTCGACGTCCGCCCGCATCCACATATCGGTCTCTCCACCGTGACCTATCTGTTCGACGGGGAGATCATGCATCGTGACAGCGTCGGCTCCGAAGCGCCGATCCGGCCTGGCGAAGTGAACTGGATGGTGGCGGGTCGGGGCATTACCCACTCGGAGCGATTCGAGAAGGCGCGCGCGCAGGGCGACGCCGTTCACGGGATTCAGTCGTGGGTTGCGCTGCCTGCGCGGGACGAGGAGACCGATCCGGAATTCGCGCACTACGGACGCAACGATCTGCCGACTTTCGAGGACGGCGGCGTCTGGATGCGACTCATTGCCGGCGAGGCGTTCGGCGTCAAATCTCCGGTCAAGACCCACTCGCCGCTGTTTTACCTGCATTGGGCGCTGGCGGCGGGAGCAACGGCAAAGGTCCCGGACGCCTACGCCGAGCGGGCGGCGTATGTCGTCTCGGGAAAACTCGACGCGGCGGGCCAGAGTTTCGGGCCCGGCCAGATGCTGGTGTTCGCAAAAGGCGCAGACGCCGTGCTGAGCGCGACTGTCCCAACGATCGTCATGGCACTGGGTGGCGAATCGGTAGGCGAACGCCACATCGACTGGAACTTCGTCTCGTCGTCGCCCGAGCGCATCGCGCAGGCGAAAGCCGACTGGCGTGCCGGCCGTATGAAATTGCCGGACTTCGACAACGGCGAATTCATTCCCCTGCCCGCCACCGCCCCGCCTCCGCCGACACCGCCCCTGTAAGGATCAATTTCGAGGGCCCGTGCGCCGCCTGCCGGGTCTCTTTCCCTATGACCGTTCTCAATGTCAGTCACAAGACCACCTACGTCTACGCGCGCCCGGTGGAGTTCGGGGAGCATCGCCTGATGTCGAGGCCGCGGGATAGCCACGATCTGCGGCTCCTCGATACCACGCTCGTCATAGATCCGCCCGCCAGCGCGCTGCGCTGGATGCATGACGTCTTCGGCAATTCCATTGCGATCGCCACGTTCAATCAGCCGGCCGAGCGACTGGTGTTCGAATCGGGGTTTCGCGCAAAGCACTTTCCAGCCGAACCGCGGGCTCTGGAAGTCGAGCCCTACGCCGCGAAGTTTCCGTTCGATTACTCGGCGGACGATGCCAGAGATCTCGCGCACACGAAGGATCGCCACTACCCCGATCCCGGGCACAAGCTAGACGCCTGGGCAAAGGCCCTGGTGGAAAAGACCCCCGGAGGCGGAACTCTCGATGTGCTCGCTGCGATGACCAAGCGAATCAAACAGCAGTTCAAATACGCGGAGCGCAGTGCGGTGGGCGTGCAGTCGCCACTCGAGACGCTCGAGTCGGGTAACGGCAGTTGCAGGGACTTCGCCGTCTTCATGATGGAGGCTGCGCGCAGCCTCGGCCTCGCCGCGCGCTTCGTCTCCGGATATCTCTACGACGAGGAGCTCATCGACGGCGGCGGCGGCCTGGTCGGCGGCGGCTCGACACACGCCTGGGCCCAGGTATTTCTGCCGGGCGCGGGTTGGGTCGAGTTCGATCCCACGAACGCGCTCATCGGCGGGCGCAATCTGATCCGGGTTGCCGTGGCCCGCGACGCTTCACAGGCGGCGCCGCTCATGGGCAGCTACAAGGGTGAACCGAGGGATTTCGTCTCGATGTCCGTCGACGTGCAGGTCACGACGGAATGACCTTCGGGGGAGCGCTGCCTGACAGCGCTCCCCGCCACGAGTCATTCAGGGGTTGTACTCGAGCGCCCTGCCGTCGCGCTTGTACACAACACCGTCCTTCATCACGAAGCTCACCTGTTTCAGCAGGCCGATATCGGCGACAGGGTCGCCGCCGACGGCCACGAGATCGGCGAGCTTGCCTGCCGTGACACTGCCCAGATCCTTGTCGCGCTTGAGGAGCTCGGCCGCATGGACGGTCGCCGCCTGGATCGCGAAGAGTGGCGGCATCCCGGCCTGTACCATCAACTCGAACTCGTGCGCATTCTGTCCGTGCGGATAGACGCCCGCATCCGTGCCGAAGGCGATCTTCACTCCGGCCTTGTAGGCGCGGCCGGCAGTGCCGAGGATCAGGGGTCCGATCGCCGCCGCTTTGGCCGCAACCTGCGGCGGATAGAATCCCGGGACGCTCGCCTTGTGAGCGACATAGTCTCCCGCGATGATGGTGGGGACGTACCAGGTGCCGTGCTCCTTCATCAGCTTCATATCCTGCTCGTCCATGAGCGTGCCGTGCTCGATCGAGTCGACACCCCCCAGTACGGCGCGCCGGATCGCTTCCGCTCCATGCGCGTGGGCCGCGACCGTAAACCCATAATCATGGGCAGTTGCGACCACGGCTTTGATCTCCTCCAATGTGAGCTGCGCGTTATCGCCGCTCGTGCTCTGATCCAGCACTCCGCCGGAGGGCATGATCTTGATCAGGTCATCGCCCTTTTTGTAGTGCACGCGCACTGCCTTGGCGGCGTCCTCGACACTGTTGATGATACCGCGCTCCGCGCCGGGATCCCCGGCGAGGTCATTACGGTACCCATCTGTCGGATCCGCATGTCCGCCCGTCGATCCGATCGCCACCCCCGCCGTGAAGATACGGGGGCCGGCAACCAGTCCCGCATTGATCGCATTACGCAGCGCAACGGTCTCGTTGGCCTGATCGCCGAGATTACGCACTGTCGTGAAGCCCGCCAACAGCGTGCGTCGCGCGTAGATAGTGGATCGAACGACGTAGTCCGCGATGTTCCAGTGAAAGTCGTCCACGTAGCTCGTCGGGCTCGACTCGGCGCTCAGATGCGTGTGGCTGTCGATCAGGCCGGGAAGGCACGTCTGGCCGGAGAGATCGATCTGTGTGGCGCCCGCCGGTGAGCGTGAGCCCTGAACCACCTCGCGCACGCGCTTGCCCTCGATGACGACGGTGGTCTCGCCTAGCATCTTGCCCGCCAGGACATCTAACAGGTGGCCGCAGTGGATCGCGATCACAGGAACAGCTGCGGCCGGGCCAGGTGCTTCGGCGGCGAGGACCGTGGAGGCAGCGGCGACTGTCAGTGTTGCTGTGAGCGCGATAAGTCCGGGCCATGGCCCGACGGAGGTGCGAGTCAAGTGCGTACTCCTTTGAGGTGAGGATGAATGGAAGCGTGACGAGCAGTCTGCAAGACGCAGGCGGCTTCCTTGAAACTAAAAGCGTGTTGCGACCCTGATGCCCATCGACGTGTCGTGCAGCTTCGTGAGTGCCAGGCCCGCCATCGCCTGGTAATCGATGAATGCGGCGATCCCGTAGGGAAACTGCGCGGACAGGCCCGTCGACCAGTTGAAGTAGTTCCTGTCGGGAGCATCGGTCATTATCGTGAACCCCGCCGCCGCGTCTGCCGCGAAGTGCGCGCTGACCGCCTGTGCCGAGCCCGCGAACTCATGCACTGCCGAGGCCTGAACATGGGGGAGGAGCACTGCATAGCGCGTGCTGAGCGCGTATGACATGTGTCCGCCCGTTTTCAGGGTGAAGGACTCTCCCGTCTGAGCGTCGAAGGTCAGGTTCAGGCCGTCGGCGCCCGACTCGTCGAAGCCGTCGATGTCGAGCCTGGAATAGCTCAGAGTGACGAGCGGACCGGCCAGCAACCCGCCCCAGTGCCAGTCGTAGCCGGTGCTCGCACTGACGGCTGACTGCCGCCCCCTCGTGCTGCCGGTGGCGGTCCGATCGACAGTGCCGCCGACCGAGGTGACGACGCTGCTGGTGAACAGGACGCGCCGGCTCGAGTCGTAGTCCACCTTGCCGCGACTGCCGATGAAGTCGACGTACCAGTCCCCCTTGTACCAGGACCCATACGCTGAAAGCGTGAGGTTCTTGCTGTCGAGGCGGGCTTCGGGTGCCGCGAAGAGGCTTTTCGCCTTGCCATATCCAACGGCACCGCCGGCAACCAGCGAGTCCGTGAACCGGTAATCGACGCCAACCGTGAGGCTCTGGTCGCGCAGATCGAAAGCCGATTCTCGGCCACTCGCCGCCCGATCCCCTACCCGCAGGTCGCCGGTCACGAAGATACCCAGGCGGTCTTTGAGCAGCTCGCCGTCCGAACTGCTGGTGTTGTCGCCGGCTCCGCCACCGAAGGCTTTGCCGGCGAGGGAAGCGAGTGATTGCAACGGCACCTGCGTGTCGCCCGCCTGCACATGAAGTCCGGAAGCGCTCGCGCCACGGCTGCCGCGGCGCAGCTCGGTGAGGCGGTCGCCGAGATTCTTGAATTGCGAGTCCGAGAAATCCAGGCCGATACGCTGCATGCCGGTGACCTGCTGGCCGGACAGCGCGTCGAGCGCGGTCTGCAGGCCGGGGACGTCCACGGCATTGACGTGATCGCGAATCAGGGCGCGACATTGCTGGAGCAGATCGGTCGGGCGGGCCGCGAGCGCCGCACCGGCCACATATTGGCTCGTCAGGTCCGAACAACTCTGTTCGAGCGCGCGCGCGACCGATTTCTGATTCGCGGTGAGGCCGGGAATCGATGACAGGGGGTTCGGTACATTCGCCGAATTAGTATCCGCGACAGTGATGGTGGCGACTGCCTTCGTCACGGCCCCGCCCGCCGGATCCGTTACGCTCAACGTGACAGTGTTGACGCCATCGCGCAGGCGCAGTGTCGGCTTGTCCGTTCCGTTTGCCGAATCGGCTGTGATCGGCTGTCCGCCAGACAGCGCCGTCGCGGTCCATGCGAAAGCCGACAACGGCAGGGTTCGCCCGACTGTGGTCACGGTACCGACGAACGGCACGCGCTCGCCCGGGAGCCCGTCGGAATCGGCTACGGAACGGTTGCCTCCGGCGATCTGGACCGTCACATTCCCGCTTACCGTGATGGTGACAGAGGTTGGTGCACTGGACAGCCCGCGGCTGTCCGTCACGACGAGCGACACCGTGTTATCCCCATCGACGAGATTCAGCGAGGGTTTAGGGCCGACCGCAGCCGTCACCGCAGCACCGTTGACGGACCATGTGTACGTCACAATGCTGGCATTGCCTTGCGCCGAGCTGCCGCTGCCATCCAAGGCTACAACCTCTCCCGCCTTGCCATCTGTATCGGCCACGGCCCGGTTCCCTCCGGCGATGGCGGCTGTCGGTACCGGTGGCGATCCGACCGTGATGACTACGGATGTCGATGCGCTGACTTGAATTCCGTCGTCGTCCACAAGCGACACTGTGTTAGGCCCGTCGTTCAAACGGAATGTCGCAGTCGCGGTGATGACGTTGCTGGGCTGGCCGTTGATGGTCCAGTGATACGTCGTCGTCGTGCAGTTGGCGCCACAGTCGCCAAACGTGCTCTGCGTACCGTCGACTAGCACGGTCTCGCCGGGGAGATTGTCCGTGTCGGCCACAGTGCGGTTGCCGCCAGCAATTACCGCGACACTGGGCGCACTGACGGTGATGCTGAGAGTCTGTGTGTTACTGAAGTTGCCGGCCTGATCCTGAACGACCAGCGTCGCCGTGTGATTCCCATCGGCGAAATTGACGGCGAGTGTCGGGCTCGCGCTCGTCTGGTTCGCTCCTCCATCGACCGTCCACGTATAGGAGGTGATCGGTGAGCCGGTTTGGGTCGAGGGGGTGCTCTGCGAGCCATCGAGCGTCACCGGCTCACCCGGCGCCTGGTTCGAGTCGTAGACCGAGCAGACGCCATCGCCGCATATATCGTGAGTATTCCCGCCTGTAGCGTTTGCTACGACCGTAGGCCCCGCTACCGACTGCGCGCGCGCGGCCGAAGGTGCAACGAGCAACGCGAGCAGCGTCGCTGCTACCGCAGCGACAGCGAGCCGGTGACGAGTGAAATGCGCGCCCGCAATGTCTCGCGGGCAGCGCCGCAGCCAGGCGCGCCGTTCAAAATACGGTTCCATCCCCCGATCCCCCGTCCCCGAGCCTATTTGAGTGCTTTTTGCGCCCCACATCCTGAAAGGCGCGGCGGTCGCCGTCAATACGCGATCGCGACGAACGCCCGCGCGCACGGATGTAGGCCCCGCGTAGTACGACCACACTGCGCGGTCTGTCCCCTGGCGAACGACCAGACACTGCGTCGCCAAAGAGTGACATTGCGGCGCCGACGCGGCAACCGTACCTTGCACGTCACATCGCAAATACCGTGCCGGCCAGGGAATTTGCATCGTCGCAGACTCTGACACAACAGCGAGGCCCGGCAAACGGAGGGCCCCTACCGCACAGAACGCAACTCCTCGCGAGGGGCCTGCTTTT
>JAQGOC010000262.1 GCA_028293805.1 Gammaproteobacteria bacterium
CAGAGTTAGACAGAACGAAAGATCACGAACCGGCGGACACCTTACAGCAATCCCCCGCATCGTGCAGAAGTTTCGTCGAAAGAGCCTATATCCATGCACTAACGATTGCGTCGGGCGGTGAGAAAGCGCAAGGTGGAGCCGTACAAACGGCGGGGCGCCTGAAGCTGGAGCTTGTTACGCGATGAATCTCAGTCTGGTCGATGCTTTTGGTAAATTCGGCGCAAAGCCGACAAATCGGCTGCGGGCGTTGTCCGCCATGGCGGCCGACGGAGCGATGGTCATCAACTGTGCGCAGCCGCAATTCGGGCACCCGGCCAAGGGAGTCCTGCGCTACGAGGACAAGCTCTCGCGTGAATCGCCGGACTCCAAGCTCACCGAGCTCCTGGGCCAGCACCTGGCGCTGGCGCGCGATGGCGAACTGCCGATCCGGATGATCGTGACGTCCCTGCCGCCCGCGGGCAGCACCAAGACCGCCCGAAGCTTCCATGTCCGTCCCGATCTCGTGGGGAAATTGGTCAAATTCGACGGCGACCATTACATCATCGACTTCACGCGTCTGCAGGAGCCGCCGGAAATGGCAACGGCGGGCCGTCGGAAGTAACGGCCGCCTAGGTCTCGCGCCGGAACTCGGCTGTGAGCTTGTAATCCAGGTGCAGGTTGCATGTCTGCTTGCTGGCGTGATCGCGTGCCCGCAAGCCGGCGCAGTCGAGCGCGCCCTCGGTGAGATGCACCGCACCGCCTAACGCCGCAGTCGCGACGCCGCTGAGATCGAAGTGACCGTCGCAATCCGCATAGGGGCACGGAAAACCAAAAAACGCCCGTGCCGGCGGATGCAACACATGCGACTGGGATGCCGGGGTGGTTGGACCCGTGCCATGGAAGGTGAGGTCGACGCGCAACTGAGCAACCTTGGGAAACGCGGAGCGCAGTGTCTGGGCGGCGTTTCGATCGCGACGCCAACGCTCACGTCGTTCCTGCCTTGCGGCCTCGGGACTCAAAGGGGAAAGTCTCATTTGCCGCTCAATGAGTTGGGATCTTGTGCAGGGGCTCCATCGAGCGCTGGCGTGGGCTCGACGCTGTCCGTTGCAGTAGGCTCACGCGCAGCCGCGCGTTTCTGCTGCTTCTCCTGCTGCTTGGTCTTCCGTGCAAGTTCTTTCTGCCGTCTGGCGTGATGATAATTCGGCTTGGCCAAAGGGACCTCCGAGTATGGATGCATTCCACTCTACTCCACTATGTGTCCCACCACAGAAGTAATTCCCAATGAATGCCTACGAATTCACGCTGTCTTTGCGTATTCGCCATCCGAATATCGATCCGGCCGAGATCACTCGTGCGCTCGCCATCGAGCCGCAGCACACGTGGAAGGCCGGTGAGCCGCGCCGTGGTCCCGCGGACGAAACACTCGCGGGCGTGTACCGGGAGAGCTACTGGATGGGCCGGCTGACAGAAGGTCCGCAGCTGTCTTCGGACAGCGTGACGGTGGAAACCGTTCTGCTGGACACGCTGGTGCAATTACGGCGTGTGGAGCCCTTTCTGGCGGTTATTTCCGAGGGCGGTGGCGAAGCCGAATTCCACGTCAGCATGTATGCGCGCGAGAACTTCCGCCTCGAGTTGGCTTCGAGACTGCTGTCAGTGTTGGGTCGCCTCGGAATGGCTGTTGCGTTTGACGTTTACGCGCAGCCGCATGACCCTGGCTGATTCTTGTCAGCGCCTGCTGCCCGGCAGAGGGGCTTTACACAGCTGCCCGCGGGAAGGGCTACCGATGAGAGGCGCTGCCCGGCAGACGTTGGTCGCGGTAGATGCTGTCCGTGGGGCCGGGCGTACCCCCGGCTGAGGCTGCTCGTAACGGCAGGTGCCGTCCGCGCGGGTGCTGGGCGTGACGGGGCCGGTAGTCGCCCGGGCGCTGCCCCGGGATCGACGTTGCTCGCGGCAGGTACTGTCCTTGCGGTCGCTGTCCCAGTAGACCCTGCCCCGAAATGCTCACACACGCGGCAAGTGACTAACCGAGTAACCGGTCAGCGTGCTCGTCCGTGCGTCCCGAGTTGCCGCTTGAGGGAGGCCACCTGGGCTCTGAGGCCGGCATTCTCCGCCTTCGAGTCGTTCCAGCGCTTCGCAAGGTAGAGCGCGACTCCCGCCAGGCACGCAATCACTGTGTCGATGAGCATCGCTTACTTCTGCGGAACGTCGGGTGGTTCTGAGGTGTCCACCAGCTGTGGCTTGGCCGTAACAAGACCCATTCCGCGCGCTGGCGGTGTCCCCGATTCGTGAGCCGCGAACGCTCGCAGGCAGGCCGGAGAACAGGCTATCGCAGGCGGATCCTGATCATCGATGGCCCCTAGATTCGGATGCCTGGTGATCTGGTAGTGCGCTTTGGGCCGGCGGCCATCCTCGTGTCCGATGTCGCGCTCGCAAACATCGCACGTCATGACGACCACTTCCTGTGGAGGATGAAAAGCTCCTGTTTTGCGCCATGCCATGAACTCAAAGTACAGCACTGGCGCCCCAGGCGCTTGCCATTCGTGACCCCTGCTTCCCGCAGTGGAAGTGGGTGCTCTGCACCAATGGAACTTCTCCTTCGCTAACGCATCTACGGACCTTCTTTTCTTCGAGCCCCGCGGCCGCGATCCGTCCCTGCCACGACGGCGGTGGCGGTGTCAGCCCTCGGCAGTCGGACGTCGGTGTTCAGCCGTCGTCGTGTTGCAGCGCTTCCCGCCCCAGGTCCTTCACGAAATCGCGTATTTCCTGACGTGTGCACAAATCGAGCTCCAGCAGCGTGCGCAGCAGGCTCTCGAGGTGCGCGCGCATCGCCGCCGCAAGCATCGTGGGCGGATAGCGCCCGAGCGTCGCGACGAAATCGTTGATCTCGTCCAGACATTCTTCAATCGTTCCGTCGTCCGCTGTTGCATCTTGAAATGCCATCGCCGCTCGTCCGTGCTTGCCGAAGGGGTCGATCAACAATACACGATTTTCGCCGCGGGGAAATGTTGCCGCGCCGCGTTTCGCATTTCTATACGAACACGCAGGCTAACGAGATTCTCTTCTGGGCGGGGCTCATTAGACTGGCTCCCGAGGATTGAGCTTTCCCCAACACCGCACATCGAGGAGCAACACATGAACAGTTTCACGCTGACGGCCGTCGGCAATCTGGCCCGTAATCCCGAGCTCGTTGCGAAGGGCGATGCGACCTACGCCCGCTTCTGCCTGGTGGGAAACGATTACGCCGGCAAGGACGACGAGGGCGCGGCGCGCGAGATCGTGACGAGCCTGTGGTTCGTGGCTTTCGGCGCCCTGGGCGAGGCGATTGCCAGGAATTCGCGCAAGGGCGATCAACTGGTGGTCGAGGCGCGGGTCCGAGCCAACAACTGGACCGACAAGCAGGGTGAGAAGCAGTACGACCACTCGTTCGTCGTGCAGGGATTCCGCTTCGGCGCGCCGGGAAAGACGAAGCGCGAGGAGCGTGAGTCCCGCCGCGAGGAGGAGCCCCGGAAGGACGAGCGGGAGGCCAATGGAAACGCTGCCGCAGCTTCTCGAAGGGCGGCGGTGGCCGCGACCTGACCGGTTTCCCAAGACGAAACAGCAGGGACTACAGCACGGAAATGTCGCGGCAAGCACTGCCAGGGAGTCAGGCTCGTGTTCAGACAAACTCGTTTCAATTCAATCACTCTGCCGCTGCAGGCGGCAGCGGCGGCAATCGTTCTGAGCGTGCCCGGAAGGGTACTCGCGCAGGCCTCGCCCTTCATGACGGGAGCCACCGCGCTACAGACCAACATCCTCGCATGGCTCACGCCGATCGCAATCATTCTGGTCATGGTCCTCGGGGCCATGGCGATGGCGGCCCGCCTGTCCTGGGGCTGGTGCATAGGCGCGATCCTGGGAATTGCGATGGCATTCGGCGCGCCGCAAATCGTCGCCTGGGTGCGCGGCATGTTCGGAGTCTAGGGAGGTGGTCATGAGCACACGCAATACCGGACTGCGGTCCGAGCCGCTTTTCGTGGGGGCCACGAGCCCTCCGATGCGCTGGGGCGTGGCCTACGCGGCCCTCCTTTTCAACCTCGTCTTCACCATGGAGGCCTTCCTGTTGACGAAAAATCTCCTCACGTTGCTGTTGAGCGCGCCGATTCACGGTATCTGCATGCTCCTGTGCGCGCGCGACGCTCGTTTTTTCGATCTGGTCCTGCTCTGGGGACGTACCCGCATGCCCGCGCTCCTCGGCAACCTGCGCGTCTGGAAAGCGAGCAGCTACAGCCCGCTGGACATCGATTTGGCCTCCGGCCGGGGTGGGCGCGCGCGTGCCCGGCGGGCAACGCTCGTAGAAGTGCGCGGGGCACTGAGCTCGAAGGCGGTGCCGTCATGCTGACCTTAACCCGCGACTCCGCGCTACGAAGAGAGATGACGGCCGCCCGGCACATTCCGTGTAGCGCGCACGTCTCGGAGCACGTCGTAAAGACCGTCTTTGGAGATTATCTCCAGGTGTTTCGTCTCGGCGGAGCCAGCTTCGAAAGCGCCGACGATGAGCAGTTGAACGATTGGCACGAGCGCTTGAACATTCTGTGGCGCAACGTGGCGAGCCCTAACATCGCCTTATGGACGCATGTCGTCCGACGCCGCGAACGTTGGGTCCTGCCGGATGAGCACGCTTGCGGATTCGCCCGAACGCTAGCTGCGAAGTATCGAGAGCGTCTGGCGGGTGAAACGCTCATGGTCAACGAATTGTACCTCGCCGTGCTTTATCGACCGGCGGTCGGTATCGCGACGGGCCTCGTAGCGAGGGCACTGTCGAGAACCCAACGGAATGCATCGCGGCTGGAGCTCGCTGACGCACTGGATGCATGCGAGAAACTGGGGCAGACCGTGCAGGCATCACTTGCCCGCTACGAGCCGGAGCTCCTCGGCAGTTATCGCGCGCGGAACTTCTGGTGTTCCTCACTGCTCGAGTATCTGGCCATGCTGGTAAACGGCGAGTGGCAGCGCATGCCATTGACGCGTGGACCACTCAACACCGCGTTGGCGACCACCCGGCTCTTTTTTGGCACCGAGGCGATTGAGTATCGCACCGCGACCGGCACGCGCGTTGGCGCGATTCTCGGCATCAAGGAATACCCCACTCCTACTGTCGTGGGAATGTACGACCGGCTTCTTTCGGCGCCGTTTCCTCTGGTGCTTACGCAGTCTTTCACCTTCCTCTCCAAACCGACGAGCCAGAGCCTCCTGCAGCGGCAGTTCCATCGAATGGAAAACGCCGGCGACTTCGCGGTCTCGCAGGCCGAGGAACTCAAACACGCGCTCGACGCGCTGACCAGCAACGAGTTTGTGATGGCTGATCATCACTTTTGCCTGCAGGTGCTCGCTGACATCGCGGAGGATGGCGCGGACGAAGCGGATCCCCGGCGGCTCAAGGGGCTCAACGATCACATTGCGCTCGCCCGCAACCTGCTCGCTGACACCGGGATGACGGTGGCGCGCGAGGACCTGGCATTGGAGGCGGCGTTCTGGTCACAGTTGCCGGGCAACTTCGCGCTGCGTCCGCGTAAAGCACCCATCACCTCGCGCAACTTCGCGGCGATGGTGCCGTTTCACAACTATCCGGCGGGCCGACCCTGCGGAAATCACTGGGGCGACGCGCTCGCCCTGCTTTCGACGAGCGCACATTCGCCCTACTACTTCTCGCTGCATGCAAGCGACCCCACGGATCCCGACGGCGGCAGCCGCAAGGACACCGGGCATACCTTCATCTGTGGTCCAACTGGCTCCGGCAAGACCGTTTTCATTGGCTTTCTGGTCGCGATGCTGCATCGCCAAGGCGCGACGCAGGTGATCTTCGACAAAGACCGGGGCCTCGAAGTTCTGGTGCGCGCGCTCGGCGGCGAGTATCTGCCGCTGAAGAATGGCGTGCCGACCGGGTTCAATCCGCTGCAGCTTCCTCCCACGCCCACTCACCTCGAGTTTCTAAAAACGTGGCTCCATACGCTGGTTCGGCCGGCGGGATGTCTCCTGCTCTCCGTCCGGGAGGTCGCCGACCTCGAACAGGCATTGCGTGGAACCTTGGCGCTGGACCTGCGCGTTCGGCGGCTGTCGCGACTTATTGAGTTTCTCGACCCTACCGACAGCGAAGGTGTGCATGCGCGCTTGGCGCGCTGGTGCGAAGGCAGCCAGGGTGACTACGCCTGGGTGTTCGACAACCCCGAAGATCGCGTGCTACGAACCCTGACGGGACAGGCCGTGATCGGCTTCGATGTCACCGACTTTCTGGGTAATGAGTCGACGCGGCCGGCAGTCACGCTCTACCTCTTCCATCTGGTGCGCCAGCTCCTGGACGGCCGGCGCCTGGTCTGCTGGATGGACGAGTTCTGGCGCCTGCTCGCCGACCCCGCCTTCGAGAGCTTCGCCAAGGACGGTCCAAAGACCTGGCGCAAGTTGAATGGCGTGATGTGCCTGGCCACCCAAAGCGCGAGCGACGTGCTCGACAGTCCCATCAGCCGCACCATCATCGAGCAGACCCCGACGAAGGTGTTCTTTCCCAACTCGGAGGCCAGTGCCGCGGAATACATTGGCGGTTTCGGGCTCACCCAGCGGGAATTCAAGCTGGTGAAGGAGCGGCTGGAGCCCGGCTCGCGGATGTTTCTGGTGAAGCAGGGGCATCACAGCGTCGTGTGCCGCCTGGATCTCAAAGGGTTCGACGCAGAGCTGGCGGTCATTTCAGGGCGTTCGAGCGAAGTGGAGCGCATGCACCGGCTCATGGCAGAGCGAGGTCCCGATCCTTCCAGCTGGCTGCCGCCTTTCATGGAGTTTCACGACGCGGCCTGAAGGCTCGCGTGCTCGCTTCAATGGCCTGATCAAAAGGAGTCTGTCATGTCCATGCTCGGAAAACGCCTGCTACTTCTATTTGCGACCCTGGCCGCCGGTTTACCCGCGGCGCACGCGCAATTCGCGGTGGTCGATATCGCCTCGGTGACGCAGCTCATCTCGCAAGTCAAAACCCTGGAGGAACAACTTGCCACGGCGCGGGCTCATCTCGCGCAGGCGCAAGCGTTGTACCAATCGACAACCGGAGGTCGCGGCATGGAGCGGCTCCTTTCCGGTACGGTGCGCAACTATCTGCCGTCCGACTGGACCGGCCTGCAGAGCGCATTTCAGAGCGCGGGCGGTTCCTATACCTCGCTGTCCACTGACCTGAGTGCCGCGATCAGCGCGAACGCCGTCTTGTCCGCCCAGCAGCTTGCCGGCCTGTCCGCCGGGGCGAAGCAACAACTCCAGTCCGCTCGCCAGTCCGTGGCGCTGTCGCAGGTCGTTGCCCACCAGGCGTTGGCCACGACCAGTAACCGGTTCGCCTCTCTGCAACAACTGGTCGGGGCCATCTCGCAGGCGGGCGATCAGAAGGCGGTCCTGGATCTGCAGGCGCGGATCGCGGTCGAGGCCGGGATGCTGCAGAACGAACAGACCAAGCTGCAGGTGCTGTACCAAAGCGCCCAGGCGGAAGAATGGGCCAACCAGGAGCGCACCCGGGAGCGGGTACTAAGTGGCCACGGGCAGTTCAGTACCCGTTTTCAACCTGCTCCTTAGGGCCACACGTGAGCGGAGGTACACACCGTGGGATTCTTTCAAACCTTCTGGATCTGGCTCAACGGACAGCTCGCGACCTACATCGGCGCCACGACCGCGAAGGTAGCGGCGACTCTGGAGCCCGCCATCGTGACGTTCGCAACGGTGTACGTCATGGTATGGGGCTATCTGCAGCTCACCGGAAAGATCGACGAGCCGTTCGTTACAGGGCTGAAGCGGTTGATGACCCTGGCCGTCGTCCTGGGGATCGCGCTGCATCTGTGGCTGTACAACACGCTCATCGTCGATACGTTCTATCAGGCTCCGAAGCAATTTGCGGCCGCGGTCATCGGCACGGCCGATCCGGTGCAGACGATCGATACCATCTGGGAGCGCGGCGGCCGGGTTGCCGGGTTTCTGTGGAGCAACGGGGGTCTCTACTCAGGAGACTTCGGCTACTACGTCGCCGGACTGGTCGTGTGGTCCCTGGTGGGAATGCTCTGCGTGTACACCATGTTCCTGATTGCATTGTCGAGCATCGCGCTCGCGGTGCTGCTTGCCCTGGGGCCGTTGTTCGTTGCAATGCTGCTATTCGACAGCACAAGAAGGTTCTTCGAGGCCTGGATCGCGCAATTGGCGAACTACGCTCTGATCACGATTCTGACCGTCCTCGTTGCGGCACTGCTGCTGCAGATAGTGGAGTCCTATGCCGACCAGACCGCCGCGCGCGGCGCCGCGATACTGACCGTGGACGCGTTGAACATGGTGTTGATCTCCGTGCTCGTGTTTCTTCTGATGCGACAGATCATGCCCATAGCGGCGGCATTGGCGAGTGGCGCGGCACTCAACACTTTCAGCACTGTGAGCCGTTTCGTGAGCTGGAGCGCACGTCTGGTTCGCCCGTAATGTGTGCGGCAGAAATTCCACGTCGGCCTGATCATGGAGGAATTATGAAGACACTCTGCATCATTGGTTTGCTCTCAGTCGCGAGCGCTTGTTCTTTGCACGGCGGCAATGCGCGTGCGCTGCGCTGCGACGGCCGTCTGCAGCCGATCAATGCGCCGGGGCGGCCCGGGGCCTCCGTCCAGAAGACGCCGGCGCCGCCTTCCGGTAAGTCGCTCATGGAAAGTCCATGAAGGCCGCGACGGCTGATGAATCGCTCGACGGCTACTTCCAGGAAGCCGCGTCATGGGACGACGATCGGGTTGCCGAGGCGTGTCGCAGCGCCCGGAACGCGTGGCGCGTTGCCGCCGCCGGGTGGATCTGCGCGGTTACGGGCGGTGCGTCGCTGTTATTGCTGATGCCGCTGAAGCGAGTCGATCCATTCGTCGTTCGGGTTGACAATAGCACCGGCATTGTCGACATCGTGCCAATGTATTCGGGCGGCGCCGGTGTGGACCAGTCGATCACGCGCTACTTTCTCACTCATTACATCACGATCTGCGAGCGATTCAACTTCGTGACGGCCGAGAGCGACTACGAGGAGTGCGGGGCCTTTCACGCCGCACAACGTAATCAAGCCTGGTCGGCACTCTGGACCAAGAGCAACCCGGCCTCGCCGCTAAACGTCCACAAAGATGGCAGCACCGTGCGTGCGCAGGTGGAATCGGTGAGTTTCTTCCGGCGCGCGAGCGGAGTGTCGGACTTGGCGCAGGTGCGCTACGTGAGGGCCGAACGCCAGGGCAACGGAGCCGAGGAGCGCTTCACTCACTGGATTGCGACGATTCAGTATGCCTACGCGGCCCCTTCGAAGGATCCGCAGATCCGTCGTTGGAATCCACTCGGCTTCAAGATCGTGGAGGTCACCACCGAGCCCGAAGTGCTCGCGCCTTCGCCCGCCACCCCTAAATAAGGATATTGAGGATCCCTCATGACTACCGGACAGCAGAGGATTTCGTTCGGATGTGCCCGGACACTGGCTTTGGCGATATGTGTCATGCCTGGCACGTTGAGCGTGCATGCCGAGGCGCTACCCGCCAAAGACAGTGGTGACGCCCGAGTTCGGGTTGCCGCTTACAGCCCCGACAAGGTCTACCGCCTCGTCGGGTACGTGGGCTATCAGATCGATCTGGAGTTCGCGCCCGAGGAGGTGTTTGTCGGCTTGGGCGCCGGGGATATCGAGGGGTTGGCCTTCGCCGCACAAGGCAATCACCTGTTCCTGAAGCCCAAGGCGGCCAGGGTGCGTACCAACCTCACCGTGCTGACCAATCACCGTGAATACCAGTTCGATTACACGGCGAGCACCGAGCACCCGGATCCCCGCGAGCCGGATGTGATCTACGCATTACGCTTTGCTTATCCGCGGCCGCCGACTTTGCCGGGCGCCGAGGCTGCCGATAAGATCGAGAAGCAACTCGGAAAAGCCGCCGCGGCTCGCCCGCTCAATGTCGATTACTGGTATTGCGGGCATTCGGCGGTGAAACCTGTTGCCGCCTCGGACGACGGCATACACACACGGCTTCGCTTCGGCGCTCGCGCGGAGCTTCCCGCAATATTCATCCGCAATGACGATGGTAGCGAGTCGCTGCTGAACTTCAGCATGGACGCGGGAGACGTCATCATCCATCGGGTCGCGCGACAGCTCATCGTACGTCGCGGAAAGCTTACAGGCTGCATTGTCAACAAGGCTTTCACCGGCGGAGGGGAGCGGTTGGATTCAGGTACTGTCGCACCCGCTGTCGAGCGCGTGACGCAAGGAGTGCGCCCATGAATCGCCTGGAGAATGCTGACGGACGGAGTCATGAGGAAGATCGTGACGGTACGGTGCACGGGGAGCGCGGAGATCCCACGGTCAACAGCGCACGCTCAGTGCAGTCGCGAGTGAGTAGCGTTCTGGCGGCCGGACTCATGATCACGCTCGGGTTGGGAGCCCTGTCCTGGTATTACGGGAACGCACTCGGTCGGCAGAAGCGCGCTCGCCAGGCCGCGCAGACGGCGTCGACCAACAGTGCGCAAGGCGAAATGGCGCTTCCGTCACTGGGACGGATCGACTCCCCGCGCATAACGGCTTCGGACACTTCGGCGCCGGTCTCCGGAGAGAACGCAGACGTCGGCGCGCAGCGTCAGTCCGCTGGCGGGGCGTTTCTGCCTACGGCGGCTCCCGAGCCGCCGCTGGAACAGGCGCGCTCGAATTGGAATACGGCGGGCGGGTCGGTACCGCCCTACAGCTCGCCTGACCCCTATCGCGCTCCGCGGCGGGAGGGCGCTTCGGACCGGCGCTTGTCGGGTGCCGCTTTTGCGCGGGAGTCCACCCCGCCGACTTCCACGCCGACGAGCGAAGCGCAGGAAACCGATGTCATAGCGCTGCAGGCGAGTCGTGCCGCGGTAAACGATATATCGAATACACGGGCCGAGGGCGGTCTGACCGCGCTTCTAAGGCCAGGGGCAACACCCGCGGCGCGGGCGCAAACGCTTCCCACCCAGAGGCTTCTGCTGCCCAGGGGAGCGTTCATCGACTGTACGCTGGAGACTGCCATCGACTCGACGCTGCCGGGTATGACGACGTGCGTCACCGCTACCGACACATTTGGCGTGGACGGCAAGGTCGTTTTGCTCGAGCGGGGCTCGAAGTTGGTAGGAGAGACCCGGGGCGAGGTGCAAAACGGCGCCGCGCGAGTCTTCGTCGTCTGGACCGAGGCACGCACCCCCACAGGTGTACTCGTGCCGCTCGATTCGCCGGGGACTGACGAGCTCGGTCGCTCGGGCCTTCCCGGAAAGGTCAATCGACACTTCTGGGATCGCTTTGGCGCGGCGATGTTGATTTCCGTAATCGACGGGGCCGTGCAGGCGGCCCTCCAGCCTGCCAATCGCGGCGGCGGGACGGTGATCTATAACCCGGCGGCAACCCAGGACCTCCTGACCGACGTGCTGAAGGGAACTCTCAACATCGCTCCCACGATCGTCAAGCATCAGGGTGACCGGATCCAGATCCTGGTGGCGCGCGATCTCGATTTCAGGCCGGTCTATGAGCTCCGCTCTGTCGCCGCTGGCCGCTGATCCGGTGATTCGGCCGCTGGCAGCCGACGAGTCGCCGCGTGTGTGCGGCGACTCGTCGGCGCTCGACCTCACGCTGCATGCGCTGCGGCCCCTTCTCGCCGATCCAACGGTGACGGAGGTCTGTATCAATCGGCCGGCGGAAGCGTTCGTCGAAACCCGCTCCGGCTGGCAGCGCCACTGCCTGCCTTTCGCGGATTTCCAGTGGTGTCGCCGCCTGGCCAAGCTCGTTGCCCACTCCACCCGGCAACGGATCGATGAATCCTGCCCCTTGCTGTCGGCCTCCCTGCCGAGCGGTGAGCGGATCCAGATCGTTCTGCCTCCGGCAACGACCCTGGATTGTGTGGCCATCACGATTCGGCGGCCGTCGGATGCAGTGTGGTCGATCGGGGAATTGTCGCAACGAGGCATTTTCCGGGCCACACGGCACGGGAGTGACGCTCTGGATGAAACCGAGGCTGAGCTCCTGCGCCTGCTGGCGGGGACCGACTATGAGGCGTTCATGCGCCTCGCAGTGAGGAGCCGCAAGAATATCCTGGTCTCGGGACCCACCGGCTCCGGCAAAACGACCTGGACCAAGGCATTGATCCGGGAAATTCCAGGCGATGAGCGCCTTGTGACGATCGAGGATGCGCAGGAGCTGGTGCTCGACCGGCACCCCAATCACGTACGGCTCTTCTACAGCAAGGATGACCAGGGACTGGCCCGCGTGACACCTAAGCAACTGCTCGAGTGCTGTCTCAGAATGAAACCCGATCGCATTCTGCTCGCGGAGCTGCGCGCTGAAGAGGCGTTCGATTACCTGCGGAATGTAAATTCCGGCCACCCCGGCTCCATCACCAGCGTGCACGCCACGAGCGCCGAGCTCGCCTTCGAGCAGCTCGTCCTGTTGGTCAAGCAGAGTCAGGGCGGGCGTGAGCTCGCACGCCGCGACATCAAGAGCCTGCTCTATCTTCTGGTTGATGTGGTGATCCAGTGCGGTGTGGAGCGGCACGAGCGTTTCATCAAGCAGATCTGGTACCAGCCGGCGCGCAAGCGCGCTGTGTCGCTCGAGCAGTGAGCCGCCGCCATGTCCATTTTTAACGCAGCGGGATTGAGCGCACTGACGCACGGCTGGCCGGGTCTTGCTCTCGCTTACACGTCGGTCGAGGCGCCCCTGCTTGCGGGGTTGGTGCGGGGGCGTGCGCACCTTGGGAAGCTACTGCTCTCGCCGCTCATTGCGGCACCTCTGACAGTGGCTGCCGGCGTTGGAATAGCCGCTGCCGCACCGTTGACGCGTAGCCTCGGCTTCGCGAGCCAAGGGCTGATGCAACTGTCCTTTGGCGTCGGATTCAGTGTCGCATTGGGTTACGCCAGCGGCCGCGTCATAGCCAAGGGGGCACGTTCCGGAAGTTCCCATCAACGTGGGGCGCTCGTAGAGGACGCGGAGACACCGGCGGTTTCCCGGCGGGCAGGGCGGGCCCGCGGCGGCGAGCGCAACAGTGACCGGATGATGCGAGGTCATGGTGGCATCATCACCCTTGCGGGAAAGTCCGTGTCGGCCGACGACGAGACCAAACACTTCAAAATCATCGGTACCACCGGTACGGGCAAGAGCACTGCCATTCGCGAAGTGCTCGCGAGCGCCCTGCGCCGCGGCGACCGGGCGGTGATCGCCGATCCGGACGGAGGGTATCTCGAGCGCTTTTATGATGCCCGCCGTGGCGATGCCATCCTCAACCCATTCGATGGAGCATCGGCGAAGTGGGATCTTTATGGCGAGATCCGGAACGCGTACGACGTGGAGCAACTCGCCCGGTCGCTCATTCCGGATCACGACGGCTCGGACCGAAGCTGGCGCGGTTATGCCCGCACATTCTTCGGTGCGGTCACCCGGCGCACGCACGAAGCGGGAGTCAAGGATGTCGCGGAGCTGTATCGCCTGCTTGTGATGGCCAGTGCGACGGAGCTCAAGATCCTCGTTGCCGGAACTCCCGCGCAACCCTTTCTCGAAGAGCACAACAGCCGCATGTTCGATTCCATCCGGTCCGTGACCAGCTCGGCAGTCGGTGCGCTCGAGTACGTCGCGCAGCAAAAGAGTCCCTTGCTCTGCGTGCGAAGCTGGGTCGCACCGGGTTCTACGCCGGCAAGCACGAGCTCTGGCGACCGTACGAGCGCTTCCGAGCGCACGGAATACGGGGAGAACGATAGCGGATCCCCTCAGCGTCGCCCCCGCGGCGTGCTGTTTATTCCCTACCAGGCCGGGCAGATCGCTGCCCTGCGTTCGACGATTTCGGCCTGGATGCGTCTCGCCATCTTCGAGGCGATGAATCAGAAGGAGGGCGACCAGCGGCTGTGGTTCGTGGTCGATGAGCTCGATGCCTTGGGCCAGATAGACGGACTGAAGGACGCTCTGGCCCGTCTGCGCAAATTCGGCGGCCGCTGTCTGCTGGGATTTCAGTCGATCGCACAGGTCTCGAGCACCTATGGAAGCGGTGAGGCGCAGACAATTGTCGAAAATTGCGGCAACACGCTGATTCTGCGCTGCTCGAGCAGCGAGCGCGGCGGTACCGCTAACTTCGCCTCCCGACTCATCGGACAGCGCGAGGTGGTTCGCACCACGACCTCCCGCTCCAGGCGAATGACCCAACTCGTGCCATCGGTCACACGGTCCGAGCATTTCAATATCGAGCCGGCGGTCATGGATTCCGAAATCGAGCAGCTACCCGACCTCGTGGGCTATCTCAAGTTCGCATCGAAGCCGCAGTGGAGCCGCGTAGCTCTCAATCCACACGCCACAGCGCCCGCGAGGGGGCCGGACTCCCGGATCGCCATCGAAACAGAAAACACTCGGGCCCGCCTGGGCGAGCGCGGGGCGGATAGTGGATCAGGCCACCCGGACGCCGCCCGCAACTCCGTCCGCGAGAATTCGCCGTCGGACGAAGGTTTCGAGCCCTAGGCCTATGGGGAGACACGTCATGGAAGACAAGACGATGGAATTCGGACTGCTGCTCGAAGCTGCGCGCGCCCAGCAGACGCTCGCCCACACTGTTCTGGAGAAGCTGAAGGCGCACATGTGTGCGCTGGATGAAGTGGTGCGTGAGGAAATCCGCCGCACGTTGATTGACGAGCTGCAGGTCTTGGGAAACGACAGCAGGCGTGCGTCTGAAGCACTGCGCGGATTGGGTCGTTCAGTCAACCTGCGAGTAGCGTTGTGGAGCGTTGGCATTACGGCACTCTGTGCGGCGATTCCGCTCGTTGCAGCGTGGTGGCTTCTCCCCTCGCGGGGCGAGGTCGCGGCCTTGCGATCAAAGCGAGACGAGTTGGCAGCAAGCGTCGCCGCCCTAGAACAACGCGGCGCACGCATTGACTTGAGGCGCTGCGGGGGCACCGATCGGCTCTGCGTTCGAGTGGACCGGAAAGCGCCGGTCTACGGAGAGGCGGCAGACTACTTCGTTGTGAAGGGATACTGAAATCATGGACGGAACAACTGCGTTGCGGGCGATGCTGCTCGAATGGACCACGGGGTGGCGAGCCATTGCGCTTCCGCTGGGTCTGTTACTCATCCTCTGCGGCGGCTTTCTGGCATTACGGCCCAAATCCCGGGATATTCACAAGCGGGGTACAAGGATCGTCGAAGGCAGACGCGCTCAGCGCAAAGCCATTCGCTCGAAGCAAGCCTCTGGCGATGCGTCACTGACCCTCGCGAGCGTCCGCATCTCTGCGCTGGATGAGGCCAAGCACTTCAAGCTCATTGGCACGACCGGCACCGGGAAGTCGACCGCCATCCGCGAACTGCTGCGTGGTGCGCTCGAACGCGGCGACCGGGCCGTCATCACCGATCCCGACGCCGGGTATCTCATGACCTTCCACGATCGCTATCGCGGTGATGTGGTCCTGAATCCATTCGAGAAGTATTCGGTGAAGTGGGATCCCTTCGCGGAAATCCGAGCGCCCTATGACGCAGACCAACTCGCCGGCGGGCTGGTGCCTCTTACCGAGGACTCCTCGGGGCGGGAATGGCGCGGTTACGCGCGCACTTTTCTGACGGCTGTCATACGGCGTTGCCATCAGTCCGGACAGCACGACGCGGCGGAGCTTTGGCGGTTGCTCGCCATTGCTCCCAGTACCGAGCTGCGGCCCATCGTCGCGGGTACGCCGGCGCAACCGTTCCTGGAGCCCGACAACGCGCGCATGTTTGGTTCGATCCGCTCGGTCGCGGGTTCCGCGGCCGCGGCACTGGCGTACGTGAAGGACCAGCGTGCGGTTCCCTTCTCAGTGCGGGACTGGGTGGAGTCGGGGCGTGGCGTGTTGTTCATTCCTTACAAGGCGGGTCAAATCGCGGCCTTGCGGTCGATCATCGCCACCTGGATGCGGTTGGCCATCTTCGAAGCGATGACCAACCCCGAGGAGGATCGGCGTCTGTGGTTCGTAGTCGACGAGCTCGATGCGCTCGGAGCGATCGACGGACTCAAGGACGCGCTTGCCCGCTTGCGCAAGTTCGGGGGCCGATGCGTGCTCGGCTTTCAGTCGATCGGACAGGTGTCCAGCACCTATGGTGCCGGCGAGGCGCAGACAATTGTCGAAAATTGCAGCAACACTCTGGTCCTGCGCTGTTCCGGCAGCGAGAACGGCGGCACGTCGCATTTCGCCTCGCGTCTCATCGGCGAGCGCGAAATCATCCGCAGGCAGACTTCTCGCGGCCGCGATCGGGAGGGATTTTTCGCGGGCCGCGGCGCGCGCCGCTCGACCAGCGTGAGCGAACAACACGTGACGGAAGCCGCCGTCATGCCGTCCGAGCTCGAGCAGTTGCCCGATCTCACGGGATATCTGAAGACCGCTTCATCGAAGGAGTGGCTGCGCGTGGCCTTCTCCCGTTAGCCGCGGGCTCGTTCCGGAAGGACCCAGGAACCCAGGAGCACACGGCATGGCCATGTTCCGTTTACAGATCGAGAGCCTATCGCGAAAGGCCGGCCGGCGAGCGACCGCCGCTGCCGCCTATCGCGCAGGGGAGCGCATCCGCGATGAGCGGACCGGTGAGCTGCACAATTATTCGCGCCGCAAGGATGTACTGCACACCGAGATATTCCTGCCATCGAGCCTCGGTACCGCACCGCTGGAGTGGGCGCGCGACCGAGGCAGGCTATGGAACACTGCAGAACAGGCTGAGAAGCGCAAGGATGCCGCCGTAGCCCGCGAGTACCAGGTCGTCCTGCCGTTTGAGTTGGCACCGGCCGAGCGTCTCTCGTTGGCGCGCTCGTTTTCGCGGGAGTTGGCCGACCGCTATGGCGTTGCGGTGGATCTCGCGGTCCATGAGCCGCGGCCCGGGGGCGATTCGCGCAATTTCCACGCTCATTTGCTGACGACCACCCGGAAGGTGATGCCCGAGGGCCTGGGAGCCAAGACCGGGCTGGACATGCCGCGGGGCGCGCGAGCCGAGCAAGGACTTCCTAACCACAGCGAAGAGTACGGTGCGGTGCGCGAGCGATGGGCAAGTCTCACGAACGCAGCGCTACGTGAGGCAAACATCGAGGCACGAGTCGATCACCGCTCTCTGGCAGCTCAGGGCGTCGACCGCGAACCGCTTCCGCGTATCCCCATTGCCGCCTACAGAATGGAAAGAAATGGGACGCGGAGCTCAGTCGCAGAGCGACTGCGTGAGGACTACAGAGCGAGGCTACAGGCGCGCGAGGAGCGCGCATCTGCGCGGCCAACGGAGCGCACGCGTACGGAACAGGCCGCTCTGCCGGTCGAGGAAGGAGTCGCATATCCCAAGAACATCGAAGACATTGGACGCCAGGCTGTGAAAGCGTGGCTACGTTACCGGGAGGAGGAGGCGAGGAAGAGTGCCGAAAAGTCCGAGAGTCACCCGCGGGAGCAAGATCGCGATCGACAGCGGAGCAACGCCGACAACTCCCAGCGCGATCACGATGATCGCGGCAGTGACGGACGGGCGGCCACGCGTGGACCGGATAACGACCACGAACTGTAATGAGCCTGGTACAGGCTCGTCCGGGCTGCCTTTCAGGCCTGCAATTCGCAGTGTTCTGTTTTGCTCGTGCTACATCTACTCGCCACACGGCGGCGGTATCGGTTCCGCGAGCGCTCGGCTGCTCTGCCTGAGGCTGAAATCGAGTGACGCCGGGTGGTTGCCGAGCGTTGTACGCGAGGTATACGAGCAAGTGCTCCGGAACGGAGCATTCGATGGGTTGTTCGCGAATGAGGCGGTCCTTGTGCCTGTGCCTGGCAGCGCACCTTCCGCAGGAGCACCGTGGGCCGCGGAGCGGCTTGCCGTCGCTTTGCATGGCATCGGTCTCGGAAAGTCGGTCTGGGAGGGTGTTCGTCGCCGCGTCGCCGTCCGAAAGTCCGCAACTGCCAACAACGCCGAGCGGCCGACGGTAAAGCAACACTACGAGTCCTTTGCAGCAGTGCGCCCGGCGCTCGCGCCTGAACGGATTGTCCTCGTCGATGACGTCATCACAAAAGGGCGGACTATTTTTGCTGCAGCCACACGCCTGCATGAGGCGCTTCCAAACGCCGACATCAGAGCGTTTGCACTCATCCGAACGATGGGATTTCTTCCCGACGTGGCGCAGCCCCTGGAGCCATGTCAGGGCTTCGTGACATGGTCCGGAGGCGACGCGCGGCGAAACCCTTGATCTGGCGCGGGACGAGCAGCGGCTATGGCAGGGTGACGTTATAGCTCAGCATCGCGCCACCCTCGACGGGAACGACCATCAGTGAGGAATCCACCGTGTCGCCGGCCGAGTGATAGGTTCGGTGCATGACGAAGTGCGCCGTTGACGCGCCCAGGGCGGCGCCCGCAACCGTGTCGGATAGCCAGTGCGCGTTGTGCTTGAGCCGTTCGTATCCCGTAAAGCCGGCGATGCCGTAACCCAGAAAACGCCGTGCCCAGCGATAGTCATCGTTCCCCGACTCGGCCAGGACGGTGCCGATCGCGAATGCCGCCGTGACATGCAGCGAGGGAAATGAAGAGCCGCTCTTGCGCCACTTGTTGGGGTCGGTGGTCTGATCGGGGCGCTGGCGGCCCGCTGCGAATTTCAGGGCATAGTTCGTGACCGTGCTCAGCCCGGCCGCTTCCGCCATTGCCCACGCCTCCCGGCGTCCGTCGTTCTCATCGATCAGGTTGGCATACAGCCAGGTTCCGGCCAACACCGCGGCGCCGGGGATCGCATCCTGCAGATCCTTGGTGCTCTTGGTGTCGAGCGGTGCACTCGAGTCCTTGGTGAAATGGGTGCGCACCTGCGTGTCGTAATGATGAGCCGCGGCGATGGCCGCGAGCGTTCCGCCGAAGTACGCCCAATTCTTGCCGTCCCAATGCAGCGGGGCGGTGAAGTAATCCTTGATGTCGAGCATCAATTTGCTGGGCTTGCTTTCTTCCTCCTGATCGACCTGTGCTGCATCATCTCGCGCCTGCGCCGATACCATGGCGGAGTTCAATATGAAACCGACCGTCCCCAGTACGATCGCCGACTGTCTGCATAGCTGTCGCAACTTCTTTACCCCTGTGTCGGCGTGGCCGACGCAAGCAATTCATCAACACGAAACACCGGATACAGATTGTACCGGCCATCCCAGGACGAGTGACGCCGCAGGAAGAACTCCAGGCGCGCGCTCGGGCTCGCGGCGAAGGCCGCATCCTCCCGCAGGCGCAGCTCGAATTCGGCTCGCAACTGCGGGTTCTGCTCGAGCATTTCGCGCGCGATCTGCTCTGCGACGTACGGCTCCATGTGCTCTTTTTGCTCGAAGCACGCGTTGAAGAAGCCCCACGCGGCGAACGAGTCCGGCGCTTGCGGTTCCAGCAGCGCCATCAGGAGGCGCGCCTTCGGTTGCGCAATCGGCACGAACAGCGCCCCGGCGGCGATGTCGTGCGTCTCGCGGGCCCAACCGCCGTCGCAGTGGGCTCGCATGCGACCCTCGAAAGGCGCCGTTGAGAAGGCTACTCGTGTTGCGCGGAACACCTGCGCTTGCACCTTCTCCACTACCCCGCGAACGGGCTCAAACGAAATGCCATGCAAGGCGAGCTTCGCTCCGATCTCCCGCGTATAGGCCGGCGGCACGACATAGCCGCCGAGCGGTGCCTGCACGACAAGCGAGGCCTCCACACGGCCGCGGTATGGGACCTTCCAGATCTGCGGAGTGGTCGGATCGTAAACGGTAACCCGTTCGCCCGAAATCTTTGACGGCTTGCGGGTATACGCATAGCCGCGGAATTCAATCACCTCGGCGCTGCTCGCGTCCGACTCCTCCGACATTGCGCCGGCCGCCGCCGGCTCACGCCATCCGGAGGTGTAGTCGAGTGTTACGTTCGAGCCGCCGATCATGGCTGCTGCGGCGTCCGCCAGGCGTGACTGCTCCTGCCATCTGGCGCCATGTGAGCCGACGAGTTCAGCAAGGCCCACAATCGTGTTACGAGTCACCCGGATGCGCTTGGCGTAGCCCTTCCATGAATGAGTCTCCACGAGCACCGTGAATCGGTTGCGTTGTGGAAAGTACCCCGTAGAAAAGCGGGGCGAGTAGACGGTCAGCAGAAACCCAGAGGCCGGGTCGTCCGTCCTCGCGAGATCCGGGTAAAAGGGCAGGGGTAGCGAGTCCTGTGCCGCGAGCTTGTCGATCAACGCATCCCGAAGCTCGCGTCCGCTGGCGAAGAGCTGGGGATCACCCTGGTTGATCGGCTCCGCCTGAAGCGAAATGTCGGGTTCGAAGTCCGCGCCGTCGGTCACGTGAATATCGGCGCAGACGAGCGGATCCCATTCGCGTAGCAGCGCCAGCATCGCCTGCATTTCAGGCGCATCGGCCTTCGTGTAGTCGCGATTGAGATTCAGGTTCTGGGCAGTGGTGCGCCAGCCGGTCTCCTCGGGGCCGTTCTGGTTCGGCCGGTTCCAGCGCCCGAAGCGTTCATGGCCATCGACGTTGAAGGCCGGAACAAAGAGAACGGCGATGCGCTCGAGGATGCCGGGCGCGGCGGCCCCGCTCAGCAGCTCTCGCAGAGCGATGAATCCCCCGTCCTTGCCATCGCTCTCGCCAGGGTGGATCCCGCCCTGGATCATGAGCACCGGCACTTTGCGTGGATCGGCAAGCGACACGATGAGCGCCAGCATCGGCCGCCCTTCCGCCGATCGCCCGTATTCGATGCATCGGACGGCGTCCGGCCACTGCAGCGCGAAGGCTTTGCACAGGCGCTCGACCTCATCGATTCGTCCGGTCCTGCGGAAGCCGGACTCCTCCGCCACCGTGGTCAAGGTCTGATCTGCCATGGGGGCGGATTCTACGGGAATTCGACCGTCGGCGAGGGTTCCCATGCTACGCGCGCCGCTTCAAAGAGCGTTGCGCGTTGTTCGCAGGTTCGCGAGATCCGCTTGGCAAAACTCGCGGATGCGGTCGCACGCGGCGTCGATCGTCGCCTCATCCGTAGCGAAGCACACGCGCACGAAGTGAGCCGTCTGCTGCCCGAAAGCAGCGCCATCCAATACCGAAACCTTGCGGCGCTCGTATAGAGCGCGCATGAACTCATACCCGGACAGACCGGTGCCGCTCACGTCGACCAACATGAACATCCCCGCTTGCGGAGCACTCACGCGCAGGCCCGGAACGTCTTGCAAACCGGCGACGAAACGCTCGCGCCGGATATCGCAATACTCGCGGATGCGGCGTTCCGCCTCCGGCGCGATCGACAACGCGGTGAGCGCGGCGTCCTGAATGAAGCCGGGAAGGCCGAAGAGCATGCACATGGACAATGATTCGGCATGTGCGGCGAGCTCACGGGGCCCCACGAGCCAGCCGGCGCGAAAGCCCGGCATGGAATGCGATTTCGACAAGCTGCCTATCGTCACGACCCGATCGGGCAGATGGGAGGCCAGGCTCGGAACTCTCCCTCCCGGCGCGAGCCCAGCGTAGACCTCGTCGGAGACGAGCCAGAGGTCATGTTGGCGCGCGATGTTGCCAATGGCGGCAAGCTCCGACTCGCTGAGAATGACGCCGCTCGGGTTGTTGGGCGTGGCCCAGAAGATTGCTCGCGTGCGCGGCGTGAGAAGTGCATTGAGCGCAGCCAGATCGGGCCGAAGACCAGGACCCGTAGGCGCCCGCAGGAGCCGGGCCCCGGAGACTTCAATGGTCGCCGGGTAGGTCGGATACATGGGGTCGAACGTGATGACCTCATCACCGGGGCCGGCCAGGCACAGTGACGCGACGAACAGCGCGTTCTGCGCACCGGCAAAATACACCACGTTGGCGGACTCGGCAGGCTGCCCACTGCGGGTCGTGTGAGCTTTTGCGATTGCTTCCCGAAGCGCATCCCGCCCGGGCGCCGGAGTGTAGTGCGTATCACCGGATCGGAGCCGTTCCACGGCCCGCTCGATGACGGCCTCGGGTGTGCCGATATCCGGATCGCCGATGCTGAGGATGATTACGTCTTCGCCGCGATTGCGCGCCGCCGAGGCTTCATAATGGGTACGCCACGCGTCCGCACCCTCGCCACTGATCCGCTTTACCAGGGAAGAAAACTTCATGTGCCGACTTTGCGTGCGTTGTTCAACTATTGCAACTTCATGAGCTCAACCCCGGACAGTTGGCCGCCAGTCGATGCGTTGCTCGGCCCTAACGGAATCCAAACGGTGTTTGGCATCCCGGGCGTGCATACGCTCGAGCTACCGCGGAATTGCGGCCGCTGGTATCCGCCACGTGCTTGTGCGCCACGAGCGGAATGCCGGCTTCGCCGCAGACGGGTATGCGCGGCAAGGGGAAGACCGGCCGCGGCCTGCGATTCGTGCATCCACGCTCGATCTGAAGTTACTTGAAGGTCGAGAGCAGCAGACTGGTTTCACTCTGCGAGATGCCTTCCACCAACCGGATCCTCGCGAGCACGCGATCGAAGGCTTCGAGACTGTCGGCGCGTAGCTCGACAACGATGTCCCAGCGTCCGTTCGTACTGTGCAGTGTTGTGACCGCCGGGTCACCGCGCAACGCCTTGATCACGGCATCGACCCGATTGCCCTCGACGGCCACCGTCATCAACGCCCGGATGCGGTGCTCTTCGATGGCCGGCTTCAGCCGCACCGTGTAGCTCGCTATCGTGCCGTCGGATTCGAGTCGGGCCATGCGGTTCTGCACCGTGCCGCGAGAGACCCGGAGGGCTTTCGCGAGCGCGGCCACCGAAGTCCGGGCGTCATTGCGTAGGATCGAAATGAGCTGGCGGTCGATGTCGTCCACTGCAGCGGTCCCCCCTTGAAGGCCTACATTGTAGCCGAAACGCCAGTTCGGGCTGCCACTTTGTACATCTTATTGGACTTTATAGGCAGTCTTCTGGCTATTCTTTGGCGTTGCCGCGCAACACCATGTTCGCTTAGCGGCCCTGCTCCAGGAAGCGGACCGCTCCCACCGGAGAGAGCGATATGGTCGACTTCATTGGTATCGAGCGAGTGCAGGAGCTCGTCGGCCGCCTGGGCCCGGCGCGCTTCATCGAGGAGCTGGCGGGCGAAATCGAGGCGGATTATCTGCGCTGGCGCGAGTTCGAGAAGTCGGCGCGGCATGCGACCCATTCTCCGGTCGGGGTGATCGAGCTCATGCCGGCCTGCGACGGGCAGTTGTACGCCTTCAAGTATGTCAACGGACATCCAAAAAACACGGCCGTTGGTTTGTTGACCGTGACGGCGTTCGGTGTGCTGTCGGATGTCGCGACCGGGTATCCACTGCTTTTGTCCGAGCTGACGGTGACGACTGCGCTGCGCACGGCAGCAACATCGGCTCTGGCAGCGCGCCGCATGGCGCGACCGGACAGCCGTGTCATGGCCCTGATCGGCAATGGTGCGCAAAGCGAATTCCAGACGATCGCGTTTCACCAGATGATCGGCATTCGTGAGGTGCGTCTCTACGATACAGATCGGGCGGCGACGGACAAGCTGGAGCGGAATCTTGCGGCATTGAGCCTAACTGGCCTGCGTGTCGTACGGTGTGCGTCGGCCGCCGCGGCTGTAGAGGGCGCCGATATCGTCACGACCGCTACGGCAGACAAGTGCAATGCCGTCATTCTCACGCCGCGGATGATCAGTGCAGGCATGCATTTGAATGCAGTCGGCGGCGATTGTCCCGGCAAGACCGAATTGCACCCTGACATTCTGCGCCGCCCCGACGTGCGCGTGGTGGTGGAATTCGAGCCGCAGTCGCGGATCGAAGGCGAGATTCAACAGATGGAGCCCGAGTTTGCCGTGACCGAGCTGACGGACGTGCTCACGGGCCGCAGGCCCGGGCGGCAGAACGATCGCGAAGTCACCATTTTCGATTCGGTCGGGTTTGCGCTGGAGGACTTCTCCTCGCTGCGTTACCTGCGACGGATTCATCAGGAGCAGCGTGGCTCCCATCAGCAGATTGACCTCGTGCCCGATCTAGACAATCCCAAGGATCTGTTCGCGTTGTTGACGCGTGAGCCCAGCGCATCCGCACGACCGGCAGCGGTGTTCGCTTGAACGCGGTACGGCAAGCCAGTCTCATCGGCGCGCCCACGGACATCGGAGCCGGCGATCGCGGCGCTTCGATGGGCCCGGAGGCGTTGCGGGTCGCGGGTTTGCAAGCGGCGCTGCAAGAGCGCGGCCTGGATGTTTTCGATCTCGGTAACCTGGCCGGGCCGCCGAACCCGTGGCAGCCGCCGCGGGACGGGTACCGGCACCTGCCGCAAGTCGAGGAGTGGAACCGATCGGTGCACGAGGCCGTGTTGACGGAATTGCGACTGAACCGGCTGCCGATTCTGCTCGGTGGCGATCATTGCCTCAGCATCGGATCCATCAGCGCCGTGGCGAGACGGTGTCGGGAGGAGGGCAAAAAGCTTCGTGTGTTGTGGCTGGATGCGCACGCGGATTTCAACACCTGCGAGCTGTCCCCGAGCGGGAATATCCATGGCATGCCACTGGCGTGTCTGTGCGGGTTCGGACCGCGTGAGCTGGTGGAGATCGGTGGGCCGGGTCCCGCGATCGCTCCGTCCTGCGTGCGTCAGGTCGGCATCCGCAGTGTCGATGCCGGCGAAAAGCGGTTCGTGCATGAGCAGGGCCTCGATGTGTTCGACATGCGTCACATAGACGAGATGGGCATGCGCCAGACGATGGAGCACGCGCTTGCCGGGCTCGACAGCGATACGCATCTGCACGTCAGCTTTGACGTCGATTTCCTCGATCCCGATATTGCTCCCGGAGTCGGGACGACCGTGCCCGGCGGCCCGACTTATCGCGAGGCGCAGCTGTGCATGGAAATGATCGCCGATACTCATCGGCTGGCATCGCTGGACATCGTCGAGCTCAATCCGGCCTTCGACGTGCGAAACAGGACTGCTGCGCTCGCGGTCGACCTCATCGCATCGCTGTTCGGGAAAAGCACGCTCGTGCGGCGGCCGGTCTGGCAGCCCGCCGAACCGCTGGCATGCCGAAGCGCAGTCGCGGACGTGGCTTTCTAGGGAACGTCTTTCTAGCGAGGCCTCTTCAGCGGACGCCGGTTTCCAAGGGCGCCGGGAGCGGAGGTGCTTTCCTGGCTGCGCCCTTTGCTGCCTTTGATCCCATGGACATGAAAACCACACAGGGGCTTGGGTAAACTACGCTCACCCGGGATTGCGAGCGAGATTGAGGCATGAGCATGTCATTGCGTGACCAGCTGATTCAGGCTGGTCTGGGCACCAAGAAGCAGGTCAAGGACACTTCCAAAGGCCAGCGGCCGCGGTCGCGGCACCAGCCGGAGCAGGTTTCGGCGGAAAAGCTCGCGGCTAGCCAGGCGCAGGCCGCGAAGAACGCACGCGATCAGGAGCTGAATCGCCGGCAGCAGGAGAAGGCGGCGGCGAAAGCCCGTCGCGCGCAGGTCAAGCAGCTCATCGAGCAGCACCGTCTGCCGCCCGTCACGAGCGAGGAATATTTTAATTTCGCCGATGGGACGAGATTGGCACGGCTGGCGGTGACACCACCATTGCGTGAGCAGCTCATCCACGGCAAGGCCGTTATCGTTCGCTACGAGGGCCACTACGCTGTCGTACCGGAGGCCGCCGTCGAGCGCATCCGCGAGCGCGACGAGCACGCGATCGTGCCTTATGTAGCTCCCGCGGAAACCGTCGATCAAGACGATCCCTACAAGGACTTCGTGGTACCTGACGATCTGGTGTGGTGAGCGGGCTCTTTTGAAACGACTCAGCCTGCTGTTGGCGGCCACGATGGCCGCATCGGCCCTTCCCCTGGCCGCCGCGCCCCTCAAGGTGGACCCCGCGCGCCTCTCCATCGACGTGAAATTGCTCTCCTCGGACGCGTTCGAGGGACGGGAGCCCGCGACGCGCGCCGAAAAGAGGACCGTGCTCTACATCATCGATCGCATGAAAGAGGCGGGGCTGCAACCGGGCGGAACCGTGGTGCAGGGGCGGCGCGGCTGGACTCAGGATGTGCCGCTTGCAAAATTTTCGATCGCCGGTCCGCTCACTCTGTCGTTGACGGTGGGAGGACGTTCACAAACGCTCGCGCAGGGACAGCAGGTGGCGATCCGTGCCGCGCAGACCAACATCGATCAAGTGGCGGTTCAAAACGCGCCGCTCGTGTTTGTCGGCTACGGGGTCGAAGCGCCCGAGCGCAAGTGGGACGATTTCAAGGGAATCGATCTGCATGGGAAGGTGGCTGTCGTCCTCGTCAACGATCCGGATTTCGCAACCGGCGTGGGCGACTTCGGCGGCAAGGCCATGACGTACTATGGCCGCTGGACCTATAAGTACGAAGAGGCGGCCCGCCGGGGCGCGCTCGGTATGCTCATCGTTCACGACACAGCCGCGGCTGCCTATGGCTGGGCTACTGTCGTGAACTCAAACGCGGATGCCGTATACGACATCGTTCGCACCGATCCTGCGCAGACGCATGTGCCAATCGAAGGCTGGATTCAGCATGACGTCGCCGTGGCGTTGTTCAAACAGGCGGGACTGGATTTCGAGGCCTTGGCAAAGCTCGCGCAGACTCGCGAGTTCAAGCCGGTCACGCTGGGTGGCGCGACACTGAATGCGGCATATCGTGTCAAGCACGAAGTCGTGATGTCGAAAAATGTGCTGGGCCGGCTGCCCGGTACGACGAAGCCCGATGAGACGTTGATCTACAGCGCTCACTGGGATCACTTTGGTATACGCCCGGCGGATGCGAGCGGCGGCGATCGCATCCTGAACGGTGCGGTCGATAACGGCACGGGCGTGGCCGCGCTGCTCGAACTGGGCCGACTATTCGGCTCCGCCCCCCGAACCGCCCGCTCGGTGGTGTTCATCGCGACGACCGGGGAAGAAAGGGGTTTGCTGGGTTCCGAGTACTACGCCACCAACCCCGTGTATCCGCTCGAGACGACAGTTGCGGACATCAACATGGACATAATGGGCGTCTACGGTCCAACGAAGGACGTGAGCACATTTGGGAGTGCCGAGAACACGTTGCTAGACGACCTCGTGGAGCTCGCGCGCGTCCAGGGCCGCTCTTACACTCCGGATCCATCGCCGGAAGCGGGTCACTTCTTTCGCTCGGATCATTTCTCGCTAGCAAAGCGAGGTGTGCCGGCGCTGTCTTTCTCGCCGGGCGACGATCTCGTGAACGGTGGTGTATCTGCGGGACGCGCTCACCGTGAGGACTATTTCGTGCATCGCTATCATCAACCGGGCGATGAATGGACACCCAGCATGGATTTCAGGGGTGAAGCTCTCGACGTCAAGCTCGTCTACAACCTCGGCCGGAAGCTTGCGACCTCAGGCTGGCCGCAGTGGAGTGCTGGAAACGAGTTCAAGGAGATTCGGGATAAGTCGCAGAGCCAGCGGCACTGACGCGACGACCTCGCTCGCTCTCACCCGTCTCTGGCAGCCCGCATGAAACCCTGGACCAGCAGTGCAGGTCAAACCGTAGGCTGAGGACTGGCAGGGCGTGAACTGAGCGCAAGCACGGGACTACCTATTCATGGCGGCACACGAGTTGCGGATTCACGCCTTGCGGCTTCTTTGTTTCGATTTACGCCGCAGTTGCAACCGGGAAGAGTCCTGCGTATTGGCGCCCAGCACGGAGGCGAAATACTTCAGAGCGAAGCTGTGCTCCCCCGAAGAGGCGGCACCTACACAATCTCGCGGGACCACCAGCTCCAGATGCCGCAGATGCGCGTCGTTCGCCGTGAAGAGAATGCATTGATGTGCCGAGACCCCTGTCAGCACGATCTGCTGCGTTTCGGCCTGCTCGAGCAGCGCTGCGAGCGGCGTTGCATAGAAAGCTGAATGCCTTGGTTTCAAGATCACCACATCCTCGTCGCCGGGTGCCAGGCCTTGCACCACATCGCGTCCCCGCGCCCCAGGCGCCTGGCAGTGCGCTAACAGCCGTTGAATGTCCGAACGCCAGAGGCCGATGTTGTCGTTCGCATAGATGACCGGCACTCCAGCCGCAGTCGCGCGCGCTTTCAGGCGCTCGATGTTCGGCATTATCCGCCGCGCCGCGCGCAGGACCGCAGGACCATCGGGAAAATTGAAGTCGCTGATCATGTCCAGGATCAGCAGCACCGTGGGCGCCCTGGCTCCTCCTAGTTCCGGCGAAGAGTGCGCAACCATGACATCCGCTCGTGTGACCTCGTTGCAGGTTCACCGGTCGGGGTGCTTATGCTTGACCGGTGTTTCACCAGATGCAGCAAGTCGCGTACCGCCGGGCCCCAGCCGCGGCTAAAATAGTGGCCCCAAGAGTTGCCCGGGACGGATGATCGGGCTCATGGTTCTCAGGATGTATGGGCGGGAGTACGCGCTGGCTGGCGAGCTGAGAAACACGAGCGTGACTTGCGTGGGCGTTAGACGTCTTCACCAAAGGGGATACAGACATGGCAGCAATACTTCGCGCCTTGCAGGCAGATATTACGACGTTGTCCGTCGACGCGATTGTGAACGCCGCAAATTCGTCGCTGCTCGGAGGCGGCGGAGTGGATGGAGCAATCCATCACGCGGCAGGGCCTGAGTTACTGCGCGAGTGTCGTCTTCTGGGAGGCTGCGAGACGGGAGATGCCAAGCTCACGAAAGGCTATCGATTGGCGGCAAAGTACGTCATTCATGCCGTAGGCCCAGTCTGGCGCGGTGGTGCTAGCGGGGAACCGGAGCTGTTGGCATCGTGTTACCGGAGATCGCTGGAGATTGCCGACGGGCGTGGTTTGGCTACTGTGGCTTTCCCGAGCATCAGCACAGGTGTTTACGGCTATCCGGTGGAGTTGGCCGCGCAGGTAGCCGTTGCCGCGGTTCGCAGCTCGCTGCCCGTCTTGGCGTCGATTCGAGAGATTATTTTCTGCTGCTTTTCACGGAGTAATCTGTTGGTCTACGAGGACATCCTCGGTGAAGAGGCAGATATCGAGCCGTAAGCGCCAATTCTCATCTGGACCTGGGACTTGGCCACCTGTTCTGGTCATTGAAGCGGATCTTGGAGCGCGCGCTGGCTCAGATGACCAGCTACTCGTACCGCCGAAGCTTTGATTGGAGAAACGCCGCTGACGCACCAGAACCCCAATACCCCAAAAACTGAATTGTCAATTCAGGACAATCAGATGGAGACGCCGGTTAGCTCGGCGCGTAAATTGGGAGCCGAATGGGGACATGGCGGAGCTAAGAATGAACAACCCACCTATAGCTGATCAAGCAGTCGCCGCATCGGAAGCTGTGCCGCATCCGGGAGCTCGTTTGTCAGGAAAGGCAGCGCTCATTGTCGGCGCGGCAACCCCGGGCAACATCGCGCAGGGCATCGCCCGCCGCTTCGCACGCGAGGGTGCCCACGTGATGGTTGCGGGTCGCCGCGAAGCGCCTTTGAGACAATTAGCCAGCGAAATCGGAGGCGCGTTCTGCGTCTGCGACATCACTAAAAAGGTACAGATTGACTCGATGGTCCGATTCACTGTCGAGCGCTTCGGCCGCTTGGACATCGGCGTCAATTGCACCGGCTGGGGCTTGCTCGTCCCATTCGAAGACACGACGGAGGAACAACTCCTGGCTATGATGGATCTGCAATTCAAGGGTCCTTTTCAGTTCATGCAGGCGCTGGTTCGGGTGATGCCACGAGGCGGGTCTATCATCATGATCTCCACGGCCACATCCCGCATCATGTTTGAACAGCACAGCGCCTACATGGGTACCAAGGCGGGTATCGATCACGTCGTGCGGACCGTCGCGAACGAGTTCGGATCGAAAGGTATTCGGGCAAACTCCATTTCACCCGGGATAACGAACTCCCCGATGGCGGCCTCCCTGGCCGCGGACCCTACTGTTTTGCAGGCCTTTGTAAAGTGCTATCCCCTCGGGCGAATCGGCACTATTGATGACATAGCGGCCTCCGCTGCCTGGCTGGCAAGTGACGAATGCTTCATGACAGGCCAAAATCTACAAGTCAACGGTGGTCTGACTTTGCGTCGCAATCCAACCTTTGAGGAAATGGGGCCCACCTTCGACAGCGCTGCACGAGGGTTGCGCGGTGTGACCTGACGGGACATTACGGACCGAAGAGTACGTATCCATCCTATGCGGCGACGATCCATGGAACGATGAGATCCTTTCCGTCCCAGAGGCGAGAGGCTTCCTTGGCTTGTCGATACAAGTCTTTCAGCACAGTATCCTGTGGATACAGCTCGATCATGTGCCCGAGCTTCGATCGAGCGTCCACGTAGCAAATCTTTGCGCCCCACGGCACCATGAATTCACTCGCCACTGGGAATCCTTCGGCAACAAATGCGTCGCGCCGTGCCTCGTAATCGTCGCAAAAGATCGCCTGATGATGGAGACCTTCCTTTCCCATCGCGAACATATCGTGAAACGCACTCGCAGATGTGGAGACCAGCTCGACCAACTCCAGGTTCAAGCCTCCGGATTGTACGAAGGCGATTCTCACCCGGACGGGATCGGCCGGTCGGCCCCGGTACACGTGGTTGCTGAGTTCGAATTCATTCCCACCCACGAAGGGACCGACGCCTAGCAGTCTATGGAGTCGCTCACAGCCATCCTCGAGGTTCGCGACCACATATGCGTTTTGAACGATTTCGAGCGCACTACCAGCTTTCATTGCCAGCCCCTCATGTTTGCTCGCTGAGCATTGCCGAAGCAATCTTCTCCGCCGTCATCATAACGGGCAGATTGCAACCTGCCGCCATTAGGGTTGGGAATATGGAGGCATCCGCCACTCGCAAGCGATCCACTCCGAGTACTCGTCCGGAGTTGTCAACCACCGCAGCAGGGTCATCCTGGCGGCCCAGCCTGCAAGTTCCTGAAACGTGATAGCTCGGAAGCATGTATGTGCGCACATACGTCGCTATGTCGTCGGTCTTCGAGGCCGCGAGCTGGTCAAGCGGAACGCCCAAGTCGCGCAGCGCCCTTCGACGTATTGGGCCACCCGCCCGCAGCGCAACAGACCCGAGCAGGCTCAAGAATTGTGCCTTTGTTCCGTCGCCCATCATTGTTATTGCGATGGGCGGCCAGACCGGAGCGAATGCTTCGTTGACTACGGACGTGACCTGGGGGGCATTGAGAAGCTCGCGCAGGAATGACACTCCGGCAATCATCCGCAGCAGGTCGCGCTCGTCAGTCAAGAAATTGAACTGCACCTTCGGAGGACCTTGAGGACGACCACGATCGAGCTTGACGGATCCCCTCGAGTAAACCTTATTCACAATGAGATTGAGGATCGCGACCTGACTGCCAGAAGGATCCCACGCGAGCCGACCCGGTACTCTCTCCCAGACGTTGAGCAACATATCGGTCGGCGTGCAAGCACTCATTCCGGAAGAGTAACGCACCAGAAACGGACATGGATGAATCGCGCGAGCGGGCTGCCTCCCCTCGGCACGCAGATGCACACCTACGAACAGCATCGGATGGTTGTATAGGTTCTCGCCCACCCCGGGCCGATCGGCTACGACGGGAATCGACAGCTCCCTCAATTGGGCACCTGGCCCGACGCCCGAACGCAGGAGCAGTCCCGCAGAATAAACGCCACCGCAGCACAATACGGTTTCGCCGGCCGTCAGGATCTTGGGGCCTCCAGAATCGCGAATCTCCGCGCCAATGACCCGTCGCTCGGCAAAGCGGAGTCTCAGAGCCTCAGATCCCGAAAGGATGAGGAGATTTTTGCGCTGGCGCACCGTGGGGCTCAAATAACCACGCGCTGCTGAAATGCGTTCCCCCCGGTCCATGTTGAGAGGCACCGCGCCGAATCCATCGCCTGACTGTGCATTCATGTCAGGAATGTGCCCAAGGCCGCGCTTGGGAAGCACGGCCGCGAGTGCTTTCGAAAGCCCACTCCACTCACTCGGTGGCACTCTGTGAACCTTGATCGGGCCGGAATGGCCATGAGCGCCGGCGAAATCCAGATCGCTTTCAACTTTCTGGAAATACGGCAGCACATCGGCGTAGCTCCAGCCATGGACGCCGAACGCGGCCCATTCGTCATAGTCCTGTGGAGCGCCCCGCTGCATGTGCATTGCATTGATCGCAGACCCGCCGCCGAGCACCTTCGGCTGTGCGAACGGCCCCCGCTCATCCGCAAGGTCATTCCACAGGAACCGGGGAGCGCCGTAAGTCAGGAACCGTGCGCTGCGTATGGCGGGTGGCTCCTCATCTTTCCCCGCCTCGACCAGAATGACACGGCGCTTCGGATCCTCCGAAAGGCGACTTGCCATCACGCAGCCCGCGGACCCCCCGCCAATAACAAGATAGTCGGTTTCCACTGTTCTAGCGATCTCCTTCGAATCTATCGTACGTTACTCAGCCTGCCGCAAAAGGCAACTTCCGCATCGCGCGGTTCATTTCGGCCAACTGTTCTCGAGCGGTGGCGAAGGATGGCCGTCGGCGCTCTGTGGCGGTTTGCGATCGGACAGAATAGGGATGACATCGCGGATCGCCCGCTTTATGCGGACCTCGGGATCGGTCACGACATCGATCAGATAACTACCCTCCGATGCCATCGCGCGCTGCAGGGCCCCGGCGATCTCCTGCGGACGGGTGACCTGTTCTCCCTCAATTCCCAACGATCTGGCCAAAGCCACGAAGTCCGTCGTTTCAGGAAGCTCACACCAGGGATTTTGGATTCCCCACAGCTTCATGCCCTGTCGGTTTGCATACAGGCAATGATTGTTGTCCAGGACGACAACAACCTTGAGCTTTCTTTCGGCCAGCGTCGAAAGTTCCACCAAGTCATAGTAGAAGCCGCCGTCTCCGTGGTAACACACGACGGTTCGGTCCGGAGCGGCCAGCTTGGCGCCGATCGCCACGGGAAGGCCGGCGCCGAGCGACATATATCGTGAACCCAATGCCATCGGCGCATAGTCCACAAAGTGAAACGATCGGTACAACATGAAAGCGTGTCCGCCTGAGTCGCTCACCATGACTGTACCCGCGGGAAACGCCTTGGACATTTCGCTGATCAGATAATACTGATTGATAGGCACTCCGCTCTCGCCCGAGAGCTGATTGTGATAGGCGTGCCACTCCGCCTTGCCGCCCGCGATCAGCTCGAGCGTCTCCTTTGCGGGCTTCCTTCCAAGGTGCTTCTCCTTAATGCGATTGATCAGTTGCCGTAGCACCTGACGGGCATCTCCTGTCACCCCCAAGGTGGGTTGAAAGATTTTCCCGAGCTGATTGGGATCGATATCAACATGGATCACCTTCCCGGGCTTCTGAATGTTCCACGCACCTGTGGTCATTTGCGAGAAAGTGGTACCAATCGCGAACCACAGATCGCTCGTTTGTACCATCTCATTCGCGCTATTCCAGCCAAACGACCCCACTACGCCAGCGAACAGCTCGTGCTCATCTGAGAGCAGGCCGCGGCCGCCCCAGGACGTGGAGGTGATGGGAAGTGCCAGAAGCTCAGCAAATTCCTTGAGCTCCGCGGAGGCATTCGCCATGTGAACTCCCGCGCCCGCCAGTATGACCGGCCGCTTTGCAGTGCGCAGCATTTCCAACATAGAGTCAACCGCCTCCAAGGTCGTCGCCGGAGCCACTGGGAGCTCGAGTGCTTCAACCGGACACGAAGTTTTCTCAACCAGAGCCTGAAACCCAATATCCAACACGCTGGCTCCGGGACGGCCGGTGCTCGCGGCGATAACGGACTGCCGGACCGCGAGAGGCAGATCTTCGGGCGTTACCACGCGCTTACAGTACTTCGCGAGCGGCTTCAAGGCAGGATAGATCTCGTCGACCGAATGCTGCAAACCCTCACGGAAATCCAGAGCCGCATCCAGGTTAATCGCCATGAGGAACAATGGCGTCCCATCAACCTTCGAACCGTGAACGACGGGACTTGCGTGTAGCGTGCCGATTACGTGAAACACACAGGCGGACGCCGCCCGACGCTTGATTCGATTGTATCCGTAGGACATCCACGCCCCGGAAAGTTCGGTGCGCGCGTTCATATTGGCGAGACCGCTCACCGCAATTGCGTTGACCAGGGGACCGGTTCCGCCACCGCTATAACCGAACACCATCTCAACATCACAGGCGCGCAGCGCCTCGGCGATAGCCTCTGCGCCGCCGCGCCGCGCATCCTTTTGTACTGACTGCTCTTCAATCGCGTTCATTCGCTGCTTCCTTCCTAGGACTCGTGGTGTGGCATGCGGTGCATGAGCGCACTGGGCGGCACACAAACCGCTGAACTTCTGGCTGATAGCGTACACAGGCGCCACGGACGGAAGGATGTAAATCCTGGGAAACAGTGTTCTTGCACGACAACAATCCGGATAGTGACCTCCTGGAGGCTCCGGGGTTATCGTACAGATGTAGTTGGAACTCCTGCCTTTCTCGGCAGAAGCAATGCACGGCTTCCAAAGCCACTTTCCAGGGGGTGTTGGATGGTGTCTCGAGACAGTTCGGCAGGCATTCATCCCGGATCCGGGCGCAATCTGGCGGCGATGACAATCGTTGCCTTTCTGGCACAAATGCCAGGCGTGGCTTGTGCGCTTGATGCGGCGGACACTCCCGGCGCGCAGGACAATGCGGGCCTTCAGGAGATCGTCGTGACCGCCAATCGCCGCTCCGAGAATCTGCAAAGCGTCCCGATCGCCATCGCGGCCGTCACTGCCGATCAATTCGCGAAGGCGAACATCACCAGCACCGCCGACATAGGCATGCTCGTTCCGGGTCTGAACTTCCAGGTCGGCGAGCTCAACTTCTCGCCGTACATTCGCGGCGTCGGTACCTCGGCCGCAAACGCCGGTGCCGACAACTCGGTGCAGACCTATGTCGATGGCGTGCTGATCTCAGGATTCAACGGAGGCCTGCAGGCGCTGAACAACATCGAACAGATCGAGGTTGACAGGGGCCCGCAGGGCACCCTGTTCGGCCGTAATACGACCGGTGGCGTAGTGAGTATCACGACCAAGACACCGACACAACAGTTTCGCAGCGATGGCTGGGTCAGTTTCGGCAACTACAAGACGGTGGCTGTTAGCGAGTATCTGAGCGGCGGCCTAACCTCGAATCTCGCCGCGGATCTGGCGGGCTACTACTCGAACCAAGCCAATGGCTTTGGTCGGAATCTTTTCACTGGCATGGATGTCTACAAGGAAACTAACAAGGCCATCCGCAGCAAGTGGGTTCTGGACCTCGGTGACCATGACAAGGTGACTGCGATCGGTGATTACAGCCGGCTGAATTCATCGGTGATGACGGCGGAGACAATCGTTCCGGGAACCTATTCAAATTGGGGCCCAGGCACTACGACTGCCGCGCAAAGGCCGGACATGGCCGCTGGCGTGGCGGCCGGAACTATCCTGCCCACGTTCGTGACCGGCCTTCCTACTACGCACCCCCCGGGGTCCCCCTATAATATCGACACGTCGGTGAACCCCTACTCGAGTTGGTGGCAGTGGGGCGCCAGCTTGAACTGGCGCCACGACTTCGAGGCGGCGAGCTTGAACTACATCGGTGCCTACCGGAACTATCGCGAGGATCTCATCTGGTCGCCGAGCCCGACGGCGGGCGTCCAGCAGATTGCCGGCTGGGGAAATGAAACGACTGAAATGACCCACGAGCTACAGGTGGCCTCAGCGCCAAGCAGTCGGGTGCACTGGGTCGGAGGGGTCTTCTTTCTACACAACTCCATCAAATACCTCCACCCCTTCTTTATTGAGGGCAGCAGTATCAGCGGCGTCACCGCACCGGGTTCCGGGTTCTCGCGCGTGAATTTCTATGGGCAGCAAAGTACGGTCTCGTATGCTCCATTCGGCCAGGCCACGTTTCCGATTCCGTTCGTTCCGCGGACCAACCTGACGGTTGGCGCCCGTTATACTCATGACTACAAGGCAGTGTCGGGTACCACGACTTTCAATGCCGGACCGCTTTATCTCGGATTCCTCCCCCCCGCCGATCAACCGGAAATCGATGTCGGATCCATTGGCGGCAATGATACGTTCACAAAGACAACGTATCGGATCGCACTCGACCACCAGATTAACGATGACGTGATGGTTTACGCGTCATACAACACCGGGTTCAAGAGCGGTGGCTACAACATGATTCCGCCGAGTCCCAATGCCTATAACCCGGAGAAGCTCGACGCCTGGGAAGTGGGCATGAAGACGGAGTTCATGAATCATCGCCTGCGGCTCAATGCGTCAGCGTTCCTCTACGACTGGTCCGACCTCCAGGTCACTGTTTACGAAAACACTTCCGCTCTGACACTCAATGCCGCAAAGGCGCGATTGTACGGCCTGGACTTGGATCTTCAGGCGAGGCCGACGGACCAATTGACGCTGAGCGCGGGCGTAGAGTTGCTAAAGGATTACTTCACCTCCTACCCGAATGCAATATTCAACGTCGAACAGTCTTCCAATCAAGGTGGTGGCACAATCGCCTCGATTCAAAGTGCGAAGGGCAACAAGCTGCCCTACGCCCCAAACGCCACTGCTAACCTAACCGCGGACTACCGCATACCCCTCGTGATTGGAACACTCGGTTTCAACGTGTCCTATTTCTACAGCACAGGTTATCGGACCACAGCTGATAATTTCATCGGGCAAGGCGCTTACGACCTGTTGAACGCTCGCGCTGAATGGACGCTTCCCGACGCGCGGACCACGCTCGCACTGTGGGGTAAGAATTTGAATGACAAGCTGTACGCAACCCAGATTCGCGCAAACAACAATCCCGGTGGATTTACCGTGCAGACGCTCGCTCCGCCGCGGACTTACGGCGTCTCCGTTCGCTACACGTTTTAGACCTCACGAAATCCTCTCTTGACGCGCGATCGCCGCATCAGCGCGAGGGCTCGATGCTACATCACCGCCCGGGAATCGATTGGGAGCGGCGCGTACCGCGGGGGAAAGCCGACCGTGCGAAGACTCGTTGTGATAAGGTCCAAGAAGAGCTCGATCGCCGCGGGCGCGGGTCGCTTGTACGCGTACACGGCAGACACCGGCATGGGCGGGGCGCTGAAATCTGGCAACAGCTCTACCAACTCTCCGCTCGCGAAGTAGGGACCCAAGTAGAGCTTCGGCAGACGACAGACGCCCATTCCCCGGCGCGCCGCCGCCAGCAATGCCGGCCCGCTGTTGCTTTTGAGCCGGCTATGAGGTCGCCACTCCCGGACCTGCCCGTCCACTCGGAACTTCCACACCGCGCAGGCATCGAACGTCGACACCAGACAATCGTGGTGCTTGAGATCATCAGGGTGTTTGGGTATCCCGGCGATTTGCAGATAGTCCGCGGAAGAGGCCACCGAGTGCGGAAGTTGGAAGATTTCACGCGCGATGTACGAGGAGTCCTTTAGTCCGCCGTACAGAATAGACACATCATAAGATTCCGCGATCAGATTCTGCGGCTCGGTGCTGATATGTAAGTCAACATCGAGTTCCGGGCAGCGACGGCACATCTCGGCTGCCACGGGCGCGACATATTGCTCCCCGAAATAATCCAGGGCGGCAATCCGAAACTTTCCCTTGGGAATTGCCCTCGTAGAGACAAACTCGTCTTCGAGCTGGCGCATCTGACCGAGCACCTCGCTACAACGTTTCTGCACCGCCCGCCCGGCTTCCGTGATCGTCGTATGCCGCGTGCTGCGCAGGACCAATTGTGTTCCCAATCGGGATTCGAGCTCCTGCACGTATCGGCTGACGACTGACTTCGAGATGTTTAAGGATTTGGCCGCTACGGTGAAGCTGCCACAATCAGCTACGGCCAAGAAGACCTCGTAGAGTTGACACGGAATCATGACGTAACCCCTCACATGACGACGATGCCCTAAGGGGAACTTCGGCCATGGCGACGCAACGTATCCGTGTACCGCTGCGAAGGCCCCCCTCCTCGCACGGTTAACAGCCCCTCGCAGGCCAGTAAACGACGAACCGCCGTCAACCGTCAACCGTCAGCCGCCAACCGTTTATTGCAGGTTTTGGATGATTCCCGAATCAGCGTCCGAAGGCGCGCACACAACCCCGCAATGTATGACGAAATTCGCTTAGATTTCAACGATGTATATCCAAGGCAGAACGCTGGCGACCAAATGGACGAATTGCGGAGGGATGGCGGAGTCCGAGGCAGCCCCGTCAGGGCCCTTCTTCGGATCGCCGGGTACGGTGTAAAAGCATCAGGCAAGTTTGCCCGTCTCGGCATCGTACGCGGTGACGTAACCGCGCACGCCGAGAATGTCAGCACCGCCGTTGCCTATGATCAGCTTGCCATTCACGACTCGCGGTGCGCCCGTAATTGTGTACGAAGCCGCCGAGATAACAGCGGAAAGTCTGGAGCTGAAAAAAAGGTCTGAGGTTGGATGATTTATCGCGAGTCCCAGCGCAGAGCAAAGCCGAAGTGATCCGCATCGTCAGACAGACCAAGCAGTGAAGTGGCGTGCTACTCAAATGGGGGGCGTCGCATCCTCAGTTACCCGGATTGTTGGATCAGCATCATATGGAAATGAGCTCTTAGTGAAGGTGTCGGATGGCTCGCAGTGGTGGAGATGTGGTCTTTCCAGCCTGTGCAGTGAGTCCACGCCCGGCTTAAATGGGCCGCGCTCACACTGGGGCACCGACACTCAAGTACTTCACAATCAGGGGCAGGCCGCGCACGAGGCCCGCTAGTTGGTCAAGTCCCTCGAACAGGTAGCTCGTCGGGCCCGTCGCATTCAGGACCGCATTGAGTTCGCGGGGCTACCTCGGTCACCAAACCGCGGCAGATACTTAAGCACAAGTTGGAGCCGGCAGAATTTGTAGCCGCAACTCGGTCACCTCTCTAAATGGACCCCACGTGGGATGCCAACAGCGCTGCTTCGAAGCTTGGACCCAATTTGGACCCAGCTCGACAACTGCCATGGACCCAGAAGTTTTTTGTTCGAAAAATGTTAATAGGATCAATGGTGGGGGTGACAGGATTTGAAACCTGCGACCTATACGTCCCGAAGGATAGAGCCGGCTCACGCTTCCGGATCTGCCTGGACTAGCCCAATAGGGTCTTGGAACTCCGTCCACACCATCGCCCATTCGTAGGTTGCGTTCCCGCTCGGCCGGTCGGTCCTGTGCGCTATGCCGTCTAGCGGTGTCGACCGGAATCCATACGCGGGCATACGGTCGACATGCCACACAGGCCTTTTCTGAAAAGCCCGAAAGTGTCGGAAATGCCTTACTTTATAGTGGTGGGCGGTACTGGGATCGAACCAGTGGCCCCTGCCGTGTGAAAGCAGTGCTCTACCGCTGAGCTAACCGCCCATTCGTGAAGGCGGCAAGTCTATAGAGCGTCTTCGCTGGAGGCAATGATGACCGCAAGCAGCCGGCGCGCGCTCCAAGGAGCCGGACGAGAGGTAGCGGCGGAGGACGGGCGCGGCAGGTCGGCGGCGTACCACGGCGTGGCAGCGCAAGGCAAAGGAGTGGCAGGCAAGGCGTGGCGGGCCGCCGCTTGGTACCATGCGCGCCCCTCGCAATGACGGCGTCGGCTCATGGCAGTAGTTACCCGATTCGCACCCAGCCCCACCGGCCTGCTCCACGTGGGTGGCGTCCGGACAGCGCTTTTTAGCTGGCTTTACGCGCGGCGCACCGGCGGCAAGTTCATCCTGCGTGTCGAGGACACGGACCGCGAGCGGTCGACGGATGAGGCCGTCCGCGTGATCCTCGAGGGTATGGCTTGGCTGGGCTTGGATGCCGACGAGGGGCCGTACTACCAGACACAGCGCTTCGATCGGTACCGCGAAGTCATTCGGGGCATGCTCGACGCCGGGACCGCGTATCACTGCTACTGCTCGAAGCAGGAGCTGGACGCCATGCGCGAGGGGCAGATCGCGCGCAAGGAGAAGCCGCGCTATTCGGGGCTTTGCCGGAACAGGACCGAGCCCCGCCCGGGAATCGATCCGGTCGTGCGCTTCCGTAATCCGCTGGACGGGGCCGTGGTGGTCAATGACCTCGTGCACGGGCCGGTGACGTTCCAGAACAAGGAGCTCGATGATCTGATCATCGCGCGCTCCGATGGCACGCCGACTTACAATTTCTGCGTCGTCGTCGATGATATGGATATGGGCGTCACGCACGTCATCCGTGGCGACGACCATCTCAACAACACTCCGCGCCAGATGAACATGCTCCTCGCCCTGGACGCCACGGTACCGGCCTATGCGCACGTGCCGATGATCCTCGGGCCGGATGGTGCGAAGTTGTCGAAGCGCCATGGAGCGGTGAGCGTCCTCCAATATGAGGAGGAGGGCTATCTGCCGGACGCGCTCCTGAATTACCTGGTCCGCCTGGGCTGGTCGCACGGCGACCAGGAAGTCTTCACGCGCGAAGAGATGATCGCCGCGTTCGATATTCACGACGTGAACAAGGCGGCTTCTGCCTTCAATCCCGAAAAGCTCCTGTGGCTCAATCAGCAGCACATGGTCCGCGCGGAGCCGGCCTCGCTGGTGCCGCACCTGCGCGCGCAATTGCGCCGTCTGGGCCTCGACAGCGAGGATCAGAAGCTGCTTGAAGGAGTGATTCTGGCGCAGCGGGAGCGGGCGAAGACCCTGAAGGAGATGGCGCAGAACAGCCGCTTCTTCTTCATCGAAAACGTTGAGATCGATCCCAAGGCGGCGGCGAAGCATCTGGCGGGCGACGGAGCGCAGGTACTCGCGAAAGTGCGCACGCAGCTCGCTGCATTGCCCGAATGGACGACCGCGGCGATTCACACCGCGCTCAATGATTTGGCCACGAGCCTCCAAAGTGGCCTTGGAAAGATTGCGCAGCCAGTTCGAGTGGCAGTCACCGGAACAGCGGTTTCTCCGCCGATCGACGCGACGCTGGCGTTACTTGGCCGCGAGCGCACGCTCGCCCGCCTGGACGCGGCGCTAGCGGGGACCTCGCCGGCTGCCTAAGACGATTACGTGGAAGTGTAATCGGTTACCCGTACGGCGCCGGCCAGCGCGGCGCACCGGCGTTGTCCCACCGGTATTCCTGTCAGGCTTGACAATATAGGGAGGGGTGCGTAGTTTCCCGCGGCTCGCGTGGGGCCATAGCTCAGCTGGGAGAGCGCTTCCATGGCATGGAAGAGGTCGTCGGTTCGATCCCGACTGGCTCCACCAATCCCCCTCCCGCCGCAGTCCGAAGAGGTCCGACCCGTAGAAGGATCGGTTCGTAGGATTTCGTCCCGTCCCGATAGTCCAAATGACGCCTGCTGGGAACACCGCGCGGCGCTTGTGGCGGTATCGCTCGGCACAGGGTCATCGAGAGGTTATGTCACCTCGGAACCCGCCGGCGCTCCGCGGAAAGCCCGTAAATCCAGTGACTTAGGTGTCGCCATCCCGCTGCTCATTGGATGCGGCCGTTTGCGGGAGTAATCTGGGCATCGGGGCTGAGCTGGCCCGTATTCAGCATGAGTAGTCGCGGAGCGGCTACTGCAGAGCTCACGCCATATCTTCCGTGACGGCGGCAGGCAGATGCCGCCAGCTGGCCTCGAGGGCGTCGTGGTTTCTGAACCGCGTCACGCTAGTAATAAGAAGAGTGATGAATTCGCACGTGCCTCCAGCTGAGCCTTGGTAACGTGATGCAATGATGAAGGCATTTGACGCCGACTTACCTGAATTCGCCGACGATCCAGACGAAGACACTATTGAGTTGGAGTTGACTCCGAGTGACATGCTGGCCTTGTCGCGGCTTGCCGGGGAACAACCTGCCTCCACGCATCCGGCAGAGGCAAAGCCGACCCCGGCGGAAGCTGCCTCGGTGGTGGAAAACGCAAGGCTGAGCCCAGCGGAAGTTGCCCCGGTGGTGAAGAGCGCAAGGCTGAGCCCAGCGGAAGCTGCCCCGGTAGTGAAGAGCGCAAGGCTGAGCCCAACGCAAGCTGCCCCGGTGGTGAAGAACTCGCACACCGGCAATGCAACACGAATTAACAGGTGGCCGCTGGCGCGTATCGCCGGGCTACTCAGCATCGCCGCTGCTGTGATCGCGCTGGGCAGCGCTGCGCATCGCGCAGTAGATCGGAATCCACCGGCGCCCGCCATTGCAATTAAGGCTTCCGGCTCGGCTGCTCCTGCCGCACCACTGCTGACGGAATCGGACAGCCAGCCCGTCCGATTCAAGAACCCGTTTGATCGATCGGAAGTTTTTGAGTTTCCGCCCGGAACGAGTGACGCCGAGGCACGCCAGGAAGTGGCGAATCTGCTCCTGCAGCGTGCGCACGAGCGACAATCCCAGTTAAGAGGCACCAGGCGTGTTGGCCGTACTGGGGCGGGTTCTGCCAGACCTGCAGCGTCGACTGACCACCGCGAGGATACTGCACGCGCAGTTCGCTGAGGGCGCGCGCTTCAGAAGGTGAAGCTCCAGGTTGGTTGGCGAAACATCGGCCCTAAGCTGTCTACTCGGGAGCGGCTTCGCCGCCCCGCGCACCCGCGTTCCCCGGCACGAGCCTGAGCGGCAGCGTAACGCTGCGGCGCGTTGTCGTTTGTTCCCGCTATCCCTGCAGCATAATGAGTGCTGGATGCACAATGAAGCTCAAGGGGATATCGGTGAGGTCTACGATCACGTCGCTGTTCGAGCAGGTGGCCAACGAACAGCACAGAAAGCTGGCGCCGCTGACGGATGACCTGAAGCTCCTGCAGTCGGGACTCGACTCGCTGAGCTTCGCGATCATTGTCGCCCGTCTGGAGGACCAACTCGGGTTCGATCCCTTCAACGCCGCCGTGGCGGTGGAATTCCCCGTCACGTTCGGCGATTTCGTCGGGTTGTACGAAAATTCTTCCAGTTAGCGCTCCGTGGCTGTGGGGCTCGATGACCTCAGGCGGGACACCGCCTACCGGCTCCTTCCACGGTGTTGACACGGTCATCAAGCTTGCAGATCTCGAGAACGCTTCGTGTCTCGAGGGTCGGCTGGAGGAGTTGCGCGGACGCCGGGTCCTGATCTCGGCCCGGGATCAGCTGGTCGCGGCGCTTGCTCTCGTCGAACTCGACGGCGTCGCGCAGCGGCTCGTGCTCTGTCCTCCCGATTTGTCTGCGGCTCATTTCCCCATCGTAATCAAGTCTGCGGACGCCGACGCCTGGGTCCGCGACTCGGCAATGCCCGAGGAGAATGCGGCGACGCTGCCAACTTGTGTCACTGCCGCCCCGGCCGCAGTGGCACGCGACGTAACCCGCCGTCGCTCCCATGACACCGAATGGGTACTCCTGACGTCCGGTACCATGGGTGCGCCCAAGCTCGTGCTGCATACACTCGCAAGTCTGACGAGCGCGATACCTTCTCAGCAGCCGAAACCAGGTTCGTTGGTCTGGAGTACGTTCTATGACATCCGGCGATACGGCGGACTGCAGATTTTTCTGCGAGCGACTCTGCGCGGCGGTGCGCTGGTCCTTTCCGATCCCGTGGAGGCGACTACCGATTTTCTGACCCGAGCCGCCGCCGCGGGGATCACTCACATTTCCGGAACTCCGTCGCATTGGCGCAGAGCGCTGATGAGTGGCGCTGCGGCCACGATCGCACCGCGCTATGTGCGGCTGTCGGGCGAGATCGCGGACCAAGCGATTCTCGACAACCTACGGGCCGCGTACCCGCAATCGACAGTAGCGCACGCGTTTGCCTCTACCGAGGCTGGTGTTGCCTTCGAGGTAGACGATGGGCTCGCCGGCTTTCCGGCAAGCTTGGTCGGTTCAGCGGGAGAAAAGGTCCAATTGAAGATTGAAGGCGATACGCTGCATATCCGTTCGGACGGTAATGCTGCGCGCTACCTGGGTGAAGGGGCCGAAACATTGCGGGACGACGATGGATTTGTCGACACTGGCGACAGGGTCGAGTTGCGTAATGGGCGGTATCATTTCGTGGGCCGTGCCGGCGGAGTGATCAACGTCGGAGGCCTGAAGGTATACCCCGAAGAAGTCGAGGCCGTGATCAACTCCAGTCCGTGGGTCCGAATGTCGCTCGTCAAGGCGCGCCGCAATCCGATCACAGGCGCCGTAGTCACGGCAGACGTCGTGCTGGCCGATGACGCGGCTGGCTTTGGTCAGCGCCCGGTGGGAGAAGCGTTGACGCGGGAGATCATTGAAATCTGTCGCCGCGTGCTGCCCGCGCACAAGGTACCGACCATGGTGCGGATCGTGCCGGCCCTGGACGTTTCTGCTTCGGGAAAGCTGGTACGCCCGAGTGCTTAACGTCATCGTAACCGGTGGCAGCAGGGGGCTGGGTCTGGCGATTGCCTCCACCCTTGCCGCCGGCGGCTATCGAGTCATTACGATCGCCCGCACCGAGAGCGCGCAATTGCGTACTGCCGCCGCGGCAATCGAGCCGGAGCACCCAGGCGCTCTGCACTTTCGCGCCTTCGATCTGACCAACACCGCAGCGATTGCCGCCCTCGTAGGCGACTTGCGCAAGGAGTTCGGACCTCTCTACGGCCTCGTCAACAACGCCGGACTGGGAACCGCTGGGGTGCTGACGATGATGCGCGATGAGCAGATCGAGAGCCTCGTACGCCTCAACACGATCTCACCCATTATTTTGAGCAAGTACGTGCTGCGTTCGATGATGGTTGAAAGGGCTGGGCGGATCGTGAACATCTCTTCCATCGTGGCTTCGACGGGCTACAGCGCTCTATCAGCGTACGCAGCCACTAAAGCCTCCCTTATCGGATTCACGCGCTCTCTGGCACGCGAAGTCGGTCAGCTCGGCATCACTGTCAACGCGATCGCTCCAGGTTTTGTCGACACAGAGATGACGCAGGCGCTAAGCGGTGGCCAACGCGAGCAGATTATCCGGCGTAGCGCGCTACGGAGAATGATCGACGTCGACGACATTGCCGCCAGCGTCGAATTCCTGCTCAGCAAGAACGCCAGAAACATCACGGGCATTACATTGACGGTCGATGCCGGCAATACCGCGTGAAGTGCGCGTCCGGACCCTCGCCGGGGTGCGAGGCGTAAAGCTGCCTGCGCACCCCGGCCTTACCTCTCCCCGAGTAACTGCTGCGCAAGAGTGGCTCCTGCACGAGAATTACAGCCTGCGCGAAAGTGACTCGCCGAAGTCACTCGCCAACGTCACTCCTTGCGCGAGAGTCACTTGATCGTCTTGCTCACGATGCTGGAAAGCGCGCTCTGCGCGCCGCTGCTCGTGTAGGCCGCAATCCCAAAGAAGTACGTACCCGGGGAGAGGCTCTCGATCACATAGCTCGTCAAGCCCGGATTCGTGACCTGTACGCTCTGAGTCAACGATGTGGCGCTGGTGCCGTAATTGATCCGGTACCCGGCAAGACCGCTGAGCGTGCTGCCGTTCGTGTTCTGGGTCGGGGGATTCCAGCTCAATGTCGCTGCACCAGTCGATGTCGGCGGAGCTGGAGTCGGAGTCGGTGTGGGTGTCGGCGTAGGTGTCGGCGTCGGAGTTCCGGTGCTCCCGCCGCTCGACGACACCTTGATCGAGAATGCCGGCAGCGCTGCGCGTGCGATGCCATCGCTCACGGAAATGACGATGTTGCTGTACGTGCCCACGCTCGACACGGCAGGCGTGCCGTAGAGATGTCCGTACTGCGTGTTAAATGTTGCCCACGCCGGCTTATTCGTAATCGAATACACCAGAGGACGCTTGTTCGGGTCGGTGGCCCAGGCCTGGAAGCCATAGTACCGCGCGGCCGTGGCGGTGGTGCTGGGGGTGCCCATGATCGTGGGTGCCGATGTTGCGGCGTGAGTGACCGTAAGGACCGAGAGGGTTGCGGCGGTAATCGCAAATACACCGCCCGCAGTTGTACCGAACACAGAAGAGTTAGTGCGCATGAGTGACTGCTTCCCCGTTTAAAACAACGCTCGGGCAAACAAAAACCCGAGCAAACAATGTCGCCAGCTGCCGTCCGACTTGCGATGGGTGGACGGTCAACCGCGCCGGGCATGGCGGGCGTCGCGTCCCTGCGACACACCCGTCTATCCGACTGCGCGGGGAGTAAAACCCAACATGCCGCTCATCACAAAATGTCTCGACTTACAGACGTGAGTGATTGGCGACAGCGCCAATGCCAAGCTTGACTTGGCTGACCGGCTGCGGGATTTTCCGAATCTTTTTCTTGGCGGCGGGGCTAGTCGATGCGCTCGCAGCCATATAACACGCGTGCGAGCTCACTCTCTGGCTACGAACCGGTCGAAAATGCGCGCAAATCCCCCCGTGCACATCGCGTGCGGCGCGTTCATTACGAGGAGCGAGCTGCCGGCGCTGCAGCTGGCGTCGGAAATCTAGGGAGGTAGGCCGCCGGGGATTATCACAAGCGCAGCTTGCCGGTGCGGAGGTGCGCGGCGAGCGCCGTATCCAGGCGCACGTAGCCCTGGCACCGCTTGTCATCGAGATAGAGGTCGTCCGCGATCTGGTCCGGGTCGTAGCCCTGCAGCGCCAGGTCCTGCTTCCTGAGCTTGAAGGTTCCGGTGATATCGATCGACGGGACGAGTCTAAGAAACAACGGCCGCGCATAGTCTGGCAGCCGCGTCGCGAGGTGCTGCCTGAAGGTGCCCAGATCGAACTTAGTGTTGATGACGAGTGCCGCCATTCCTGCGCGTCCGTCCGCTCCCGGTACTGCGACACCATACACAGCGGCGTCGCTCACGCCGGGGTAGTCCGTGATGACGGCCATGATCTGCGTCGTGGAAACGTTTTCGCCCTTCCAGCGGAAGGTCTCGCCCACACGGTCGACGAAGTAAAAATAGCCATGGTGGTCCTTGCGCATCAGATCACCCGTGCGATACCACGTGTCTCCTTGGGCAAAGACGTCGCGAAGCAGTTTCCGCCTCGAGGCTTCAGCATCCGCGTAGCCTTCGAAGCGGCTGCTGGGCTTGCCACTGGCATTGGAAATCTCGCCAAGCGCCTCGCCAGTTTCATTTACGTCACAGCGCACGCATCGGCCCGCCTCATTGCGCAGCGGAGCACCGCTTGCCGGATCGAACTTCACGAGTGCCACGGGCATTCGATGCGCCAGGAAGGGGGGGATCCGCCCGATCGCCCCCGGCCGTCCTTCGCAGTTGTAGAGCGAAAAACTTCCTTCCGTCGCCGCGTAATACTCCAGGATTCGGGGAATGCGGAAGCGTTCCCTGAACTGCTCCCAGATGTCGGCCCGCAGGCCATTCCCGCAGCACAGTCGCAGCGCGTGCTGTGTTTCCTCTGCTTGGCGCGGACTGCCGACGAGATAGCGGCACAACTCGCCGATGTATTGAAACAACGTGCAGCGTTCCTCGACGACATCCTTCCAGAAATCAGTCGCCGAAAATCGCTCGCGTAGCACTACCGTACCGCCGCCGACCAGCGTTGCGCCGGTCGCCACTACGCCGCCGACGCTGTGGTAGAGGGGCAGACAGTTATACATCCGATCGCTCGGTTGCGTGTCCATGAGGCCGGCAAACCAGTGACTCCAGCTCATGAGCCGTAGATGGCTGACGTTCGCCGCTTTGGGCAGGCCGGTCGTTCCCGAAGTATAGATGTAGAGGGCGCAATCGCCGAGCGCGGGAGGCTCGTATTCCGCAGCGGTCAATTTCTCGGCAGGCATGCGCGCGACTTCGAGATCGAGGCGCGGCAGCTCGTGATCGCCAGGTCCGTGCACCCAACATTGCACAGTAGAGGGGATGTGCGCGCGCGCAGCTCTAAGCGCGCGACTCAATACCCCGGCGACTATGACGTAACGAGGCGCCACGCTATTGATCGAGTGCGCCAGGACCTCTCCTGTCAGGTTGGTATTGAGTAATGACACGATTACGCCGACCCGGGTCAGGCCAAGCCAGACTGCCATGTAGTCCGGGCAATTCGGCATGAGCAGACAGACGACGTCGCCGGCGACCAGGCCCTGTTCCAGGGCCCAGCGCGCGTGCCTGTTGACTGCGTCCGCCAGCGAGCGGTAGCTCAGGGAGGCGTCCGCGGATACCAGCGCCGGCCTCGCGCCGAAGCGTTCCCCGAGAGTGTCGATCAGAACGGGCAGGGTAGGGGCACTGCCGCGCTCAATCGGCGCCGTCATTTGCAGCGCGCGGACCCACGCCTGGAGTGGCGAATTCGCATTTTCACCGGAGGGAGGCGTCATAATGTCCCGCAAGCGAATGTCGCCGCAGAATTGACACGCTGCGCCCGTTTGGCTATCTGAGTTGGCCCAAGGCATGAGGCGCCAAAGTGAAAAACGAGACGATTGCCCTGCACGGCGGCTTTGACGCCGACCCCACTACGAAAGCCGTGGCAGTGCCGATCTATCAGACGGTGGCCTATTCCTTCGACAGCGCCGAGCACGGCGCGGCTCTGTTCAACCTCGAGGCCGAGGGTTACCGGTACACGCGCATCGGCAATCCGACCAATGCCGTGCTCGAGCAGCGTGTGGCGCTGCTCGAGGGCGGTATCGACGCTTTGAGCGTGAGCTCGGGGCAGACAGCACTGTACTACGCGGCGTTGAATGTGGCCGATGCGGGCCGAAACATCATTTCGGTGCCGCAGCTCTATGGCACGACGCATACTCTGTTTGCTCACGTGTTGCCGAGGCTCGGCGTCACGGTCCGCTTCGCCAGGTCCGATCGGGCGGCGGATCTGGAAGAGCTGGTCGATGAGAATACTCGTGCCTTGTTCTGTGAAACGGTGGGCAATCCGGCCGGCAACGTCTGCGACCTGGAGGCGCTGGCCGCCGTGGCGCAGCGGGCGGGGGTGCCGCTGATCGTCGACAATACGGTCCCGACGCCCATTTTGGTCCGGCCGATCGAGTATGGCGCGGATATTGTACTGCACTCGCTCACGAAGTTCCTGGGCGGGCACGGCACAACCATGGGCGGCATCATCGTGGATAGCGGGAAATTCCCGTGGCAGACGCACGCGGCGCGTTACCCGATGTTCACGCAACCGGACGAGTCTTATCACGGGCTCGTGTACACGGAGCATTATGGGCCCAAGGCCTTCCTCGGCCGGTGTCGCAGCGTTTATCAAAGGACGATGGGCGCCGTGTTGGCGCCGCTGAACGCTTTCCTGTTGCTGCAGGGGATTGAAACCGTTGCGCTGCGCGTCGACCGGCACGTCGAGAACGCCCGGCGCGTGGCCGAATTTCTGCGCAACGATACCCGGGTCGCCTCGGTGAGCTATGCGGGTTTCCCGGACAACCCGTACTACCCCCTGGTGAAGAAGTACCTTGGCGGTCGTGCCTGCTCGCTCCTGACATTCGCCATTCGCGGCGGGTTCGATGGGGGCGCACGCTTTTATAACGCTCTGCGGCTGTTCAAGCGGCTGGTGAATCTCGGCGATGCGAAATCGCTGGCATGTCATCCGGCCTCGACTACGCATCGGCAGATGTCACCCGAAGAACAGCGTCTCGCCGGCATCGGGCCGGAAACGATCCGGCTCAGTGTCGGCATCGAGCACATCGACGATATCATCGCCGATCTCGATCACGCGCTGGCCGCCGCAGCCCGCAGCTGACGGACACGAATGAGCGCCAGCGACGATCTGCCTTCCCCCGTGCCGTCCCTGTTCCCGTCGCGCGCCACCCGCGAGCGCGTGGATGACCTGCTTACCCGGGAACTCGCGAATGCGAACGAGCGGATCGCGCGTGGCTCGGTCATGCCGCGACTGGATATGGCGAAGTTTCGGCAGGAACTGGCCGGCTTCGATTTCGAAACGCCGCAAGCTGTCGAGCCATTACTTGCGTGGAGCATCGCCCAGCTGGAGCTTGGCGCGGTTCACATGACTCATCCGCGCTACTTCGGATTGTTCAATCCCGCCCCCGGCGCTCCATCGCAGTGGGCCGATCGCATTGCGGGCGCCTTCAATCCGCAACTCGCAAGCTCGGGATCATCGCCCGCGCCCGTCGAGATCGAAGCCCACGTGATCCGTGCTATTGCAGGCCGAGCGGGATTTCCGGCAGAGGCGGGCGGACACTTCACGACAAGCGGGTCGGAAGCCAACTACACGTCGCTAATTTGTGCTTTGACCCGCGCGGAGCCCCGCTTCGGCGCGGACGGCGTGCGGGCATTCCCCGGCCCTGTCGCGCTTTATACCTCACGGGACTGTCACCCCGCATGGTCCAAGATTGCGCATCAGGCGGGCGTCGGCCGCTGCGCGCTCCGTCTCGTCGCCACGGACGGGAACGGGCGCATGGACAGCCGCGCGTTAAGTGAAGCGGTAACACGTGATCGCCGGCAGGGTGTCGTTCCCGTTTTGATTGCCGCGACGGCGGGCACTACCGGCGGCGGCATGATCGATCCATTGGCGAGTTGCGCGGCGATCGCGCGTTCCCACGGGGTCTGGTACCACGTCGATGCCGCCTGGGGAGGCGCGGCACTGGCGTCCGACCGGCTGCGCGGCGAGCTCGACGGGATCGAGCTCGCCGATTCGTTCACGATCGATGCGCACAAATGGTTTGCGACCACCATGGGGTGCGGCATGTTTGTCGCACGACACACCGCGGTTTTGAATGAAGCGTTTCGTGTCGCAACCGACTTCATGCCCACTAACGCTTCCAGTCTCGATCCCTACCTGAACACCGTGCAATGGTCGCGGCGCTTTCTGGGGCTGCGCCTGTTCGTGTCTCTGGCCGCAGCCGGGTGGAAAGGCTACGGGGCGCACGTGGAGCGCGCCGTGGAAGTGATCGCACAGGTCAAGAACCGGCTGTTGGCGCGCGGCTGGTCGGCGATGAATGATTCGTCGCTAGCGGTCCTTTGCGTGGTGCCGCCGGCGGAATTGGGCGAGATCCGTGACATCGTGCGTAATCTGCTGAGCTCAGGCCGTGCATGGGTGGCGCGTACCAATTTCGAAGGGCGGGAGGTCATCCGGATTTGCGCGACGCATGGTGAAACCACCCTAGCGGATGTCGATGAGCTCGTGAACGCTCTGCACGCCGCGGGTCTACCGCAGTAGTCTGGTGATGAGCGCCTCCACCGAGGCGATGGATTCGAAATTATCAGGCGTGATCTCGCCTTGTGGAATGGCGAGATCGAACTCGACCTCGAGGCCCAGCATCAGGTTGATCATCTTCAGGGAGCTCATGCCGAGCTCGCTCAGGCGGGCATCGAGCGGCAGAGGTCCGCGTCCGTCCGGGCGGTCCAGAATCCGCTCGACCAAGGCGGTCACGCGCTCGAGGGGCCGGCGTTCACCGCCCGGATTGTCCTGCGACTCACCCATGAGCTTCGACTAGGACACCTTGGTCGCCGGGAGCGTGTGTGCCGCTTTCCTGGCGCCGGCGAGCAACGCCAGCCAATTGCGATAAATGCCCGTGGCACCCGCAGCCCAGGGGTTTGTCAAACCCGCTGTAAGGCTTGCGGCCGGGAAGCTCCCGAGCAGGTCGGCAGACGGCGCCGCCACAGCCTGCGCTTGGAATGCGTTCAGCATGGCGATGGCTTCAGAAGAGAAGTAGCCCTCCGGCAGAGTCGGATAATGCGACTGCTGCCCCCGAAGAAAGCGCCCGACATCGCGCCGGTACTCCTTCAGCAGCGTTGCGGTCTCGTATTCCGGGTGTCCCTGGAAAAAGACCAGCAGACTGCGGACCTGTTTCGTAAACAAGTCCGCACCGGTCACGGCGGAAAAGCTCGCGATCGTATAACCGGCCTCGCGCAACTCATCCATGGGCAATCCATTCCAACGCGAGTGGGGCGTGCTAAGCGGCGCTCTCACGCCCTCGAGCAGTGCATGTCCCGCCAAAGTTGTATGTGAAAACACACCACTGCGCTTGTGTTCCAGCCGTTGCCGTCGGATCTTATCGAGATGCTCCACGGCGGCGTGCGCAGCCAGACACGACCAGATGCTCGAACTGGTGTTCTCTTGCGACCACCGCAGAAGCTCCCCCAGACGTTCCCAGTAAGGCTCATCGCTCAGGCGCGGCGCACACGGCTCCGCTCCGGTGACGATCAGCGCGTCCAGCCGTTCCCGCAGCAGCTCATCGATGGACCAGTAAGGGCCGCCGTTGACGCGTTCGAGGCCAAAGCGTCCGCGGGGCACTTCCGGTAGAGAAGATAAACGCAACCGTACGGACAGTGGCTCCGCCGCGGCTCGCAGCAGACTTGCGAATTGCGTTTCCCTAGGCTCGAGCGCTGCCTCGGGCATATTGTTGATGA
>JAQGOC010000270.1 GCA_028293805.1 Gammaproteobacteria bacterium
CGACGGAGCTTGATCGTGCCGGCGTCGGGCAGCACGGCGACGTTGATTTCCGGGAGAGCGAAGCGGGCGTGTTCTTCCATGACGATGATGTCCGTTCCCAGGACGATCTCGAAGCCACCACCGCAGGCGATGCCGTTGACAGCAGCGATCAGCGGCTTGTCGAGGTTGCGCGGGTGGTTCAGGCCGCCGAAGCCGCCGATGCCCCAGTCTGCGTCGGATTTTTCGCCCTCTGCCGCGGCCTTGAGGTCCCAGCCGGCGCTGAAGAAGCGAGTGCCGGCACCCGTAACGATCGCGACGCGCAGCTCGGGGTCGTCCCGGAATGCCGTGAAGATGTCGTTCAACCGGCGGCTTGCCGCCAGGTTGATGGCGTTTGCCTTGGGGCGATTGAGTGTGATCTCGAGAATCGCGCCGTCGGTGGTGACTTCAATACCATCTGACATTTCAGTGCTCCTGCGCGAGGCGGATCAGCGCGTCCACTGCGACGGCGCCGCGGCCCGCGGGTCGAACGATGACAGGGTTGATGTCGAGCTCGAGAAGAGTATCAACATTTGCCTGGGCGTAGCGCGTGCAGGCCAAAGCGGTTTCCACGAGAGCGGCAATGTCGGCTGGCGGCCGACCGCGATAACCGGTGAGCAGTTTTCCGACTGCGAGCTTCATGAGCGCCGCTTTGATTGCCGCCGCGGTGAAGGGTGGCAGCAGTGTCACGGTGTCGCGCAGTAATTCCGTCAGGACGCCGCCGGCCCCGAGCACGAGGACTTGGCCGAACTGAGGGTCGACGGTCATGCCAATGAGTATTTCTGCAACCCCGTCCGCCACCATCTCCTCGACGAGCAAGGTGTCGGACAGTCGGGAGAGACGCTCCGCCGCGGACTTCGCGTCGGCTGAAGTGCGTACATCCATGACGACGCCGCCGACGTCGGATTTGTGTTCCAGCGCCGCGCTGGCGGCCTTGATGACGACCGGAAAGCCTACGGTTGCGGCGGCGTCGGCGGCATCCCGCGGACTCACGACCCGTGCGCGGGGGACTCGCACGCCGAAAGCAGCCAATGCTGCCTTTCCCTCGTGTTCCGCTAGTGTTCGATCCTCGAGGCTCGTGCCCTGATGCGAAGAGAGTAAGTTGTTACCTGGGTGTTGAGAGAAATGATCTCTGTGACGCGGAGCGCGTAGCTCAACGCGATCGCCGGTTGCCCAGACTTCTCCGATGGCGGCGGCAAGGTCGAGCGCTTCAAGTGCCTGGCGCTGGCCTTGCAGCGGAATGATGCCGGCTTCGAGGCACTTTTCGCGCATGTCGGCACTGAGCGATTCGGGTAGCGAGCTGATGATTGCGCCCCGGGTGGGCGCGCCGGGAAATGCGGCGATGAATTCCTCGATCACGGCGACGTAGCTCGCGGGATCGGCTTTCGCCGCCGGCGGGCAGTCGATCATGAACCCTACGGCGTCGAAGCCGGATCTCTGGGCCACGCAGAACATTGAGCGCAGTGCGGGGCGGTCGAACCACGCGTGGGTGTGGAAATCGAATGGGTTGGAGAGGTGAACCCGGTCGGTCAGGATCTCGCGGAGGCGGGTGGCCGAGGCGTCCGGAATGGGTGGAAACTCGAGCCCGAGATCACGGGATGCGTCCGCGGTCATTGCCATGTCGCCGCCTGAAGCGCCCATCACGAGCACCCGCCGGCCCGGGAGCGGACCTCCCGCGTGAAGCACTTTCAATGTCTCGCAGAGCGTTGCAAGCGAATCGCAGCGGGCCAGGCCGGCTTGCCTGCAAAACGAGTCAAAGACCGCGTCGGCTCCGGCGAGCGAGCCAGTGTGACTCCGGGCTGTGCGCGCCGCGGCTTCCGTGCGGCCCGCTTTGACGATGGCAATGGGTTTGCGGGCGGCTCGTGCTTTCTCGACCGCGCGGGCGAAACGTGCGGCGTCTTTGATGCCTTCCACATAAAGGCCGAATGCCGTGATCCGATCATCCTCGCACAGAAGCTCGATCAGGTCTTCGACGGCGAGGCGTGTCTGGTTGCCGACCGTCAGGACATAGCCGATCGGGAGCGAGCGCTCATTGAACAGAAGGTTCAGCGCGATGGTGCCGCTCTGGCAGATGAGCGCCACCCCGCGCTCCCGCCGGCCGCCGACCACCTGATCCGGCCACAATGCCGCGCCATCGAAGAAGTTGATGAACCCGTAGCAGTTGGGGCCGAAAAACGGTAAATCACCGGCGCTCGCGCCGAGGTCGTCGGTGAGCCGTTGTCCTTCGGCCGTGGCCGTTTCGGAAAAGCCGGCGGCAAAGCAGACGAATCCGCCAGCCCCGCGACGCGCAAGCGCCGCCGCGATGTTGGGAACTTCAACGTTCGGAGCAGCAATGAACGTGGCGTCGGGTGCGCCGGGGAGTTCGTCGACGGAACGGAAGTAATGTGTCCCCGGCGAGGATGAACGTTTCGGATGAACGCGCCAGATTTCGCCGGTGTAGTGGATCGAGCGGGAAGCGGCGGCGACCGCATCGGCCCATGCGCCGCCGACCAGCGCGATGCTGCGCGGGGCAAGAAGCCGCTTGAGCGCCGCGCGACTCATGTACTAAGCCGCAGGTCCACCACGGATAAGCCGCGGGTATCCACCAGACCTGCAGGCAAGGGCCGCGCATTCGTCAGGCGTTGCATGAGAATACTTCGAGCTCGCCTATTTACGGCGCAATTCGATGCGGCGCGAACCCGGCCCGGCAGCGGGTACCCCGGCCGTCGCCTCGAGCAGCGCGCCGATCGCAGCATTGATCTGCGGCGGAAAGGGCTGCGTGGATACTGTTTCCCCTTGATGCACGTGTAGCAGCATGAGCTCGGCACTTGCGGCCGCAGCCGTGTCGCCCTCGCGCGCCAGATCGAAGGCCGCGTGAATTCTCTTGTGGTCGGCGCCGAGCATGCGAACGGAAACCAGGACCGTGTCGGATTTCTTGACCTCGCGCAGATAGTGGATGTGCATCTCCACGGTGTACAGCGTATTGCGCGTCCGCTCGCGATAGGGTGCGTCCATTCCCAACCGGTCCATCAGCGCGTCGCTCGCAAAACTCACGATCAGTCCGTAATAGGCGTCCCGGAGGTGGCCGTTGTAGTCGATCCACTCCGGCGCAAGGCCGGTCCGATAAATGAGCTCGCCCGCCATGGTCAACTCCAGCCTACCGCGGTCGAACCGCTCAACTGCGGCTCGATCAGCCGAGTTTCAGCCGCTCCCGCGTCTGCGCCGGGGTGAGGACGCGAGCCCCCATGGCTTCTATGATAATGCGCGATTTCTCGACCAGCTGTGCATTGCTCGCATACACACCGCGGCTCAAGTACAGATTGTCCTCGAGACCGACTCGCACGTTGCCGCCGAGAAGGATGGATTGCGCCACCCACGGCATCTGCATCCGGCTGACGGCGAACGAGGTCCAAATGGCGTCCGACGGCAGCGTATTCACCATGGCGAGCAGGTGACCGGTATCCGCAGGCACACCGTACGGAATTCCCATGCAGAGCTGGATCAGGGCGGGGGAGGGGATGAGGTCCTCCTTGATCATCTGCCTGACGAACCAGAGGTTGCCGGTATCGAACACTTCGAGCTCCGGCTTCACGCCGAGGTCGCGCAGAATGCCCGCGCCTTTTCGCAGGTAGTTCGGGGTCGAGATGTAAGCGCGGTTGCCGTCGCCGAAGTTGAGACTGCCGCAATCGAGTGTGGCGATGTCCGGGCGATAGCGGCCCTCGTGGCACAGGTCGATGACGTGCCGCATCCGGTCTTCCTGGCTCACGAAGTCCGTGCCGGGAGCAGGCGTGTCTTGCAGACCGTTGTCGCCGACGCAGATGTAACCTCCCATTCCGCAGGTAAGGTTGACGATCACATCGACCTTGCTCTCCCGGATGCGCTTCACGACCTCGCGGTAGTGGCGGGTCTCCATGCTGAAAGCCCCGGTCTCCGGGTCCCGGACGTGAATGTGCACAATCGCGGCACCCGCCTTCGCGGCTTCTATCGCCGTATTGGCGATCTGCTCGGGCGTGATCGCGCAGTGCGGGCTCTTGGTGACCTTGGTGTCGTCGCCGGTGACGGCGCACGTAATGATGACATCCGGATTCATGGCAGCCTCCCAAGGAGCCCGTGCGGGTAATATTATGGCTCCAATAATATAATGCGGCGACAGCGCGCCGCAAGCGACTCCCATTGCTGGCGCGCCCAGGGCGCAACTGCAGGCGCAGGAAGAGCGATCTTGTGACCACGGACGCAACGGCGATGGTCGGACCGTGCGCCGGATGCTACCTTGGCGCCCGCATGCCTCAAGGCGATATACACGCGACCGGAGCTCCCACGCCGCTTCCGGATTCCCGCGCTGAAAAACTGAACACCAAGGCCGCTGGCATCGTAGGCCTCGCGGTGATGTGCAGCCGTGTGCTGGGGCTTGCGCGTGAGCAGATCTTCGCCGCGATCTTTGGCGGGGGCCGGCTCATGGACGCCTTCACCATTGCCTTTCGCATACCGAACCTGCTCCGCGACCTGTTCGCCGAAGGTGCGCTGTCGACGGCTTTCGTGACCACGTTCAGCAAGACGACCGCGGTCGAAGGTGACGCAGCGGCGTGGCGATTAGCCGATAAGGTGGCCACGCTCGCCATCATCGTCCTCAGCGCCATCACCATAGCGGGGATCATTTCCGCCCCATGGCTGGTGTCCGTCCTCGCGCCGGGCTTCGATGGCGACAAGGCGGTTCTCACCGTGACTCTCACGCGGGTGATGTACCCCTTCATCCTGCTGGTTTCGCTGGCGGCGCTGGTGATGGGAATGTTGAACGCGAAGAACGTGTTCGGCGTGCCGGCGAGCAGCCGCACCTGAAGCCAGGCCAAGGCTTCCGCTACTCGAGCGGTGCCGTGCTCGAGACCAGGCTCGTCACCGTGATCGTCGAGCCGCTCAGCTCGTCACGGGTAGCCTTGTTGGTGCG
>JAQGOC010000320.1 GCA_028293805.1 Gammaproteobacteria bacterium
GATCGGCGCGCCCCAGGGCATCAACACCCGGCAGCCGGCGGCCAGCAGCTTCTCCGCCACGACGAGATCCTCGGTCGTGTAGGGAAACACTTGGAACCCTTCGGCCGCGAGAATCCGCGCCGCCTCCACGAGTCCAAACACATCGGGCTGCAGCGTGTCGTCTTCACCGATGACTTCGAGCTTTATCCACGTCGTGCCGAACACTTCCCGCGCCATGTGCGCGGTCGTCACGGCCTCCTTGACGGAATGACAACCCGCGGTGTTGGGAAGGACGCGCACCCCAAGATCCCGAATGATGGACCAGAACCCCTGCCCCGCGCGCTCGCCGCTCGATTCCCGCCGTAGGCAGACCGTCACGACCTGCGCGCGGGAAGCCTTTACTGCTTCCACCAGCACCGCGGGCGATGGATAACGGGATGTTCCCAGCAGCAGCCGCGAACGCAGCTCGACGTCGTACACCTTCAACATTCAGCCCCCTTGCATCGGAGCCAGTATTTCCAGGCGGTCGCCGTCCGCGAGTCGGGCGGCTGGCCGCGAAGCCGCCGACACGAACTCGCCGTTGACGGCCGTCGCAACCACGGAGTCGCCGTAACCGAGCTCCTTCAATGCCGAATCCAGATCGGCGGCGCCCGTGTCACGCCAGGCGCCGTTCACGAGGATTTTCACCCTGGACCTCCGGGAAATAACGCTCCTCCAGCACGATCTGCGCCGCCCTGCGCGCGAGTGCGGGCGCCAGCAGAAATCCGTGCCGGAACAAGCCGTTCACATAAAGAGTGCCGCCGTGCCAGCCGATCCGCGGCAGATTGTCCGGAAACGCCGGACGCACTCCCGTGCCAATCTCGAGGATTTCCGCCTCACCAAACGCAGGATGCAGGGCATAGGCGGCGCTCAGCAGCTCCAGCATCGAACGAGCCGTGATCCGTGTGGGTTGATCGCTCTCGAGCATCGTCGCACCGACCATGAAGAGCCCATCGGCCCGTGGCACGATGTATAACGGGATACGCGGATGCAAGACACGGACCGGTCGCGACAACGAGATTTCGCGCAACCGAAGCAGCAGCATCTCGCCTTTCACGCCGCGGAGGTCTTTGAGAACGGCACGAGCTGCAAGCCCGGTGCAATCGATCACGCAATCCCCGCGAGGCGGCCGGGGCCGGAATTGTTGCGCATTGGACAGGTCGGTTTGCATCGATTGTGTGGCGGCAGCACTGACGCCGAAGCGGATCGGAACCCCGAGCTCCCCAAGCCGGCGAGCGAGAGCCACGAGCGCGGCCCGTGGATCCAGGTGCCCTTCCTCCCTGAAGAACAATGCCCTGCTGAAACGTCCGCCCAGATCCGGCTCCAGAGCGGCAAGCGCTTCGCCGTCGAGCCATTCAAACCGCTCGGTGCGCCGGGCAAACTGCGCCAACTCACCGGCATCGCGCCCATGTGCAATGACCAGACTGCCATTGATCTGCGTGCCGTGATGCACGTCGCCTGGAGCGTCGTTGCCCACGCCGTTGCACGCGCCGGGAACCCGCTCGAGCCACCATGCGAGGCTTTCGGCGCCCAGCCGGGCGACTAGAGGTTCTGCGCTCTCCAACTCGCACCACGGCGCCAACATGCCGCCGGCATACCAGGAGCAACACGATGAGCCAAGCTTCTCCCCCTGCTCGATCACCTCGACCCTCGCGCCGCGCTCTGCAAGCTCGACGGCGCAGGCAAGCCCCGCGACGCCGGCACCGATGACGGTGACGTGCATGGTCTAGGTGTTCTCGGCCGCCGGCACGTAGAGCTCGCTACCCACTGCGCGGAATTTATCCGACATCTCGCGCATGCCCTGCGCCTTGGCTTCGGCCTTCACCTCGTGAGAGATACGCATCGAGCAGAATTTCGGTCCGCACATGGAGCAGAAGTGCGCGACCTTGTGCGCTTCCTTCGGCATCGTCTGGTCATGGAAGGCGCAGGCGGTGTCAGGATCCAGGGACAGATTGAATTGATCCTCCCAGCGGAAGTCGAAGCGCGCCCGCGAGACCGCGTCGTCACGGTCGCGGGCGCCGGGGTGCCCCTTCGCCAGATCGGCCGCATGCGCTGCTATCTTGTACGTGATCACGCCGACCTTCACGTCGTTGCGATCGGGGAGGCCGAGATGCTCCTTCGGCGTAACGTAACAGAGCATGGCCGTACCGAACCAACCGATCATCGCCGCCCCGATCGCGGAAGTGATGTGATCGTAGCCTGGCGCGATGTCCGTCGTGAGCGGCCCCAGGGTGTAGAACGGCGCCTCGCCGCAATGGGCGAGCTGCTTGTCCATGTTCTCCTTGATCTTGTGCATCGGGACGTGGCCCGGGCCCTCGATCATGACCTGGCAGTCGTGCTTCCAGGCGATCTGCGTCAGCTCGCCGAGCGTCTCGAGCTCCGCGAACTGCGCCGCGTCGTTGGCGTCGGCAATCGATCCGGGGCGCAGGCCGTCGCCCAGCGAGAAGCTGACGTCGTAGGCGCGGCAGATCCGGCAGATCTCCTCGAAATTCTCGTAGAGGAAGCTCTCTTTGTGATGCGCAAGGCACCACTTCGCCATGATCGAGCCGCCGCGCGAGACGATGCCCGTGACACGGTTGACCGTGAGTGGAACGTAAGCGAGGCGCACGCCAGCGTGGATGGTGAAATAGTCGACGCCCTGCTCCGCCTGCTCGATCAGAGTGTCGCGAAACACTTCCCAGGTGAGATCCTCGGCAACGCCGCCCACCTTCTCCAGCGCCTGGTAGATCGGCACGGTGCCGATCGGCACCGGCGAATTACGAATGATCCATTCGCGGATCGTGTGAATGTTACGGCCGGTGGACAGGTCCATGACGGTGTCCGCGCCCCAGCGGATGGACCACACCATCTTGTCGACCTCTTCGGCCGTGGACGAAGTGA
>JAQGOC010000331.1 GCA_028293805.1 Gammaproteobacteria bacterium
CGCTGATGTTGCTCGCGTTGGCGATGTTGCTGGCCACTGCGAAGCTGAGAGCCCGACCCCTTTAGGGAAAGGGCTGCCACAAGGCGCGGTCATCCTTGGCCAGTTGGATGCTGTGCGCATGCCATACCCCGGTGGCATCGCGCGAACCGAAAACGTGGACGGCACGCCCGACCACCAGCCTGGCCCTTTGCACCGCCGCAACGGCCTCCGTCGTGTCCACCGTGACGGGCGCGCCGTCAGCGGGCGTGATGGTGATTTGGGCAGGGTCGATTCTGATGATCTTGCCGAAGATCTGGCTGACCAGCGGCACTCGCTGGGAACCGGGAGGCGGAACCACGAGGGGGGTGAGCGTGCCGCCTGGACCGAAGAATACAAGGCGGCGAAGCTTGCGACGAAGACCTTGCGTTCGCGTCGACCGGGCCGATGTCGGCGTTGCAGTTGGGGTTCGGCCAGGAGCCCGCCCGCCGCCCTGGCGGTGATTACTGTGAGCTGATCCAAGGGGCGCAGGGAGGTTATGCTGTGCCCCCATGCAGACGACTTGGATAGCTTCATCGCGGGTGACCCCGCCCCGGCAGAGAGTGGTAGTGCTGCCGCGGGCGCGCCTTCTAGAGCGCCTGCTGCCGCCGGCGGATCCGCCTCGGGTCAGCGTCATCCAGGCGCCGGCCGGGTTCGGCAAGACCACTCTGCTGGCCGAGCTGCATTCCGAGGTCCGCGCGCGTGGCGCAACGGCGGCGTGGGTCGGTCTCGAGTCGAGCGAGTGTGACTTGCACTGGCTGTATGCCTACCTGCTGGTATCGCTGCGTCGCTCGAATGTAGCGCTGCCCGGTTGCGAATCGACCCTCGATGACGAGTTGCTTTCTTGGCCGATCGTCACGCTCGCCCGTGTCCTGATCGCGGCTCTAGAGTCGCATCAGTCGCCGATCGTATTGCTGATCGATGATGCACACCTGATCCCTCCCGAGCTGCTTGCAGGCGAAGTGGCGTCGCTTGCCGAACAACTTCCCGACAGGGTTCGCCTGATCCTCACCTCGCGCACGCGCATCGATCGGCCGTTCTGGCGGCTCGCAACGCACGGGCAGCTCGATGTCATAGACGACAAAGATCTGCGCTTTACCGCTGACGAGATGCGCGGATTACTCGGCGCAGAGGAAAATCCGGCGCTCCTCGAGCGGCTCATGGTCGCAACCGAGGGCTGGCCCGTAGCGCTGCAGCTGGCGCGGATCTGGTCCAGCGATCCGCGAGCCGGCTCTGGACGCCTCGAGCAGCTTGCAGCGACCACAGGCAATCTCGCTAGCCTCATATGCGATCAGCTCATGGCCTCGTTCGACGACGAGCGGCGTGCGCTACTCGTGCGCTGCGCGGCGTTCGAGCGGATGCGTGCGGATTTGCTGGACGACGTGTTTGGCGGCACCGGGGGTCGCGTGTTTCTCGAATGGTTGGCGACGCACACTCCAATGGGGGTGCCGCTCGAGGGGGATGCAGGTTGGTATCGCTTGCACGCGCTGTTCGCGGACTTCCTTCGGACCGAGTTCGAACGGCTGCCGAAGGAAGAAACTGCGGCGATCCATGAGCGCGCGGCGCAGTGGTTTCACGCACGCGGCCTGCTGCAGGACGCGTTTCGCCACGCGGAGCGTTCAGGACGCGGCGAACTCGTTGCGGAGATCGCCGAGCGTGCCGGCGGTTGGCGGCTCGCCATAGGAGGCGGACGACCCGCGCTCACTTGGCTCTGCCGCCTTCCAGTGGCCGATGCACGTACGCACCCTCGCGTACGCCTCGGGCAGATCTATTCGATGGCGCAGGATGGCCTTGTGCGCGAGGCACGCGCTGCGCTCGAGGACGTGCGCCACGTCACTCGCGGATTCACACGCGGACGCCATTCTCGATGGGATGCGAGCTTCGCCATCGACTGCGAGACGATCGATGTCATTGTGCGCATCTACGAGGACCGGCCCATCCTCCCGCAAAGTATTTTCGCCCTCGAACGGCAGATCGCTACTCAGATTGGCCTCGACCGGCGCCTCGCGAGCCTCAGCTCGAATCTCGTCTGCTTTGGCTATTACGACGTTGGAGACTTCGAGAGCTGCCTGCGGCACGCGCGCTACGGCCTCGAGCGCAATCGCGCGGCGGGCTCGACGTATGCGGAAATTTACCTGCTGAACTACATTGGCATGGCAAGCTTCTGCCTGGGCCGTCACGAGGAATCCCGCGACTACTACACCCAGGCGCTCGAGCACGCTCAACAGGTGTACGGACCGGCGAGCAATCTCTCTGCGCTCGCGTCCGTACTCCTCGCGCGACTCGAGCTGGAGGGTGGGTACACCGCACGGGCGCGGGAACTGCTCGATAGCACGTTCGGCGCGGTAATGGATCGCGATGGGTGGTTCGAGGTCTTTGCGGCGGGGTTTGAAACCGCATTCTGGCTCGGCCTGCTGGAAGATGGCGAGCCGGGCGGGCTCGCGGCCCTGGAGCCGGCGTCACGCCAGGCGCAGACGCGCGGACTAGAGCGGCTCGCACTTTTTGCGCAGCTGCAGAAGGCAGAGTTGTCTCTTCGCATGGGTGATCGCAGCGGGGCGGAAGCCGCACTGAACAGCGCTTCACGTACCGACATTCTCGCCGACGCAACCAATCCGGCGCCGCGCGACATGCGCCTGGCCGCTATGTTTCATGAGCTCGAGGCGCGCCGAATGCGCCTCCAGGGGGACATCCACGGGGCAGTCGAGGCTGCGGCGAATCTGCAAATTCGCTTGGCTCCCTCAGGTTTCGCGCGCGAGCACGTCCGCGCGCAACTCCTGGGCATCGCAGTCGGGCTGGCGTCGGAACACGAGCCGACACCCGCGAGACTGGAGGTCGCACTGCGTGCGGCCGCCCGGGCTGACATGGTTCTTTCCGTGGCTCGCTACGGGCCGGGTGTCGCTTCGGCCCTTGCGGGACTTGCACGCACGCCGGAAGAAGCGGCTTTTGCTGCTCGCGCCCTGGGCCTGGCGCAGAAGCTCGACGCATGCGTTCCGCGTGCGCCGGTCGCACAGTCGAAGCAGGCAGGGTTGCTCTCGCCGCGCGAGCTGCAGATCCTGCGAGAGCTCGTCAATGGCTTGTCGAACAAGGAAATCGCCCGCAGGCTCGCAATCGCCGAATCCACGGTCAAGACCCATAAGGAACGACTGTACGAGAAGCTTGGCGCATCCTCGCGTTCCGCGGCCATCGAGACCGCCCGGTCGCACGGCCTTCTCGTTTCATAAATATCGTCCGATGTGCTGAGCCCCCGGGGCGCACTGTCGCCCGGGTACTGCGTACGGCATGTCCGCCATTTCGGTGGATAGTGCGCCTGCCCAGGTGCCGCTATGGTCAGCCCTGCTTCTTAACGTCGCAGGGCCCGCATGTTCAGACCCACGAATGGACGACGAACCGCAAATTATTTGCTCGTCACTGCATTGGCGGCCACGTGCGCTGCCCGCGCCGAGGAGAGCGCTTCGGCGGACACCGCCTTTAGCCTGGAAGAGGTCGTGGTCACGGCGAGGCACCGAGCGGAGAACGTCCAGCACGTCCCGGACTCGGTTACGGCCTTCACCGCGGACACGATCGAGCGGCGCGGCATTCGGTCGATCCAGGACGCGGTCTCGTTCGTCCCGTCGGTGTCGTTCGTAAACGCTCAGGATGCGGGACTGTCAAACATCAGCATCCGCGGCGTGGGCCAAGTCCGTAACGGCGAGCCCCCGGTTGCCATCGTCATCGACGGCGTGCAGCTGAGCTCACCCGAGCAGATCAAACAGGTACTGGACGACGTTGAGCATATCGAAGTGCTCAAAGGGCCGCAGGGCGCCCTGTACGGGCGCGATGCCATCGGCGGAGCCATCGTCATCGAGACCCGCAAGCCTTCGGATCATTTGACGGGGCAGATGCAGGTGACCGTCGGGAACGGCAGCGACCGCGAGGTCACGGGCATGCTGAGCGGACCGCTCGTGCGCGACCTCGCATCGTATCGCCTCTCGGCGGGCTATACGGACTTCGATGGCCTCATCGACAACGTCACCCTCAATCGCAAGGTCGACTTTCACAAGTCGAAGTACGCCCGCGGCAAGCTGCTCCTCGGCAAGGGCGACCCGTGGAGCGTGGACATTACCGGATCGTGGAGCGATTTCGGCGGCGGCGCGTCCTATTACATTGCGCTACCCGATGGGCAGCCCAACAACACGTCCACCCAGGTGCAGGCCGGCCAGCTCGGCACGAGCTCTCGCGTCCTCAAGGACCTCTCGGCGAAGGTGGACGTGGATCTGGGCGGCGTCCAACTTCGCTCCGTGACCGCAGGCTCTCGGGCCGACGTTTCGCTGTTGGAAAGTCTCGACTGGACGCCCGACACGCTGATCGGGGCTACGCAAGACCGCAGCGCCAAGTCCTGGAGCGAGGAGCTTCGCTTTACGTCCTCGACCGATCGTCGCGTCCGCTGGGTCGGCGGGGTGTATTACCTCGATGCGGATCACATGGTCGATACGGTGCTGCTCCTGGGTCCCACTCCCTACACGCCGCTGCCCGTAGTTCGCTCCACCGAGACGAGCAAGGCCGCCGCAGGATTCGGGCAGACAAATATCGATTTCAGCGATCGCATGGAGCTCACCCTGGCGCTGCGCTATGACCAGGATCGGCGCACGCTCACGGACCGCCTGACGGCCGCCCCCGACCGCTCCCACACGTTCAACGCCTGGCAACCCAAGGTCTCGCTCTCCTATCGGCTTGCGCACGGCCCGGCGTCGGATTCGATGGTGTACGCAACGGCCGCCCGAGGCTTCCGCAGCGGCGGCTTCAACGCGCCGAACACGATGTTCCAGCCGATCTACAACTCCGAGCTGACGACCAGCTATGAGCTGGGCGCCAAGAGCAGCTGGCTCGAGGACCGGCTGCAGGCTAACGCTGCGGTCTTCTATACGAACTATGACAATCAACAGGTGTTCGTGCTCGCCTCGGGCGCAGTGCAGGGCATCGTCAACGTCGCCAAGACCCGGCTCGATGGCGCGGAGCTCGAGCTGCGCGCGAAGCCGACCGCGCATCTGGAGCTGGATGCCGCAATCAGCCGGATCGACAGCCGGATCCAGAACTTCAACGGCACGAGCACTTTCGTCGGCAACAAGGTGCCGCTCACCTACGGGTGGTCGTCGAATCTGTCCGCGCAATACACGTTCCAGGCGGGACCGGCGGTAATCTCCCTCTGGGGAGGCTACGAGCGTCGTACCGACAACTATTGGCACATCGACAATGCCGACAAGCAGGCGCCCGTGGACCTGGTCAAGGCCCGCATCGCCGTCGACGTCGGCTCCTGGCGCACGACATTGTGGGCGCAGAACCTTCTGAACAAAGCCTACACCGAAGAGTTTTTCGCCAAGGAGTACGCCGGCACGTTCAATGACATCCGCTACCCGGGCAATCCGCGTCTGTACGGCGTATCGCTGCTCTATCGCTTCTGAAGGACCGCACCGAGGACTTCCATGCAAGACAACTCCGGCAATGATCGCTTTTCACTGCATGAATTCGCCGTCGACCGCTCCATAGACGCGCGGCGCACGGGTCGTGGAGTGACCTTCGAGGGCCAGGACGGACGGTTCACTCAGACCTGGTGGCCGATGTGCCGGTCCTCGGAGCTTGCACCGGGCAAGGTGCTGGGTCGCGGCTTCCTTGACGGGCGAGTCGCGATCTTCCGAACCGAGAAGGGTGTTGCGCAGGTCGTGAGCGCCTACTGCCCTCACAATGGGGCGGACCTCTCGGTAGGTGAGGTGCATCAGGAGGAGTTGCGCTGCAAGTTCCACCGCTGGTGCTTCGATCGGTCGGGCACATGCACCCGCACGGGCAGCGGCGACCGCGTTCCCCCGGGCGCGCGCGTCTTCGCATATCCGACCCGAGAGAGATTCGGCCTCATCTGGGCCTTCAACGGCGAGACCCCGCTGTTCGAACTGCCGGATCTCGGGTACCCGGACGACGAGCTCATCTTCCACGCGAACATTCCCTCGCTCGATGTCAATGCGGACCCGTGGATATTCATGTGCAACACACTCGATTTCAATCACATCAAGTGCGTGCACGGCCTGAAGTTCGAGCACGCGGAACCGGATGCCGAGATCAGGTGGGAGCCGTACGCGGTCCATTACCCGCTGCGCGCGCATTTCGCCGACACCGGCGCGCCGGTGAGCTACGACCTGGCAATCCACGGAACCAACATCTTCTGGCAGACGGGCGTCGCCAACGGCCACTGGTTCGGCTTTCTCTTTCCGGCTGGCATGCATCGGCCGGGCACGATGCGCTGCTACACGATCATTGCGGCTCACAAGGGCGACGGCAGCCCCCAAGCCTTGCAGGCGGCGCGCAAGGCTCTGGATTTCGGCATGGAGCTCGAGACGCTCGTCGTCGGGCAGGATCTGGAGATTCTGAACACGATCCGTTTCAACCGCGGCCATTTCACGCGCAGTGACCGGGCGCTCGCGCGCTTCATGGACCACATCATGGAGTATCCGCGCGCGCATCCGGGAGCGCAGTGGATCAAGTAAAGAACTGGAGCCCCAACGTGCAGCACACAGTATTGTTGATAGTCACCTCCCACGATCGTCTCGGAAATTCGGCGCAGGGCACCGGAGCCTGGCTCGAGGAACTTGCGCAAGCCTACTTCGTCTTCGCGGACGCCAAGCTGAACGTGGAGATCGCCTCGCCGCGCGGTGGCAGCGCGCCGCTCGACCCTTCGAGCTGCGCTCCACCCTGGCTTTCCCCGACGGGCGAGCGTTTTCTGGCGGACGCGACCGCGATGTCGAAGGTGCGCGCGACGTTGGCGCTTGGGGCGCTCGATGTGGATCGCTACTCGGGAATATATCTCGTCGGCGGAGCGGGCGCGATCTGGGATCTGCCGGAGAGCGTAGCCCTCGGCGTGCTCATCGGATCAATGGTGGAGCGTCGGCGACCCGTTGCCGCCGTGTGCCACGGAGTGGGCGGCTTGGCTGCGGCTCGCGATCGCTTAGGGGTGCCACTCGTGCGGAAGCGCAAAGTCACTGCCTTCAGCAACGCCGAGGAAGATCAGGTCGGTTACACGTCGCTTTTGCCGGTGCTGCCCGAAAACCTGCTGCGCTCGCTGGGCGCGGACTATTCGTGCGCAGAGCCGTGGCAGGAGCATGTGGTCGCGGACGACTTGGTGCTGACGGGCCAGAATCCCGCGTCGGCCGCGCCGCTGGCGCGTGCGCTGCTGCGTCGACTTACGCCGTCCTAAAGGCAGGGGCACTTACACAAAGGCAGGGCGAGTTCGCTTAACGCGCGACGGGTGCCTATCGGCGCTTCGGGCGCTCTAGTTTGGCCCGTGTGCGCCCCCCCGTGCCGCGAGTGTCCGCATGCGAGCCCTCGGGCCGCAGATATCGGACGGCCACGTCCCGTAGGCCTGCTTTCACATGGGCAACCTGTGTAGGTGTCGACCTGCTGGTCAGGAGGGAGTCGTCTGGAAACACCAGATGGAACAGCAGTGACGCCTTCACCAGGCGATAGAAATCCAGCGGCACTACGCGCCGAAAGTCGCCCGTGCGCCAGCCCGCCTGCATGAGCGTGCTCACTCGCTGATACATCGGAGCCAGCGGGCCGGAGCGAACACTGTCCCGGAACGGACCGCCGGTCGCGAGCGTTACGTATTCCATGCCCCCCTCGGGAGTCGCAAAGTCAATGAGCGACAAGCGCACGTACGCGGGATGCCCCACGTGGAAGTCGACGAACTCATCGAGAGCTCGGCTCAAGACGGCGCGCGGCTCCCACAGGTCACCTTCCGGCAGTGCGAATTGCCCCGACAGAGCGTCTACGAAGCGGCGCGCCACCTCGACGAGAACGTCGTCGCGATCGGCGTAGTGCTTGTAGATCGCCGGAACCTGGACCCCAAGCGGCTCTGCGACGTCGCGCAGCGTGAAGCCGTAGACCCCTTTGCTTGCGATCAGGCGCTCGACTTCGTTGAGGATCAGCGCGCGCGTCGGCACGGTCTCCCCGCGTCGGCGGGCGTCTGGGGGTAGTGTTTTCCTGCCGCTTTTCATCCACGCACTTTGACGAATATCCCGGATCTTGACAACACCGGCCCTACCGAGGTTAATCTAGTTAACCAAAGCGTCCGCCTTTGCGGGTCGGGTCATGCCGCACGTCCCGCGGGCAGGCGACAACGACGATCGGCATTCAAACGGGGCAGGGCAGTCATGCGCAACCAGACTCTTTTGGCCAGAGGGATCATGATAGTCGCCGCGATGGGGATCGCCGGCCCGGGGCACGCGCAGGAGGAGCTCACCGAAATCGTCGTGACGGCGCAGAAGCGCGCGCAGAACCTGCAGGAGGTACCGGTCGCGGTGAATGCCTTTACCGGGGCCCAACTGAGCGAGGCGGGCGTGGTCCAGCCCCTCGACCTTGCGGAAATGACACCAAACCTTACCGCGAAGAACGGCGTTGGCAACACCGCACCGATCTTCGCCCTGCGCGGCATCAGCCTCAACGACTTCGCCACCAACGGCACCCAGCCGGTGGGTGTCTACCTCGATGAGGTTTACCTGGCGAACAACTCGCAGCTCAGCTTCCAGACGATGGACATGGAGCGCGTGGAGGTGCTGAAAGGCCCGCAAGGCACACTCTACGGCCGCAACACCACGGCGGGCGCCGTCAGTTTCATTACGAACAAGCCCACAAACCAGTTCGATTCCCGCCTCTCACTCACGGCCGGGGAATGGGACCTGTTCAGTGCCGAAGGCTATGTCAACGGCCCGCTCACCGAAAATCTCTCCGGCCGCTTCTCGCTATCGGCAGAACGGCAGCTGAAGGGCTTTTTCGAAGACGACGCCACGGGCCGCAACTGGGGTCAGTCGCGCCGCGCCAGCTGGCGCGGCCAGCTGTTGTGGAATCTGGGTGATACGCACATCCTGGCCAATCTCCACGGCGGTATCGACAAGTCGGATAATTGGTACTACAAGTGGATTGGCGAGGCCGTTCCTGGCCAAACGACCGTGAGCACTCAGGACGCTGCGCTCGCTGCGGTGGCGAACCCGAATATCTACCACGGCAACCACGCGTTCTCTCCGTCTATCGACAATCTCTCGAACGGCCTGACGCTCAGTGCCGATCACGACTACGGCTTGGCGACGCTCAAGGCGATCACCGGGATTGAGGACCTGGAGTACGCCCGCACCGAGGATTATGGTTCGATTCCGGTGCCCAACGGCTGGAACGACTATGCGGGCCACCTGTTGCAGTACTCCGAAGAGCTCCGCCTCACCTCGAACGGCGACCACGCGTGGAACTGGATCGTTGGAGCGTTCGTCGGTCACGACCGACTGCGGGAGAATGACCTGTATAACGAGCTGCAGAATCCCCTGTACTACACCTACGTTTTCGGCGAGAACTACGTACAGACTACGACGTCCGCGGCGCTGTTCACTCACAACGAGGTGCGGTTGACCGATGCGCTGCGATTGACGCTCGGGCTGCGGTACAGCGACGAGCAGAAACGCTACAGAGGCGGCACCACTGCGCTGGGTGGCGATCACAGCAGCAACGTCTTCTTCCCGAACGATACCGTGTGCGTACCGAACTGCCTCGTCGACAGCGTGCTCAAGTATCGCGAGCCGACCGGCAACATCGGGCTCGATTACCGCTTCGACAATGTGATGCTGTATTCCAGCGCTTCGCGCGGCTACAAAAGCGGCGGCGTCACCGGCTTCTACGTCACCGACAGCGGCGCAAAACAGCCCTACAAGCCCGAGTTCATCAATGCTTACGAAGTCGGCTTCAAGTCGAGCTGGGCGGGTAACACGCTGCGCCTGAATGGTGCTCTGTTCTATTACGATTACAAGGACCTGCAGGCGTTCGGCGTGATCGGCAACGAGTTCCGCATTTTCAACATCGCCAAATCGCGCGTCGATGGCGTGGAGCTCGAGTCGAGCTGGCTGCCCTTTACGGGCTTCAAATGGGACCTGGGTCTTGGGCTCCTCCATACCAAGGTGCTCGAGTCCGACATCCAGACAATCGACCCCTCGGGCAACTTCGTCGGCATCGTGGGAAACCGCCTCGGAAACGCACCGAATCTCGAGCTCGATTCCGGCATGAGTTATCACTGGCCTGTGAGCGATAAACTCATGGCTTCGGTCGTGGTAGATGCCAACTGGCGCGGTGGAACCTTCTATTACGTGCAGGGCGACCCACGCCAGTTCCAGCCGGCATACGTACTGGTCGATCCGCGACTCACGCTTTCCGATGCCGCCGATGTCTGGAAGATCTCGCTGTGGGCGAAGAACGTGACGAACAAGAAGTATTATCGGGAGATCTTCAACGACGGTGCCTCCGTCATCGGCTTTCCAGCCGCTCCGCGCCAGATCGGTGCCTCATTCAGCTATCACTGGCAGTGATTCGTAAGTGCAATACGGCTCCTGGAACGAGGCGGGCGGCTCTGAGGCGCCGTCCCCCGGCATTACGAGCGGTCGGGTCATGACCGGCGTGCGCTCCCTCATGTCGCCGCCACAGGAGCGCTACATCGACCGAGCATCGAGCTTGGTCGCCCTGCTGCTGGTCGCCTCTGTGACGGAGGTCATGTTCCTCATTCTGCCCAGTTTCGTCGGTGCGCTCGGAGATGTTCTGCACCTTTCGGCGGAGCAGACAGGTCTCCTCGGGTCGGCGGATCTGGCCGGCATCGCGGTGACGACGGCAACCGCGCCCTGGTGGTTGCGACGCATTTCGTGGCGCCGGCTTATCCGGCTATCGCTGGGCGCCTTTCTGGTCTTGAACGTGCTCTGCTTTGGCGTTGTGGACTTTGTGCCACTCCTGGCGCTGCGAGCACTGGCAGGCCTGAGCGCCGGCGTCGCGTACTCACTTTCGCTCGCCGGCATCGTCGACACGCGCCGCTCCGATCGCAATGCAGGTCTCATGGTCTGCGCGCAGGTGGTGTTCGCGGCGCTCGGAGTCTATGCAGTCGATGTCGTCCCGATTGCCTGGCGCCTGAACGCGGTGTATGCATACATCCTTGTCTGGCTGGTTCCGACGCTGGTGTTGTCCTGGTGGTGTTTTCCGGAAGATCCGGGCGACCGACCGCGGGGCGGCGCGCTCGAATGGCGCCAGCTGGCTGGCCCCGGTGCGGCGGCGGTCATAGGGGCGGGCCTGTACTTTCTGATGGTCGGCGCGGTTTGGGGCTATCTGGAGGGCATAGCTCGCGAGGCTGGGCTGTCGCTGGATCAGACCGGCCAGGCCCTGAGCTTCGGGCTGGTGATCAGTCTGGCGGGCTCGGCTGCTGCGACGCTCACGGGCCTGCGATTCGGGCGAGTCTGGCCCCTCATTACGACTGCCGTCTTTCAGATCGGCTCGCTGTACATGCTGACCCGCCTGGACCGGTACGCGAATCCGGTTGTGGCCTTTTATGTGTTCAATTCCGTATTCCAGATCTTCTGGAGCTACGTCATTGCCTACTTCATCATTATCTTCAACGATGTTGATCCTTCCGGACGTTTCGTCGCGTTCTACGGTACGGCTACGCATCTGACGCTCGCGATTGGCCCGTACATCGGCGCTCTCTTGATCATTGACGCTCGGCATGCACCGCTTTTGTGGTTCGGAATCATTACCGTGGCGGTCTGCTATGCGAGCTTTCTGGTAGCCGTGTGGCTCGCGCGGGTGCGAAGCGCGGCGCAGCCCGCCGTGGCGGACAGTGGCTGAGGGTGTTTCGGGAAAGTGAAATCGTCATTGCGTGTCCGTCGGGGCTGTCGGACGATGGTGACCTCGATTGGGGCCATACAGAGCGCCAGCTGCTGATGGGTCAGGAGGTTGCGGCGGCGCTCGCAACTTATTGAAACTTCAGGTCAACAGTCATGGACAAATCAAAGCTCGAGGCGCTGCGCGCCCGATACCAGAATGGCGGAGCCTTCGACGCCACGGACCCGTTGTTCAAAGCCGCCGCGCAGCAGGTGCAACGCCCGGATGGCCGACGCACTCTGCCGTACTCGGGGATATCGACGTTCCTCGGCTTGCCGGCTGCCGAGACCGCCGCTGGCCTCGATATTGCCGCAATCGGCGTTCCAATGGATCTCGGCGTGTCCAATCGTCCCGGTGCGCGCTTTGGGCCTCGCGCCGTCCGCTCGATCGAGCGAATCGGTCCCTATCACCCGACTTTCCGCGGCGTTCCGCAAGCCAGTGTCCGTGCGGCGGACGTGGGAGACGTGCCGTTCCGAAGCCGCTACAGCCTCGAGAGATCGCTCGAGGATATCGAGGAGTACTACACGGAGCTGCGAGGGCAGGGCGTGCTGCCGCTGTCCGTTGGCGGGGATCACTCGATCACGTATCCGATTCTCAAGGCTCTCGGGAAGGATCGGCCCTTGGGGCTCGTGCACATCGATGCGCATTGCGACACCATGGGAGCCTATGACGGCTCCAAATTCCATCATGGAGGCCCGTTCCGCCTGGCAGTCCTGGACGGCGCACTCGACCCGGAACGAACGATCCAGATCGGCATCCGCGGTGCCTCCAACATGTATTGGGAGTTCTCGCACGCAGCGGGCATGACAGTCGTCTACATGGAGGACTTCATGGCGGCTGGCGTCGCTGCCGTAGCTGAGCGGGCCCGAGCCGTGGTCGGCGATGGCCCCGTATATATCAGCGTCGACGTTGACGGCTTCGATCCCGCATTCGCGCCTGGTACCGGCACTCCGGAAGTGGGTGGTCTGACACCCCGAGAAGGACTCGCGCTCCTGCGCGCACTCGGCGGCCTCAATGTCATCGGGGCCGATGTCGTCGAAGTGGCACCGGAATATGACCCGACGACCAACACAGTGCAGCTGGCGGCACAGCTACTGTTCGAGGAGTTTGCGCTCATGAGCTTCGCGAATGGGGCGCATAGCCAAAAATAACACGTGGGCAACTGTGAACAGCTACCGGAGCGCGCGCCCCTTCTGCGGCGGCAGGAGAGCCAACCTCCCGTTGCGAGCCAGTGGTTCGAGCGAAAGCGTATGGGCGACGTCACGTTGTTGTACGAGCCTCACGTGACACCGCTCCTGCGCTGCAACATCTGGCACGTGCGCGGCCGCGATATAGACCTACTGATCGATACCGGCTTGGGTGTTGCGAGCCTGCGAGAAGCGGCTCGTGATTTGTTTGCTAAACCGTTAGTCGCCATCGCCACACATACGCATCGTGACCACGGCGGCGGTATGCACGAGTTCGATCAGAGATGGGTGCACTCGGCCGAGGCGGATTCGGCCCGTGAGGCGCGCCATCACCGGTCTCTCGACATCGAGGAATATTCTGCAGAGGAGCGAGCGGCGATCGAGGCGTCAGGTTACTCGCTCGCCGGCGGTCTGCTTACCGCAGTGCCCACGACGGGCTACAGCGCTGCCGCCTATCGGCTGCGCGGATTCGAGCCGACGCGGCTGCTCGAGGAAGGCGCAGTTGTCGATGTGGGCGCTCGCGTATTCGAGGTGCTGCACCTGCCCGGACATTCGCCGGGCAGCATAGGTCTTTACGATCGCGCCGAGGGCGTTCTGTTCTCTGGTGACGCCATTTATGATGGACCGCTGCTCGATGAGCTGCCGGGGTCGGACCGCGCCACATACCGACGGACGATGGAGCGGCTGCTCGAGTTGCCCGTCAACGTGGTTCACGCCGGCCACGGTTGCAGCTTCGGTCGTGAGCGCCTCGCGCAGCTCGCGCGCGGGTACCTGGAGCGTAGCTCGATCTGATGGGTTGCGCCCGGGGCGGATGCAGGCCGGGCGCAGTCGCATCCGGCATGGCGGGATTATTATTTGCCCGGAGTCAATAGATTCAGTCGGCTATTCCAGCTGCAAGCTGTGCGTCTTGCGCCAGAAGTCCGCGCACCGAGCCCGCAGGCTCGTGGAAGGGCAGCCCGCATTGCCGCTCGAAAATAGAGTCCGACGAGGCACTCTCAAGTCTCAGTCGCATCGGCCGATAATGTGCCCTAAGAGTTCCGACCAGCTCATCCAAGGTATCGCGATGCCTACGCCCTCTATTGCTGAAGCCTGGGAAACGTCAAAGGCGCTTCTCGTCCCCTTAAGTGCAAGTCAGCCTCAGATCGATGAAGTCCGGCGAAGTTTCTATTTGGGCGCAATGGCTACGCTGCGCGCCTTATCCGGCGCGATTCGATCCGGCGACAATGGGGCGCTCCTCGATGCGCTCGGCGCCATCAGCGCCGAGTTGCAGTTCGAAGCCGGTCGCCGTGATCCAACCGCCGAACTGAGGCGCCAAAAGTCGGTTTAGACGCGTTAGCGGATTGCGGCATCCGGTGAACTCCATATCCGCGACCGTATGGTGCGCTACTCATATCGTAGCGCCTCGATCGGTTAGGTGCGCGCTACGAGAAGCGCATGCCCAGACACAGTCGCCAGCGCAATGCTAAGCGCGAGGGGGCTGGCTGCAAGGAAGGCCAGCGAATTCAAGTCGACGTGATAGGCGAATCCATCGAGCCAGCGCCGCATGAGCAAATAAGCTAACGGCCATGCAATCAGGTTCGCCCACAACACGGGACGCGCAAACTGCCAGCCGAGAAGGCGCAGGATGTCCCAGCGGCTCGCTCCCATGACCTTGCGCACTCATGATCTCCTGGGTGCCGCCGACGCTATCCCACCGGTTAGAATGGCTCCTATGGAGCACCAACCGGGGGCATGGTCACTGGTGATAAAGCAGTTTCTTGCGGCGATGCTGCTTTGTGGGGCTGGGGTAATGTCCGAGGCACATGCAACGACTCCGGGGGAGGTGGGCATCGGGGAGCCTATTCGGGAAGCGACATTGCAGGGCCTCAATGGCCCATCCAGAAAGCTGTCCGAATTTCATGGCAGCCCGCTGATCATCAATGTCTGGGCCAGCTGGTGCAGCCCCTGCAGGGAGGAAATGGCATCCCTGGAGCGGCTCGCGTGGCTCGAGCTGGCCCGACACTTCAAAGTCATCGGGATCTCGACGGACGACGATCCCGCCCAAGCCGGGGCATGGCTCAAGCAGTCCAATGCGACGATCAGCCAGTTCGTCGATACCCGATTGCAGATGGAAAACATGCTGGGTGCCTCGCGACTGCCCCTGACTGTGCTGGTCGACGCCAACGGTCGCGTGGTCGAGAAGATCTATGGCGGCCGCGAATGGGACAGCCCCGAATCCTTGAAACTGATCCGCGAAGCCTTCCGAACTCCGCAGCGCGCGCCTTTGATGGGGCGCTGAGCGGGTGCTTTGGAGTGTTGTCCGGGCCTGCGGCCTGGGAGCCTCAGCCGGCCCTTCCATCCTGATCAATTCCTCGAGCGATTGATGTCTGCGGGATGCGAGGCGATTTAGCTGTGTTGCAGATCCTGCAAAGTCCCGCGCAGCGGCTGCTTGAATCATTACCGCAGCGCTGCGATCCCGCCTCAATACGTTGCGCCCACCGTCCGTGCTGTTGCGTTTGAACGACAAAAGAAAGCAAGAACTGCACCCGAGCGCAGCTGCACTACCGCTAAACTGCCAGCAGTGTCGGGAAGGGGCCTCTGCAGTGATCTTGCGAGAGATGCCGGCCATTTGGGATGAGAGTTTCAAACCCTGGTTCTACTCGCGCTGGGGCCGGGAGAACTGCGTCATAGCCGCGCGCACGCGCAGAGCTGAGTACCCCGTTTATGAGCAGCGGCTGTCGATCAAGGCGGCGTGGGGTGGGCGGGAATACTATTTGGTCGATGGTCGGCGCATTCCCGTCGATGATGAGACATTCCTGATTCTCAACGACGGCCGCTCCTACTCGAGCACGCTGCGCTCCAGAACGCCGGTGGTCTCATTCTCGATCTTTTTCAGGCCGGGCATAGCGGAGGACGTCGCGCACACGCTCGGCAACTCACAGGACGAGCTCATCGACCATCCCGACCGCCACAGGGAGGGACAATTGGAATTCTCTGAGCAGATCCGGCGCAATGACGGGCAGGTCACTCCGGTGCTGCGCTTCATATTCCGTCACGTCGATGCAGGCGTCACGGATGAGGACTGGTTCGAGGACCAGCTGTATTTCCTGTTGCAGCGGATGTTGACGCTTCATTGCCGCGACCGCAGCCGAGCTGCTTCGATTCCGGCATTACGTCCCGGCACCCGAGTGGAACTGTTCAAACGGGTTTCCCTGGCGGCCGACTTCATCAATGCCAATTTCGCCGGGCAGTCGGGCTTGGAGGAGATCGCCGGGGCGGCGCGGCTCTCGCCGTTTCATTGCCTAAGGGTATTCAAGGCGGTCTACGGCAAGACGCCGGTCGCTTATCTGAATGAGCGCCGACTGCTCGCGGCGGGACGGCTGCTTCGCAGTCCCAGGAATTCCGTTGATGAGGTCGCCTCGCTCGTGGGATTTCAAACTCGCTCCACCCTTCTCCGGCACATGAAGCGTGCGCAGGGTATTCCTCCGAGCCATGTTCGAGATCGTCTCTGAGCGGCAGAAATGTCTGGACGCATCGTTTCCCCACACGGATTGGCCTGTACTGTGGCAATCATCGGGATAGCGCTGGGTCTGACCGCCTGCACTGGCTCATCCGCGGTCCCGGGCAATCCTGTGCCGACGCTGGATGTGGCGTCGAATCAGCTGCAGTCGGGAAATTTCGCCGGGGCCGCACGGGCACTCGAGCAAATTGTGCGCGAAGACTCGCAATCTGCGGGCGCTTGGCGGGCGCTGGGCAGCGCGTACCAGCACCTGCATAAGTTCGACGAGGCCCTTGCAGCCTATCGGCATGCGCTTGACGTAGAACCTGGCGCTCCACAAGTCTGTTTCGCGATCGGGGCGGCCTACGCCGGCAAGCGGGAAATTGACCATGCGCTCGAGTGGCTCACCCGCGCCCATGACACTCGTCGTTACGACATGACGGAGATGACCGTCGATGCCGATCTTGCGAGCCTTCTCAAGGACCCTCGCTTCTCGGGTCTCCTACCGAAGGCCGCTGATTTCGACCATCCGTTCGTCGAGTCCGTAAAGATAGTCCGGGAATGGCGCGGAGAAGCGAGTGAGGATCAGTTCGGGTGGATTGCCCGCAATATCGGTGACGTGGATGGTGACGGAGTCCCTGACATCGTGACCTCGGCACCGACGCACGGAACGGCGAGCTCGAATGCGGGTCGCATCTACGTTTACTCGACGGCTAGCGGGAAGCTGCTATGGACAAAGGACGGCGCACCTGGCGACCAGTTGGGGATCGGGGTGGAGGGCGCCGGCGACACCAACGGGGACGGGGTTCCCGACGTTGTGGCAAGCGGCCCAGCCGGGTCGGGTGTCGCTTACATCTATTCAGGACGCGATGGACGAATTCTGCAGCGCTTTAAATCGACCAACACGGCCGAGACCTTTGGCAGCCACATCTCGGGCGCAGGTGATATGAATCACGACGGCTTTTCCGACGTGATCGTCGGTGCACCAGGAAGGGAAGGCGAGAGCAAGATAGCCGGCCATGCGTACCTGTATTCAGGCCAGGACGGGAGGCTGTTGCGCACCTTCGAAGGGGAGCGAATCGGAGACGAATTCGGCAGTACTGTCGCCGGCCTTTCGAATGGAAAGGAACAATACGTGATAGTGGGCGCGCCGCGCGCGGGGCCAGAGCGGCACGGACGCGCGTATGTCTATGACAGTTCCTCAGGTGCGCTCAAATTCACGATTGAAGCGGACGCTAGCGGTAACGCGCTGGGAGCGATGTTCGTGTCCGCACCCGGGGACATGAACGATGACGGGGTGAGCGAGGTGTATGTCTCGGACTGGTCGAACACCGCCAAGGGTCGCTCGACCGGCAGAATCTACATTCATTCCGGGCGTACCGGTGAGCGATTACTCACCCTGACGGGTGAGTCGGCCGGCGATGGGTTCGGTACGAGTCCTGCCAACGCGGGCGACGTCGACGGCGATGGGCGTGCGGATCTGATCGTCGGCGCCTGGCAATACGGCAAGGAGGCAGTGTCCGGTGGTCGCACCTATTTGTATTCCGGCAGAAACGGCGCCTTGTTGAAGACGTACACGAGTCGTCTTCCCGGAGAGACTCTTGGTTTCGATGCAGTCGGAATGGGTGACGTCGACGCGGACGGCACCGTCGATTTTCTGATTACCTCCGCATGGAGCGCAGTCCACGGACATCATTCGGGGCGGGTGTTCATCATCTCCAGCGGAGTGCGGCCCGCGTCGTGAATCAGCGCCAAGCTCGGCAGAGCTTGTGCTGCTCGGGCTGCGCAGATGGCGCCTTTCGGCGAAAACACACCATACCCACGGCGTAGTCGCTGCGTTTACGGAGGTCGAAGGGACTGGAAACCGGCCGCAGCGGGAGTCATCCTGGGCGCTCGTGTAGACTCTCTCATCGCTCACTGTTGCCGCACCCAGACGTTCAAGCGTCACCGAAGCCGCAGGGAGATCGATTCGTGGCGTCGACCGAAAGTGCCGGGTTGGCTCTCCCCACCGCGCGGGATTCGCGCGACGGCACATTGCTGGATCGTGCGTTTACGCGGGCGGCTGGAGCTCCGCTCATCGCTGGGAACGGCGTGCGCTTGCTGAAGGATGCGGCGGAAAATTATCCGGCGTGGCTGGAGGCCATTCGTCACGCCCAACACAGTATTTACTTCGAAAATTACTTCATCGTTGAAGACCGCACCGGCGAAGAGTTCGCCGAAGCACTCGCTTTGCGTGCTCGCGCCGGAGTACGCGTTCGGCTCATCTACGATTGGGTGGGCGCGTTCGGGAAAGCATCTGGCCAGTTCTGGCGCCGGCTCTCGGATGCCGGCGTGGAAGTGCGCTGCTTCAACCGACTGCGCTTCGCGAGCCCGCTCGATGTGCTGCATCGCGATCATCGCAAGATGCTCGCGGTCGATAGTCGCATCGGCTTCGTTACCGGGCTGTGCGTGGGCGATATGTGGACGGGCGATGCCGCGAAGGGCACCGAGCCGTGGCGTGATACCGGTGTCGAGATTCGAGGGCCCGGGTTGTGTGACGTCGAGCGCGCGTTCGCGAAAGTGTGGGCGGCGATCGGCACTCCGATTCCAGTCGAGGAACTCGCCTCCCGCGAGGCAATCGAATCCGCTGGCGATGTCTCGCTGAGAATTGTGGCGAACGCGCCGGGTACTACCGGCATCTTTCGTCTCGACCAACTCATCGCTGCCGCTGCCCGCCGGACACTGTGGCTCACGGATGCGTATTTCGCTGGCGTGCCGCCGTACGTACAGGCCCTTCGGGCGGCAGCGCTTGATGGCGTAGACGTGCGCCTGCTCGTGCCCGGCGCTAGCGACATTCCGATCCTGCGTCCGCTCTCGCAAGCTGGCTTCCGTCCGCTGCTCGAGGCTGGTATCCGCGTGTTCCAATGGAAGGGCTCGATGCTGCACGCGAAGACCGCGGTTGCGGACGGCCGCTGGGCGCGTGTCGGCTCGAGTAATCTGAACATTGCGAGCTGGATTGGAAACTACGAGCTGGACGCGGTCATCGAGAACGAGGCGTTCGCCGCGGCGATGGAGCGCAGGTATTTCGAGGATCTCGAATACTCGACCGAGATCGTTCTGTGTGCGCGGCGCCGCGGGAGATTCGCCCGCATCGGCGAGCACCGCCAGCCACACGATCGCAGCGACGGCAGACTGCATCGCGAGGTGCCCGGCATGAGTGGCCAAAGTGGCAGCGCGTCACGTGCTGCCGCCGGAGCGTTGCGACTGGGCCGTACCGTCGGAGCCGCGCTCACCGAGCAGCGTGTTCTCGCGGCGACAGAAGCGCGATTGGTTGCGATCGTCGGCATCCTCCTGCTCACCATCGCAGTGGTCGCGGTGTTGTGGCCGCACGTCGTCGCGATTCCAATTGCCGTCATCTGCTTGTGGATGGCGGTTGCGCTGCTGATGAAAGCGCATTCCCTACGCAATTCGCGACGGGCGAGGGGACTGCCGACGACTCGCGTGGGGCGTGCAGAACCCGCCGCGATGCAAGCCGAGCGATTGCGCACGCGCAAATAGAGGAACGGTCGCGGCAGGCGTTGGGCAGACAATGATTTTGGCGCGTGCTTGGTGAGAATCCGTGTAGGGCACTCGACTTTGGGGACCTGGGGCGTTAGGCCGCGCCCGGGCCGAAGAGGGCGGCGAAAGCCCCCCTCGAGTCAGTCACGGTATGGGAAACAATACCTTGAACTCCGTGCCGGCTCCCGGGCTGGAGTCGACCAGCACAACCGCGCCCAGGCTCTCGGCAATGCCGTGGACCACGGCCAGTCCCAATCCGGTGCCTTCGCCCGGCTCTCGGGTCGTGAAAAATGGCTCAAAAATGCGCTCTGCCGTGGCCGCGTCCATGCCGTGCCCCGTGTCCCGGATACCCAGATCCAGGTAGGCACCCCTGAGCTCTTCCCCGGAACCTGAGTCAGGGACCGCGCGCCGGCTCAACGTCACTGTCAAGGCGCCGCCGGTTGAGTGCATCGCCTGCAGGGCGTTGGTGCAGAGATTCATCATCAGCAGGTTGATCAGAGTCGCATCCGCCATGATCGGCGGGCACCCTGCCTCGATCCGTTTGGCTACGGTAATCCCCGGCGGAGCCAATGTGCTGAACAGGCGGACAACCTCGTCCACCGGCTCGCTGAGATGGAGCAGTTCGAGCTTGCCCAGATCGAGCTGGCGACTGAACGTCAGCATCTTCTTGATCACTTCCTTACTGCGGCGCGCCGATCGCAGGATGCCCGTCACGTGCTCACGAGAAGGACTATCCGCTGGCAGGGCATCAAAGACGACTTGGGCGAACACCAGAATGGGCACGAGCGAATTGTTGATCTCGTGAGCTACGCCGCCCGCCAGCCTGCCTATCGTTTCCAGCCGCTGGCGGCGGCGCAGCTCCATCTCCAGCGCCTGGCGCTGGGCCTCCACCTTCTGGCGTTCTGCCATCTCAGCCCGCAATTTCGCGGTGACTCCGACCAGTTCGCAGCGCATCGTCTCCAGATCGGCGGCGAGATCCCGCACTTCGGGGATGCCGGTGTCGGCTGACAGACGGCGCTCGTAATCGCCGGAAGCGACTTGTCGCGCCGAGAGCCGCAGCCTGGCGAGGGGGCGAGTCAGATGACGCACAAAAGCGACCGTCAGGGCGAGCGACAGGGCGGCATAGGCGAGGAGCACTTTCACGCTGTTCCAGCGAATGCGGGCGATGTTATCCAGTGTGGCGCGCTTGTCGAAAGCCAGCCGCACCTCGGCGCTGTGCCCCGGAGTGTTGATTGGCAGGACGATGAAATAGGCGCTGGCGGAATGCTCGAAGAAATGCAAATCCTGGACGCCCGTGTAAGCAACGGTCGGGCGATTCAGCGCACTGACAGTGCGGCGGCCGTTGTCGAGCAGCTCGGCATACACGCCTTCGCCCGTCAAAATAACTGAATCGAGCAAGTTGCCCGTCTGCTTCGCGTCATCCAGAACGGACGGGATCTCGATTGCATCCGCGACTCCTCTGGCAACGGTGCGCACGCGCTGCACGAAGCTGCTGGTCAGGGTTTCCTGTGCTACGACCAGCAATAGTCCGCCGACCATGGGCAGTACCAGCAGGTGGATGAGCGCCACCCCCAGCACGGCGCGTTGTTCGAGGCTCAGGTTCAGTCGTGCCATAGCAGGCGCAGGATGCGCACGTCCGAGCGTTTCGCGGCTGATGTCGCCCACGTGTAACTCACGATTCTTGGATCGCGGGCGACTGCGTCAAGCAGGCGGCTGTCGTCGAGGAACTCCAGGGGCAAAGCGGATGCCTGCAGCACTTTTCGCGCCAAAAGCTGGCGTTCGTAGACCAGCTCCGACAAGTCCACGATGTTCTGGAAGAAGATCTGCTCCAGACGAGGATCACTCCGGTTGCGCGCGGCGCGCAGCGACATGCCGGCGGAGACGACGTCAAACCCCATGAATACCTTGCGCAGCTCCACGGAACTGAGCTGTTGAATCGGGCTCGACGCACCAACGATCAGGACGACGGAGTCGGCGTGCGCGGCAGACGTGCCGATGGCCATCCAGACAATGATGAGGAGCCATCGCGTGCGCTTCACGGCAAAGTGCCGCCTGGTGGCGGTGAGTGCGACAGTTGCATTGTTCTTGTTCTCGCGCTGCCGATATTCGCCCGGCAAACCCGGCCATTGCCCGGTTGCGCCGCCGCCGGCGCCAGTCGATCGAGCGGTTATTGGATGAGTGCGCTCCACTGCAGACTGATGTTGGTGAATTGATTGTTAGAGGTCGCGGCACGTGCCATTTCTATGGTGACCGCCTGGTGCCGGGTATAATCCCAACGCATCCCGAGTAGTGAGCGGCGGATCTCGAAACGCGGGCGCAGCGCACGGATATAGTCGGCATTTTCGGCATCCGCCGACCTTTCGAGGCGGCCGTACGCCGTATATCGGCCGCCGAAGCGACGCTCGAGCTGAGCGTATCCCGCGACCACGCTTTGCGTTCGGGGGCTAGTCGAGTCGCGCAGATTGAAGTCAATGTGATAGAGCGTGGCATGAACGCTCCACGGCCCCCAGTCACCGTCCCCGAATGCACCGTATATCATTTCATCGACGCTGCGGGCATCGAGTGAGCCCGCATTCGCCAGCTGCCCCGTATCGAGGATGTGCTCCGAGGCGAGCAGTCCGAAACTGCTGCTGCGCGGGTAATCCTGCAGCAGCGCGAGGCGGGCGTTCCAGCCGATGCGGTGACGGCCGCCACTGATCGGCTGGATCCAATAAGAGCGATCATTGCTCAGGATGGGGTTCGCCGCCACGCCGAGGCTGAACGAAACTTGCACTGTGGCCGAGCCGCCGACCGAGTGACTCGAGTCCAGGAGAAGGCCGGTGACATTTTCCGGCAATACGCCGGTATCGTGCCCCGCGCGGTCACCTGCCGGCGTCTCGATTGCCGGAGTCGAGATCGCTGTCTGCAGATAATGACCGTGGTCTCGTTCAAAGTTCCAGTAGCTCGAGGGTTCGTGAAATTTACCCAGCCAAATGTATGATTCCGGGACAGGCTCCCAACCCAGCTGGAAGCGATCGAGCTCGGCGTTCTCGGTCGAAACCTCGGCTTCGACGAGAAACCGGAGACGGCCGTCCGTGAGGGTATAGAGGACATCGGCGAAGGCTTCCCCGTGTGTGTCGAGGTCGGCCGGCCGGTCTGAGCTGACAGCCCGCGTACCTTGAGCGCTCGGGAAGACCAACAGTGAAGAGTCATTCGCCGTGTCCGCGGCCGGCAGACGCATTGGCGCTACAGTGGCCAGCAGGACCAGCAGCAGCCTCAGCCATCCAGTCGCCGTTGTGGCACACAGCGGTTCCCCCAACTGTCCTCCTCGGCTTTATGCGATTTTCCGCCATATTACGCATGAATGATCTGGAAGTCTGCTTCGCCTGTACAAGGCATCCGGGGCGGGCACTCCGTCCCACCGCGGTGACTGCAAATTCACGCAGTCGCCTTCCGCATGGGCCTCCTCGCGAACGGCCCCTTTGGGTCAAGCGAGTCGACACCCTGTGCGGGCATGGAAGAGAGTCCACGTCAAAATGCCCGGTGTGCGGTCAATCGGGACCCCAAAGGCGGGCCACTTACCCTGATTTTTTACGCGGAGTTTCGATCAGGTCGCAACCGGGCCCGACTGACCGGAATCACGGAGGGTGTCGGCGGAGCATCAATGGTGCGCAGACCGGAAACGAGGCCCTCACGCACGGCGTACATGGTCAATCCTGCGGTGCTCTGCACGTTCAAGACAGAGCGGAGCCGGTCTCGATGCTTCTGCACGGCCTTCGCGGTCACCCCGAGCATGTGCGCGATTTCCTTATTGCCGTAGCCGAGCGCGACGGACCGCAGTACCTCGCGTTGACGCGGTGTGAGATTCGCTGGGGTGGTGCTCCCACTCGGCGAGGATTCGCAAGCGGTGCTGTCCCGGTTCGGTGTACAGGCACCCTTGCTCATGTATCTCCGGCCTGCAGCAACCTCGCTGAGTGCCACCAGCAGCTCCGCGCGTCTGCACTCCTTGAGGATGTACCCCTGAGCTCCGGCGTTCAGAGCCGCCGCGACGCGGTCGGGGGTCCGGATCGTCGTGAGTACGAGAATGGCCAGTTGCGGACGGCACGCGCGAAGCGCGGAAATGAGCTGTATGCCCAACACGTGAGGCATCGGGATGTCGGTCACCACCACATCCGGCTCCAGCACATCGATGAGAGGCAATGCGCCAGCCACCGTTCCTGCTTCCCCGACCACATCGAAGGCGTCGTCAGCCTCGATCATCAACCGCACGGCATCCCGGAGAATCGTGTGCGAATCGATGAGAAAGACGCGGTGAGTGCGTCCATTGTTCTGCGCGGGCAAATCTGAGCTCGACGAGCCGTTGAGTATCATGATGCCGCTTTGGCGCTGTGCGCTCTTTGGTTGAGCACAGCTTAAAAGCGGGAACGGCCCAGCAGAATGCGGGCCAGCCCGTACGGGCTGGCACGGCCGTTACTCCGTGGTCAGGCTGAAACGGATCAGGTCCGCAAGGGTCCGGCAATCGAGCTTTTCCATGATGCGCGCCTTATGGACTTCGACAGTGCGCGGGCTTATTCCAAGTTGCGCTGCGATGTCGACGTTTTGCTGACCGGCTGTGAGCAGCGTGAGAATTTCCCGTTCGCGGGCCGTCAAGCGTGCGAAGCGTCCCGACACTGCGGTGCGCTGGTTAGCCGAAACGCGTCGCTCGCCATGGAGACGCAACGCGTTCTGCAGTACCTCCAGCAGGATGTCGTCCTCGATAGGCTTCTCGAGGAAGTCGAGTGCGCCATTCTTGAGCGCTGTACGTGTCGCCGCGACGTCGCCGTGCGCTGTCAGGACGACGACTGGCAAGTCGATTTGCCGCTGCTGCAGAGCCGATTGCAGCTCTAGCCCGGACATCCCGGGCATCCGCAGATCCGTGAGGACGCAGCCATGCCAATCCGGGCGATAGGCACTGATGAACGACTCGGCGCTGGCGAATAGCTGGGTGCGAATACCCTTGAGCGAAAGGAGCAGGCCGAGGGAGTCGCGTACTCCTGCATCGTCGTCGATCAGAAAGACCGTGCCGTCCTGTTCGGTCATATTTTGATCCGTGTCGCCGCCAGAAGCGGCAGGCCACCCCAATTCGGCGGGAATACGGATCTTGTCGAGTCTTGACTCACTGGAAAACAATACAGCGCCACCGGCGCGCGCACCAGTGGGAGCGTGATCACTCGGGATTCAGGTCGCCCGGCGAATGGTCGCGGGGCCGTGACGTATGATGTCCCGCATCGCCGTGAGGCCATAAGTTGAGGCTGGAAGCTCGTCGCGAACGCCAAGAACACCTGTCGCACAAGACGCGCGGAGATGACAAAAATTTCACGGAGCTCTGGTATTGATCCGCACCCGATGGTTCATTGGACTGAGGGTGGCGAGGCACGTTCAGCGCGCTGGCACTCTGAAAGCAGCGCGCCACCTGCCAAGCGCGTGGTCATCGTCGATGACTACATCACTGCGGATGATGCATATGGCCTTGCCTGCCAGGGCACTTCGCTGCTGTGGCGAGGGGACTTCCAGAACGCGCGCCAGATGCTGGTTGCGTTGGCGAGTCGCGCCGACCGCCAGCCGAAACAGGCGTTCGCGTCCTCGAAGCCCATAGCGGCTGCCGAAGCCTTCCATGCCCATCGTCAATCCCAGTCACAGCGCGCGCGGACGTTGGGCAGCCTGCTGGTGCCGCTCGACGAGGACTACCGCATTCCGTTGCGACGTGCGCCCGACATCCGGCAAGCCTGCGTGGAAGTCTACGGCCCCGGAGAGGGGCCCTCGGTCATGTCATTGCGAGGGTTGCTGGGCCTCATCGGCGCGCACGAGTGGCGCACCAAGGGGATAGAAATAGCGGCGATCAAGGGGCGAATCCATCCCCATTACGGGGTGTTTGCACCGATTCGTCGGGAATACATTGATCTGGTCGCTATGGCGTCTCTGCCGGATTTCGGGTCTTCATCCAGCCTGGCCTTCGACATCGGCACCGGCACGGGCGTGCTGGCCGCCGTGCTCGCACGGCGCGGCATCAGGCGGGTGGTCGCCACCGACCAGGATGCCCGTGCGCTGGCGTGCGCTCGCGAGAACCTCAGTCGTCTCGGGTTGAGTGAGCAAGTGGAAGTCGTGGAGGCGGATCTGTTTCCCGAAGGGCGAGCTGGGCTGGTGGTCTGCAACCCACCCTGGATTCCCGCGCGGCCGAGCTCTCCCATCGAGCGTGGGATCTACGATCCCGAAAGTTGCATGCTGCGCGGATTCCTGGGCGCGTTGCCCGCGCACTTGGAGCAAGGGGGCGAGGGGTGGCTGATTCTTTCGGATCTCGCGGAGCACCTGGGCCTGCGGCCGAGGTCCGAGCTGCTCGCTGCGTTCGACGCGGCAGGGTTGAAGGTCGTGGATCGAAGCGATGTGCGGCCGAAGCATCCCCGGGTGTCCGATGAGTCTGACCCGCTCCACGCGGCACGAGCAGCCGAGGTGACATCTCTCTGGCGCCTCGTCGTGCGCTGAGCCCGGGCTTGTTCAACAGCCAATACGGGCTGCGTCTTGCAAGACGCAGCCCGTAAGCAGGGTCAAGGATCAATCGCGTCCGTCGTCACTCCGACCGAAGGTAAACAGGTTCATGAGATCGCCGATGGCCGGACCGTTGCGCGGCTCGTAGGCGTTGCCGTTCCGGTCCGCGACCGGGTTCGGCAGATTATCGCGGCTGCGGCCCGAGATGGTTGGCAAGTCCCAGTTCTTCTCGATGAACTTCAACAGCGAGACGTGATCGTAATACGTGTGATCGACGTAACCCTGTTTCGCATACGCAGAGACTGCAATGAGCGGAATGCGGGTGCCGTCTCCGAAGAAGTCGAGCGGCTGGATGTAGCCTGAGTCGTAGTAGCCGCCGCCTTCATCCGTCGTAATGAAGATCGCCGTCGATGCCCACAGCGCGGGATTGCTCTTCACCTGCTTGATCAGGTCCTGGAGAAACAGTTCGTACAGATCGGTGGTCGAATCCGCCGGATGTCCCGCCAAGGACTCGAACGGACGCACGAACGACACCGCCGGCAGTGTGCCACTGTGCACATCGTGCAGGAATGCCCCGTAACTCTGGAGCTTCGCTTCTTCCGACGGGTTCTTCATGATGCTCGAATAAGCCGTCAGCGGATCGCAGATGCCACAATAGGAATGGAACAGCAGCGGCACTCCATCGACCGACTTCGCAAACACGGTTGCATCGTCACCGCGGTCGCCGCTGTAATACTTCCAGGATACGCCATGCGCCGTCATGACATCCGCGATCGTGCGGTTGCTTTGCGGCGGCAAGGTAAACGAGGTCGGTCCGAGGGCTCGCGGATTGCTGCTCGTCTGGTCCCAGAACAGGTTGTAGTTGTTGACCAGATAGTAATGATCCTGCGCGCAATTGCTGTGCCACACGCCCAGGCGGGACAGCTGTGCTTTCACCGAAGCGACGCCCGGCTGCGAGGAGTCCGCGCAATTGACATAGGAGCCGCCGCCGTAGCCGTCCTGGGTGAAGTAGTTGTTCGTGCCGGGGACCGGATCCGGATTCTCGATCTGGTTGCTGAACGGGACGGCTGGGGTGCCATCGAGGTTGGTATTGGTGAAGAACGCCGCATCACCCGACACGATCGCCTGGAAATTGGCGCCCGTGCCGCCCATGATGGCCTGGTGATAGTTGTCGCTGATCGCGTATTGGTCGGCGAGCGATTTGAAGATCGCAGCATCGCCGGTGTGGGCGACTCCGGAGGCATCCTTGTAGGGGTTCATATTGTAGAACCCCATCGAAATCGCGCCCTCCATGGGATTGAATCCGCCTGCCGGGGGCGGGGCGCCATTCGATCCGGTGCCGATGGTTTCCTCGACCCAGACGAACTTGTCCAATTTGCCGCCATCGAAATCCTGCCACATCTGGAAGAAGCGATGGACTGGGTCACCGGTGTAAGCGGCGTAGGGCACGTACTTGCTGATCTGGTACGGGCCGTTGGCGAGATCCGTGGGGAAGCGCGTGTCGGGTACACCCTGGGGCAAACCGATACCGTAAGTCGTGTACGGCTGCGGCAGGGTCGCGTACTCGCCTGTCGAGACGGTCTCGGCGTGGTACTTGTCGGTGTCCAGGCCAATCAACTGCTCGGCGCTGTCGAACTTTGAGCCCGGCGAGCCATCCTCACGCACGATTTTCCTGCTGAGCAGATTCGCGATCTTCTGGCCGGCCTTCGGCTTGTAGGTGCCGAAGAGATTATCGAACGTGTGATTCTCGCCGATGATGATGATGACGTGCTTGATCGGCGTTGCCGTCGCACTCCGCGCTTCATCCTCGGCCCTGGCTTGTTGAGCACACGGTAGCGTTGCCGCCGCAAGTGCTATTCCTGCGGCTACTGCGCGCAGCCGTCCCGATCCTGATTTTCTCATGGGTCGCCACTCCCCAGTGGTGAAATTATGAAGAGGTAGACTTGCCAGCCAATACGAGTGCCGGCAGGGGGAGTTTCGGCCTGCTAGTTTTCCGGCGCGTTTACGGCGCGTGTCGGTTTTGTGGCAAACAGGTGACGGACGGACTGCGCGCCTCGCGGTCCGCCGCGCGATTCAGGCGATCCACATTCAGTGTCGCGAATTGAATGTGCAAAAAAGTGCAAGGCTAGCTCACGCTTGGCGTGACGCCGCTCAGGACCTGCAGGAGACGTGCGCGTTCAATGTTACCGCCGGTCAGGATCACACCGACGTTCCTCTTCGCCAATCGTTCTTTCTCCTGCAATACCGCGGCAAGCGGAGCTGCGCCGGCGCCTTCGGCGATCTGGTGTGTGTCGTCGAAATAGATCCGGATGGCATCGGCAATGCTGTCTTCACCAACTTCCACCACACGTGCAGCGCCGCGGCAGATCGTCTCGATAGCATCTGAATGCGGCTCACGTGTCGCCAATCCGTCGGCGAAGGTCAGCGCCGATGGCGTCGGTATCGGCCGACCGGCCCTGAAGGACAGAGCCGAAGCCGGCGCCTTGGCTGCGCTCACACCGACAATTTCTGTTTTCAGGCCCAGCAGGTCGCGCACGGTAATGAGCCCACAGATCCCCGAGCCCATCCCGATCCCGACATACACCGTGTCGAGATCGGGTACCGCGCGAAAGAATTCGAGCGCGTAACTGGCAACCCCGGCCACGAGGTCGCGGTGGAATGACGGCACAAAGTGCAAACGCCGTGCTGCCGCTACACGATGAGCCTCGTGCTTTGCCTCGTCAAAGTCTTTGCCAAATTCGACGACCGTGGCTCCAAAGGCTGCTATCGAGGTGTTCTGGTCCGGAGAGTTGCCATGAGGCACATAGATGGTTGCGGGAATGCCGACCCGTGCGGCGGCGAATGAAAGGGATTGACCGTGATTGCCGCGCGTCGCTGAGATGACACCCGGAACCTTCGGTTCCGCGCGGATCAGGCGATCCAGGTAGACGAGGCCGCCCCGGACCTTGAAGGCGCCGGTCGGCGTATGGTTTTCGTGCTTTACCCAAACGGTGCAACCGGCTCTGCAGCTGAGCTTCGGCCATGCGTACTGCGGCGTGGGAGGCAGTACGCGGCGCACAACCTCGGCGGCTTGCTCCAATTCACTCACTTCGAAGGAAATGGGCGCTCCGCTCATTCGTGAATACTCCAGCTCGCGCGTGTAGGGTAGTGATGCGGATTGTGCCGCGTCGAGTGACATGTCGCACAAGCGCTTGGCGAGGATAGGCTAGCTAGAGGATCGAGAGCGGCGGAAAACGCCGGGAAGGTACCGAACGAAACCGCGTACGGGTTGGCCTCTGCGTGCAGCGTCCTGGCCGCTCAGACTTTGGCCAGACCGCGGTCATCGCGCAAGCGACGCATCGGGCTGGCCAAAAGCGCAATTTCCTGTATTATCAGCGGCCTGCTGCGGATGGTGTCCGATCTTGTCGAGGTCGCGGGATCAAAGCTCGGTTCCCGCTCCACATCAGCAGGCATCATTTTCGATCCGTTAGCCCCGCCGTCAGTACCACGCGGGGGGCGTCGATTTCGCGAAAAGTCGTGACGGAGCGACCGTTACTCCTCGCGAGGCTAGGTGGCAGAGTGGTCATGCAGCGGCCTGCAAAGCCGTCTACGCCGGTTCGATTCCGACCCTAGCCTCCAATGACCTGTTCAGTGACGTCCCGCGAAGTCTCACGACGTCACGAAAACATTGCAAATCCTCGCGAATCTGGACCTGTGATGTCCCGAGCTGTCGGTTGACAGCATAGCACCGGCAGGGGTACATGGCAGGGGTACGTGGCGCCGGCGTCATCAGATACCCCTATGCCTACCCTGAATGAGGCCCGAATTCGCGCATCCAGGCCGAAGAAAAGGCCCTATAAGCTCTTCGATGAGCGGGGCCTGTTCATGCTCGTGACCCCCTCGGGTGGGCGCTTGTGGCGCCTCCGATATCGACTGAGTGGGGTAGAAAGGCTGCTGACGCTGGGCGCATACCCCGACGTGTCCCTGAAGCGGGCGCGGGAGAAGCGCGATGACGCGCGAAAGCTTATAGCCGACGAAGTAGATCCGAGCGCGAAGCGCCAGGCAGAGCGCGCTGCTCAGGGTGATACCTTCGAGGCCATTGCGCTCGAATGGCTCAAACTACAGAGCAACAGGCTCGCGGCCGAGACGATGGAAATTCTCGGCACGCGGCTGAATAGCTACCTGTTCCCATACCTGGGTACCCGGCCGATTGCGGCGATCAAGGCGCAAGAGGTCTTGGCCGCACTTCGGCGAGCAGAAG
>JAQGOC010000360.1 GCA_028293805.1 Gammaproteobacteria bacterium
GACGCGCAGGCGAGTGCAATCGCTCTGCCGATGCCGCCACCACCACCCGTGATGACGGCGACCTGATCGGTGAGAAGAATGTCTGGCTGCTTCAGATCACCGGCCCCCTGTGGCACTCGTCACCTGGGCGCCACGCAAGCTCATCTTTCGTGCCGGCCATCAGGCAAGCTAGCTCGCGGTCCAAGTGTAGTCAACAGTGATGCCGACTGGCGGCGTTGCGAGCCTTGTCCTGATCTCACTAGTGCGTCCCGCCCGCAACACTTTTCAGGTTGCACCGGAACGGCGAGGCGACGAAGCTAATCCGTCGCGTCCGGCGCGCGGACCCAACATCCAGGGGGAAAGAGGATGTCTGAAGATGAAGGGCGCACTGCCATTGAAGACTTTGGGGGGCTGATTGACTGGCCCCGGGTGAACGCATGGCTCGCCACCCACGACGCTCCAGGCTCGGGGCCGGTGACCAGCGTGCGTAAGCTGAAGGGGGGAATACAGAATAACGTGTTCCTCGTCGAGCGAGGCGGTGAGTCCTTCGTGCTACGCCGCCCGTCGAAGCACCTGCGTCCCAACAGCAACGAGACGATGTTGCGCGAGGCGCGCGTGTTGAAGGCGCTTGCCGGAACCGATGTTCCTCATCCCAGGTTCTACTCGGTATGCGAAGACGCATCAGTCATCGGTGCGTGCTTCTATCTCATGGAGCCACTGGAGGGTTTCGCGCCGAGCGGCCAGCTTCCCGGTCAGTATGCGACCGATATCGCCTGGCGACGTGCAATGGGAGAGGAGCTGGTGAAGGCGGCCGCGGCACTGGCTGCAGTGGATCCCAAGGCTGTCGGCCTCGACGGACTGGGCAAGCCGGATGACTGGCATGAGCGGCAGGTCTCGCGCTGGCGCTCGCAGCTCGATGGCTATCGCACGATGCCCAATTACGGCGAGCACGCATTGCCGCATATCGATGAGGTTGGCCAGTGGCTCTCCGACAATCTTCCGCGCGACCGGCGCATCGGCATCACGCACGGCGATTTGCAGTTTGCCAACGTAATGTTTTCGCTGCGCGCGCCAAGGATTTCCGGCGTGGTCGACTGGGAGCTGACTACACTGGGTGACCCGGTGTTGGATCTGGGCTGGGTGCTTGGCAGCTGGTGGGAAAAAGGTGATCCGGAGGGCAAGCAGCCATTGGTCGCTCCGTGGGAGGGTTTCTTGTCACGCGCCGAGCTCGTGCAGCTCTATGGCGGGATCACCGGGCGCGACATGGGCGATCTGCCTTGGTTCTTCGCGCTGGCCTGCTACAAGCTCGCCTGCCTTCTCGAGGGAACCTATGCGCGTTCCAAGGCGGGCCAAATACCCGCCGAGATCGGTCAGAAGGTGCATGCCTATGCCGTGTGGCTGATGGCCAAGTCGACGCAGGTCATTGCTGGCTGACTTTCATAGCGGGGTGAACAGTGGATTTTAGAATCGACGCCGAATTCCAGGAAAAGCTCGATTGGATGCACCAGTTCGTGCGCGAGGAGGTCGAGCCGCTGGATCTGCTGTTTCCGACCGATGGCGCGCCCTATGACGTCAAGGACACCAAGGCGCGTGCGTTGCTCAGGCCACTGCAACAGCAGGTGAGGGCGCGCGGATTGTGGGCTTGTCATCTGAGTCCCAGTCTCGGCGGGAAAGGTTACGGGCAGCTCAAGCTGGCGCTGATGAACGAGCTCCTCGGGCGTTCTCACTGGGCGCCGACTGTGTTCGGCTCCGCCGCCCCCGATACCGGCAATGCCGAAATCCTGGCGATGTTTGGGACGGAGGAGCAGAAGGCGCGCTATCTGCAACCTCTGCTTGATGGCGAGATCGTCTCGACCTTTTCCATGACCGAGCCGCAGGCTGGTGCCGATCCGAAGGAGTTCACGTGCAAGGCGTGGCGCGACGGCGAGCAATGGGTAATCGAGGGCGAGAAGTGGTACTCGTCCAACGCGCGTTACGCTGCTTTCCTCATAGTGATGGCGGTGACCAATCCGGATTCCCCGCCCCATGAGCGCATGTCGATGTTGATCGTACCTGCGGAAACGCCGGGGATCACTATCAAACGCAACGTCGCCGGGATGAACGAATCCGAGGAGCACGGTATCCATGCGCATATCCGTTATGACGGGGTGCGCGTGCCATTGGATTCGATGTTGGGCGCTCCGGGGCAGGGCTTCAAGGTCGCACAGGCACGGCTCGGTGGCGGTCGGATCCACCACGCGATGCGTGTCGTCGGTCAGTGTAACCGCGCGTTGGAGATGATGCTCGAGCGCGCCGTCTCCCGGCGAACGCAGGGCCGGCTGCTGGGCGACCATCAATTTGTTCAAGGCATGATCGCCGATTCGGCGATTGAGCTCGAGCAGTTTCGGCTGCTCGTGCTCAAGACCGCATGGATTATCGACAATGAGCCGCATGGCACAGCGCGCATGCATATCGGGATGTGCAAAGTGGCAATGGCGAAAGTCTTCCATGACATCGCGCAACGCGCGGTTCACCTGCATGGAGCGCTTGGCACATCGCGTGACATGCCACTCGCTACGATGTACATGGGTGCGCCGATGCTCGCAGTTGCCGACGGGCCGACTGACGTGCACAAGGTGCAGGTCGCGAAGGCGCTGTTGCGCGGCGCAAAGCCCGCCCCGGGTCCTTTCCCGACTGAGCACATTCCGACCCGGCGCGATGCAGCGCTCGCCCGCTACGCGCATTTGCTGGGTGAGCCGTGGCGCGAGACGCAAAAGTAACGTGAACGCGATAGATCTGACCGGAAAGGTAGCGGTCGTCACGGGTGGAAGCCGAGGTCTTGGACTGGAGATCGCACGCGGCCTGTCGCGCGCGGGGGCGACTGTTGCGATCGCGAGCCGGAAGCTCGAAGCTTGTGCCAAGGTCGTCGAGGAACTCGTCGCTGCGGGCGGGCGCGCGTCTTCGCACACCTTCAACGCCGGGCGCTGGGAGGACTGCGATCGGCTTTACGCGGAAGTTGCAGAGCGGTGGGGTGGCGCTCACATACTCGTCAACAACGCTGGGATGTCGCCTGTCGCGCCGTCATCGTTGGAAACAACCGAAGCGCTGTTTGACAAGATCGTTGCAGTCAACCTGAGGGCGGTCTTTCGGCTCTCGGCACTGTTTGGCACTCAGATGCTGAGAATGAACGGGTCCATCGTCAACATCTCCTCGAGCGGCTCGCTTCGACCCGAGCCCGGCTTCGCGCCTTACGCCGCCGCGAAGGCGGGCGTGAATTTACTCACCGCTACTTTTGCCAAGGAATTCGGACCGAAAGTCCGCGTCAACACCGTCATGCCCGGGCCCTTTCACACTGATGCGACCAAGGCCTGGTCCAGGTCCGGGGAGTTCAAGCGCCACGCCGACCGCGCTCTGCCTCTGGGACGCGCTGGCGAGCCGCCCGAGATCGCAGGGGCGGTGTTGTACCTGGTGAGCGATCTTGCTTCCTTCACCACCGGCGCCTGTCTCACCGTGGATGGTGGACACAGCATCGCCGGCCAGGCCGGCTGACCCCCACGTTGCCATTTCTGTGCACCGCCTCACAGGCGACGTTCTTGACAACCTGCCCAGGCAACAATAAGCTTCCTTAGTATAGAGACTGGATGAAACGGCCTGTGGGCCCTAAGGAGAAAACGTGAAGAGGTCGTCGGTTGTTGTGTCGCTGCTCGTTACGGTGTCTGTGGCCTTGTGCGCGGTGTCGACCGGAGCTGTAGCAGATAGCCCCGTCAAGGGCAGCATGCTGGTTGCCGCCAATGGCGCGCGCCTGGCTCCCGTGTACCGAGTAGGCCCCGATGGTTCCGCTCAGATCATTATCGAGGGCAAGCTGGTGACAGTTCCTGCCTCGACCCTTTCGATGTCCGGTGGCAAGCTGACGACGAGCCTCACCAAGAACGAAGTCCTGGCTCTGCACTGACCACTTCTCATGGCCTGCGGCCAACTGTCCTGGGGGATCGCGCAAGGCGCGACCCCCGACGAGATGCCGGCGCTGCGCGCCGGATCAGGACAACTATTCTATTCTTCGGCAAGGCGGGGCTTGTCGGGAAGGCGGGGCGCTGCTGCCCGGTGGTTGCGGAAGTCCGCCAAGTTGCGGACTATCGCATCGAGCAGCGCGTCCAGCCTCTGCAGATCCTCCGTGTCGAAACCTGCGAAGATCGCGGTCTCGTGGACCTTCGCAAGCTCGTCCAACTTGTCCAGCACGGGCTGTGCG
>JAQGOC010000364.1 GCA_028293805.1 Gammaproteobacteria bacterium
CTGGTGTTCGACACGGCGGTGCTCGCTGTGCAATACGCGCTCAGCGGCCAGGGCATCGCGCTGGTCGACACCAACCTCTTCGGCGATGAGATCCGCGCGGGCCGGCTCGTGAAGCCGTTCGAGGTCATGCTCGATGACGGCTATGGCTACTACCTGATCACTCATCCGGAAGGACTGAGCGACACCGCCATTGCTTTATTCCGTTCCTGGCTGATCGAGCGGTTCGGCAGCCGCGCCGGGGTCCCCGGGCCGGCCGTGCAGCTGGCTGTATCCAATGAGTGAGCCGTCGCCGCAATTGGCGTTGCGGCCGGAGAAAACATGAAGAGCGATGCGAGAGTCGTGGTGATCGGCGGCGGCGTCGTGGGCGCCAGCGTTCTGTATCACCTCACGAAGGCGGGTTGGAAAGACGTGCTGTTGATCGAGCGCGAGGAGCTGACATCAGGCTCCACGTGGCACGCGGCCGGGGGCATGCACACTGTCAACGGCGATCCCAACATCGCCAGGCTGCAGCAGTACACGATCAAGCTCTACGAGGAAATCGAGCGGATCTCGGGGCAGTCCTGCGGGGTGCACATCACGGGAGGGATCATGCTCGCCGGCACTCGCGAGCGGCTGGACTGGCTGCGGATGGCCAAGGCGCGCGGCCGCTATCTCGGCATGGATCTCGAGATCATTTCGGTGGCGGAGGCCGCGAAGCTGTTCCCTCTCATGGACGGAAAGCATTTTGTCGGCGCTCTGTTCGATCCTATCGAGGGTCATGTCGATCCCTATGGGGTCACGCACGCCTATGCGAAATCGGCGCAGATTGGCGGAGCCGAGATCGTGCGGCACACACGCGTCGTCGATCTCAAACCGCGCAGCGATGGGTCGTGGGACGTGATCACCGATCACGGTAACGTGCACGCCGAGCATGTCGTGAATGCGGGCGGATTGTGGGCGCGCGAAGTCGGTCGAATGGTCGGCCTCGAGCTGCCGATTCTGGCCATGGAGCACCAGTACCTGATCACCGAGGAGTTGCCGGCGCTAAAGGGCCAGAAGGAGCAGCTGCATTGCATCGACTTCGAGGGCGAGATCTATCTGCGCGAGGAGCGCGGCGGCATGCTCATGGGCACTTACGAGCGTGCCGGTGTGCCCTGGTCCGAAGTCACGACTCCCTGGGATTTCGGCCAGAACCTGCTGCCCAACGACCTCGAGCGCATCGCGCCCAGTCTCGCGGTGGGCTTCGAGCATTTCCCCGCCCTGGGTGAGGCGGGAATCAGGAAGGTCGTCAACGGTCCGTTCACTTTCGCACCGGACGGCAATCCGCTCGTGGGGCCCGTGAAAGGACTTCGCAATTTCTGGGTCGCCTGCGGTGTCATGGCCGGGTTCAGCCAGGGGGGCGGGGTGGGCCTTGCGCTGTCCCACTGGATGGTGGACGGCGATCCGGGCGCGGATGTCTGGGGCATGGACGTGTCCCGCTACGGAGACTGGACGACACTCGCCTATACCAACGCCAAGGTGCGCGAGAATTACTCGCGGCGCTTCCGGATCCGCTTCCCGAATGAGGAGCTTCCCGCGGCCCGGCCATTGCGCACCACGCCGATTTATGACCGGCTGCAAAACGAGCACGCGGTGTTTGGCGACTACTGCGGGCTCGAGTACCCGTTGTGGTTCGCGCCAAGCGCCGCGCAAGCGCAAGAGGAGGTGACGTTTCGCCGCTCGAGCGCGCACGGGTACGTCGCGGCCGAGTGCAAGGCCGTGCGAGAGGCGGTCGGCCTGCTCGAGATTTCCAACTACGGGAAATTCGAGATCGTGGGGCCCGGCATGGAAGAGTGGCTGTCGCGCATGATGACCAACCGTGTACCGCGGGTCGGGCGCATTGCTTTGTCCCCGATGCTCAATGAGCGGGGCAAGCTCATCGGCGACTTCACGATGTGCCGCGTGGCGGCGGATCGTCTGTTTCTCATCGGCACCTATGCCGCGGAAACCTACTATCTTCGCTGGTTTGAGCGGCACTTGCCGGCGTCCGGAGTTGCGTTGCGTCCCTGCGCGATGGAGTACGTGGGGTTGTCGGTCGCCGGGCCCGAGTCACGCGCTGTGCTGCAGAGTCTGGTGCGCGAGGATTTGTCCGCAGCAGCGTTCCCGTTTCTGTCGTTCAAACGGCTGGAGATCGGCATGGTCCCCGCGCTGGTCGGGCGCATCTCCTTCACTGGCGATCTCGGTTACGAGATCTGGGTGACCAGCGACTATCAGCGTGCCCTCCACGATCTGCTCGTCACGGCCGGGCGGCCGTACGGCATGAAGTCCTTCGGTGCTCGCGCCTTGAATACGATGCGAATCGAGAAGAGCTTCGGCACCTGGGCGCGGGAATACCGACCGATCTACGGTCCCTACGAGGCGGGTCTCGGGCGCTTCGTCGACCTGAAGAAAGGTGATTTCATCGGCCGTGCAGCGGCGCTCGAAGAGAAGGAGGGAGGCGGCGCACTGCGGCTCACCGCGTTTACCGTAGAGGCCGGCGATACCGATGCCATCGGCGACGAGCCCATCTGGCACGACGGTAAAGTCGTCGGCTGGGTGACCTCCGGAGCATACGGACACAGTGTGCAACGCTCGCTCGCGCTGGGCTACATCCCGGCTGCGCTGGCTGAGGCGAGTGAGGGATTCGAGATCGAGATCATCGGCGAGCGCCACAGAGCCACGCGTCAGGGCGCTGCGGCCTTCGATCCGAACGGTAACCGGATGCGTGCTTGAGCAGCCGGCGCTTCACCAACCTCAGGAGACCCAGATGACAAAATCCGCAACTCTGAGCGATTCGACAAATGGGGCTGGGCCGGCGGCAAACCGCGGCAAAGAGCCCGGCCTGATGCAGCGCCTGGCCGCCGGGCCGGTGATTTGCGCCGAGGGCTATGTCTTCGAGCTCGAGCGCCGCGGCTATCTGCAGGCGGGAGCGTTCGTTCCGGTCGTGCTCGCCGAGCACCCCGAAGTGGTCGAGCAGCTGCACATGGACTTCGTGCGCGCCGGATCCGACGTCACCCAGGCACTGACCTATTATGTTCATCGCGAGAAGCTGCGTGTCATCGGCCGGGAGAAGGAGCTCGTGCCGATGAACCGCGCCGCGCTGAAGATCGCGAAGCGAGTCGCGCGCCGGACGAACACCCTGTTCGCCGGCGACATCTGCAACACCAACATCTACGATCCGGCGGACAGCAAGGCGCTCAGGGAAGTCGAGCGGATCTTCGCGGAACAGGTCGGATGGGCCGCCGACGCCGGTGTCGATTACATCGTGGCCGAGACATTCTCCTGGGGCGGCGAGGCGCTGTTGGCGCTCGAGGCCATCAAGAAGTATTCGAAGGTGCCGGCCGTCGTGACGTTCTCAGTGCATCGCGAAGAGCAGATGCGGGAGGGGTGGAGCCCGGTCGAGACTTGCCAGCGTCTGGAGGCCGCGGGCGCCGACGTGGTCGGGCTCAACTGCCACCGCGGGCCGGCGACCATGATGCCGATCCTCAAGAAAATCCGCCGCGCCGTCCAATGTGTGGTTGGGGCGTTACCGGTTCCTTACCGAACGACGCGCCAGCAGCCGTCCTTCATGTCGTTGACCGATCGCTGCTGCGATAACGCGCGGGCGTTTCCGACCGGACTGGATCCATTCGTCTGCACGCGCTCCGAAATGGGCGACTTTGGGCGCGAAGCCTTCGAGCTCGGTGTCCGCTATCTCGGGATCTGTTGCGGCGCCGGACCTCATCACATCCGAGCCCTCGCGGAAGCCCTGGGGCGCCACCCGGAGGCGAGCAAGTATTCGGCCGACATGTCGAAGCATGCGTTCTTCGGCACCGACAAAAAGATCAGGCCGGTGCAAACCGAGTATCGGGCCAAGCTGTGACGCTCACTCTGTCGCCGCCCACGCGCGCTATCGAGATCCGCCACGCGAGAGTTACTTCTTGACCGCGAGCACTCCATCGCCATTGAACTCTGCGGCGAATCCGGAGCGCCGCAAGCGGCTCGCCACCTCGGCAGGGACGTCGCGGCCGCTGGTAAGTTTGTTCGGCGTGCCGGTGTAGTGAAACAGCCTGCCTTTGCGTTTGAGGACCCGGGCCAGGTGGTCGTAAAAGACTTGTGAGTACAGTTCTCCGGCGATGCCGAACCGGGGTGGATCATGCAGGACGGCGTCGATCGAAGCGTCCGGCAGTATTGCGATCTGCTCGGCGATATCTGCCTGGAACAGCTTCAGGCCGCGCCCCGTTGCAGGCGACCAGGGATTGAGGCTGCGTAGCCAGATGACGTCCGGATTCTTCTCGTAGGAAAGTACCTCCGTGGCCTGTCCCTCCAAACACCAGGCGGCGAAATAGCCGAGGCCGCCGCAGGTGTCCAGAATCACTTTGCTGCGGGGGTGAATCAGGCTCACTTTCCGCTTTGCGTCCTCATAGGGGGAGACCTTCGCAGTGGGCAACATCTTGATGCCATCGATTTCAAAAGTCTGTGGCCCCCATTGCGTCGGGACGAGCTTGAGCAACGCTGTCGTGAAACGCGCAGCCGGGAGAAAGGCTGTGCCACTCCAGTAGTAAATGGTCCTGTCCTTGCAGTTCTGCAGCCAGGGATATTGCGTGCCCTCCCAGGTCCAGCCGGCGTCGGCCACCTCGACCGCCGTCATCGAGCGGTCCAGATCCAGCGAGCAGTCCACCTTGCCCGGACCGCCGCGCAGGGCGGCGCGCATCCGGTCGTGTACGCCGAGAGTTAGAAGCGGCCGCATGGTTGCCGGTGAGTCATGATGATCAGGTCAGGGTCGATTCGCCTCGGTAGCATTGGCGGCTGCGGAGGCAGTCGCTTCAGCCATGGGGAGCGGTGTGCCACCGAGTGCCATGTAGAGCCGGGCGCTATCCAAAAGTCTTTGGGCTTTCGCCCGGGACAGCCCCAGTTGCGCCTGTGCGGTGAAACGCTCAGCGTCCAGCACATCGAGGATGCCGGAATTGCCGACCGAGTAGCTGCGGCGGGCCAGTTCGCGGGCTGCGGCGGCGGTTTGCGCGGCAGTGGTTTGCGAAGTGAATTGATCCTCGTCGTTGGAGAGCGCCTGAAGGCCATCGGCCACGTCGCCGAACGAGCGGAGAACCACTTGCCGGTAATCAGCGAGGGCGGCCTGATAGCCGTTGATGGCTGCCCGCTGCTGCGCTTTCAGCCGTCCGCCATTGTATAGCGGCTGGGTGAAATTCGCCGCCATGCTCCACGCCACGGCCACGCCGTTGAACAGGCCCCCGGGCGTCAGGGCCTGTTGCGTCAGACTGCCGCTCAGGTCGATGTTCGGATACAGGTTGGCGGTGGCCACGCCGATGGCCGCGCTTGCCGCATGCAGTTGGGCTTCGGCAGCCAGAATATCCGGTCGGCGATGGACGAGCTGGGAGGGCAGACTGGCCGGAATCTCGCCCGGCAGGACAAAGTCGTCCAGCGTGATCTGCGGTGGCGTCCACTCGGCCGGCTCCTTGCCAACCAGGATGGCCAGGGCATGGCGCGCCGTGCTTTCCTGCTGATGGAGCTCCGGCAGTAACGTCCGATCGGTCGCGAGCTGGCTCTGTGCGCTCAGCAACTGGGTCCGCGTGGCAGAGCCGCTGTCGAGAGCTGTCTGCACCAGCTCAACGTTGCGTTGATCATCGGCGATGATGCCCTGTATGACGCCGATCTGCGCACGGGCCGAGGCGGCCGCCAGTGCCTGTGCCGTTACATTGGCGGTGAGGGAAAGATAGGCCGCGTTGAGCTCGTGGGTGCGGTACTCGTTGTAAGCGGCTTTTTGCTCGAGCGCACGCTTGCTGCCGCCGAATAGATCTAGCGGAGCGTTGATGCTCGGACCGACTGTGTAATAGGTGAACGGCGGAATCGTGAAATTCAGCGGACCAAACAGCGCAGCGCCATATTTCTGCCGTCCGACGGTGGTGCCGAAAGATACCGACGGCAGCAGTGCGCCCCTCGCGGCATTCACATCTTCCTGTGCCTGCGCCACGCGCGCCTTCGCGGCGACGATGTCCTGATTGTTGGCGATCGCAAGCTTGATGAGCTGGTCGAGCGCGGGCGAATGGAACTGCGCCCACCAGTCGCCTTCGATCCGGGCCCCCAACATGACGTGCTGGGCGGATGGCGGCGGTGAATCTCCGGGAGCCGCATACGTTTGCGCGGTGGTCGCCTCCGGCGGCTTGAAATTCGGGCCCACGGTGCAGGCGCACAGCAGGAGGGAGCAAGGCAGAGCCCCCAGGCCGGCGCGGTTCATTCGACCACCGTTGGAGGAGCGCCGGGCGCCGGCTTCACGTTCTTGATCATCAGCAGGAAGGGGATGGTCAGCACTGTCAGGAGCATCATGAGCTTGAAATCATCGAGATAGCCGATCATGGCGCTCTGGTTGGTGATCGTGCCGTTCAACGCCAGCAAGCCCTTCGTAGTGCCGAAATCGACGTGCGCGGCGGCTGGATTGGAAGCGATGTTGAAAGGCGTGATGTGCTCGGCGAGTGAAGCGTGCACGCGTTGCGTGTTCTGCGTCAGCAGGAACATCACGACGGAAATGCCTATGGAGGCACCGATGTTGCGCAGCAAGTTGAAAAACGAGGTGCCTTCGTTGCGCAGCGCTCCCGGCAAGGTGACGAACGCCACCATCGAGAGCGGGACGTAAACGAGGCCGACGCCGATTCCCTGGATGATGCCGGAGCTGATGATGGGCCCGGCTCCCATGCCTAAGGAGAATTGGGTCATCTGCCACAGCGAGTAGGCCGTCAGCGCGAGGCCCACCGCCATGACCAGGCGCGCATCGAACCGTGCGACCAGTTTCCCGACGAGGATCATGCCGAGCAGGGTTCCAATGCCGCGCGGCATGGTGACCAGCCCCGTGAGAATTACCGGATACTGCAGCTGGTTCTGCAACATCGGCGGCAGCAAGGCGAGCGTTGCGAACAGCACCACTCCAATCATCAGTATGAAGACATTGGAGGCGACGAAGTTGCGATCCTTGAACAGGGCCGGGTTCAGGAATGGGCGCTCGCTGGAGAACGTGTGCACCAGGAACAGGTAGAACGCCAGTCCCCCGACGATGCCCTCGGCGACGATTTCACCGGATGAAAACCAATCGAGCGTCTGTCCCCGGTCCAGCAGCAGCTGCAGGGAGGCGATCGCGATGCTCAGCGTCGTGAAGCCAAAGAAGTCGAAGCGCGACGCTGTTGCGTTACGGCTCTCCGGCAGTGTGGCCAGCAGGCCGAAGTAAGCGAGCACGCCAACCGGCAGATTGATGAAGAAAACCCAGCGCCAGCTGTAGTTCTCGGTCAGCCAGCCGCCCAGCGCAGGGCCCAGAATAGGCCCCAACGTCACGCCGATACCCCAGATCGACATGGCGCGCCCAAACTCCTTTGGCGGGTTGATGTCGAACAGGACCGCCTGCGAAAGCGGCACCAGCGCGGCGCCGCCCACACCTTGCAGAAAACGGAACAGCACCATCTGGGGCAGGGAGGCGGCCAGCCCGCAAAGGGCGGAGGCCACCGTGAACAGGATGATCGAGAGCAGGAAAATCCTGCGGCGCCCGAATTCGCTCGCCAGCCATCCCGTGAGGGGAATAGTGATCGCCGCGGCGACGATGTAGGAAGTCAGCACCCACCCCATCTCGTCCTGCGTCGCCGACAACGTCCCTTGCACACGGGGCAGGGCGACATTGGCGATGGTGGTATCGAGGGCCTGCATGATGGTTGCCAACATCACCGAGACGGTGATGAGACCGCGATTGGGCACCGGCACCCAATGCGGCTCAGCGGGCATGACGCTGGGTTCGGTGGCGTCGACGCCCGCCGGCCGCACCGCGTCTTGTAGAGCGTGGTCCTCTGAAACATCCGCCATCGTCTATTTCCAGAACGCCAGCGAACGGTGGTGTTGCGTATCGACCTTCGCCACGACGCTCATGCCCGCGGCCAGTGGGAAATCCGCCTGGCCCGGATCGATCGACAGCCGCACGGGCAGACGTTGTACGACCTTGACCCAATTACCGGAGGAGTTCTCGGGGGGCAGCAGGGAAAAGCTCGAGCCGGTACCGGGGCTGGTGCTCTGTACCTTGCCCGTGAAGGTGGTGCCGGGAAAGGCGTCTACCGAAAGCGTCGCCCGCTGGCCCGTGCGCATGTGCGCCAGATCGGTTTCCTTGAAATTGGCCTCCACCCACATGTCCTTTTGCGAGACGAGCGCGAATTGCGGCGCGGCTGCATTGATGTAGTCCCCGACCTGCAGCTGCTCGACTTTGGTGACGATGCCCTCGAGCGGCGCGCGTATCGTCGTGTACGAGTGATTGAGCTTGGCTCGGTCCAATGCGGCCTGCGCCTGGCGCACGGCAGGGCGGCTCTCCAGCGGCGCGGCCGTGTCGCCGCCGAGATCGGCGAGGGCGCTGGCGGATTGCTGGGTCGCCGCGACGAGCTCCTGCCGTGCTACATCCAGATCGTGCGCCGCCTGATCGAGCTGGGCGCGGGACGTAATGCCGTCCGCGGCCAGTTTTTTCTTTCGGTCGTAATCGTCCTGCCGGTATGCGATGGTGTTCCGCGCGGCTTTTTCGTCGGCTTGGCGCTGGCGGTAGGACGCCTCGAGTCCCTGCATTCGCAGGCGTGCGCCGGCAAGCTGCGCCTCGGCATCCTGGACCGCGATCTGGAACGGACGGGGGTCGAGCCGGAACAGCACGTCGCCGGCATGGACCGGCTGATTATCGTGCACGTCGACCTCGGTCACGCGTCCCGATACGTTGCTGCTGATCTCCACTCGTGCGGCTTGCAGATAGGCGTCGTCCGTGGAGGCATAGCGTCCGCCGGCCAGGTAAATAATGACCCCCGCCGCAGCGCCGATTGCCGGTACGCCGATCAGCATGAGTCGCCTGTGCCTGCCCAGCCAGGTGTTGGGTACCGCGGTTTCAGCGGATTGCGCCATTGAAAATCATCCCAGAACGAAACAGCCGGCGCATGATATAGCGGTTTGGCCGGCCGGTTATAATGGCGGATAATGCGAATAGATTGCTTTGCCCAGCCACATAATGAATCGAACCCAGTTTGCCGAGCTGAATGCCTTCGTCGCGGTGGCCGAGCGCACTAATTTCGCCCGGGCGGCGGCGCATCTGGGCATCACCGCGTCGACCATCAGCCAGACGATCCGTTCGCTCGAGGAGCGGCTCGGCATGCGGCTCCTGAATCGCACCACGCGCAGCGTCTCTTTGACCGATGCGGGCGAAAAACTGCTGGCCCGCATCCGCCCCGCCATCATGGAGCTGGGGGCCGCGGTCGAGGATCTGAACGAATTCAGAGACACTCCCACGGGTACTTTGCGCCTCAACGTTTCGAGTGTCGCAGCGCAGATCGTCCTCGCGCCGGTGATCAAGGCGTTTCTCGCCGCCTATCCCGCGATTGCGCTCGATGTCACGGTGGATGACGGCCGCGGCGACATCGTCGGCGGGCGCTTCGATGCGGGTATCCGCGTGGGACGACGCGTTGCCCGGGATATGCAGATCGTCCGCGTCAGCGAGCCTTCCCGCCTGATCGCCATCGCCGCACCCGAGTACCTGCGCCATCACGCGCCGCCGAAGACGCCGCAGGACCTGCAGCGACACAATTGCATCGGTTTGCGCACCGACAGGCAGGTGCTCGAGTGGGAGTTTGCCAAAGGCAAAAGCAAGATCGAAATGTCGGTGCACGGCTCGCTGGTCATGAACAGCATGGATCTGGTGGTGCGCGCGGTGCTGGATGGCATCGGCGTCGGCTACACCATCGAGTCGTATGTCACCTCCCACATCGCTGCCGGCGACCTGGTGCCGCTGCTGACCGACTGGTCTGCCGGACATCACAGTTATTACCTGTACTACTCCGGGCGGCGGCAACTGCCGGTGCCCTTGAAGGTGTTCATCGCATTTCTGCGGCAGCTGCAAAGTGCGTCACGCGCTTGAGGGCGGGCGATTCCAGTACACTGCCGCTTTTGCCAGCAAGGGACCTGAAAAATGACGCAGCATGGACTGGCGCGAGTCGTTGTCTGCCTCGCCGCCGCGCTGGTGAGCGAAGCTGCCGCGGCGAAGGACATTGTCATACACGCCGGTACGCTCATTGACGGTGTCTCCGAGCTTCCGCAACGGCAGGTCTCGATTATGGTGCACGACGACAGGATCGTGTCCGTCGAGCCTGGCTTCAAAACGGCCGCCGGCGCGGAGCTCGTCGATTTGTCGGGTGCTACGGTCCTCCCCGGATTCATCGACTGCCACGTGCACGTGGCCGCGAAGCTGCCCAGCCGCGTCAATGCCACCGAAGAGCGCATGACGCATAACGATATCGACCGGGCCTTCGATGGCGCGGTATTCGCCCGACAGATGTTGCAGCAGGGGTTCACCACAGCCCGGGATGCCGGCGGAGGAGACGATACGGTGTCGCTCCGCGACGCCATCGCGGCGGGCAAAGTTTCCGGCCCCAGACTGTTTGTCGCCCTCGAGCCGTTGGGCCCCACGGCGGGGCATGCCGATCCCCGCAGCGGCCTGGACGCGCAGCTGTGGCATTCCGGTTGGGACAACGGGCGTGTCGACACGCCCGAGCAAGCGAGGCAACGTGTTCGCGAGCACAAGCGCCGGGGCGCGGACCTGATCAAGCTCATGCCCTCGGGCGGGATCGCCTCCACGGGCGACGATCCGCGCCAGCAGCTCATGACGAACGAGGAAATGCGGGTCGCTGTTGAAACGGCCCACTCGCTTGGAATGAAGGTTGCCGCGCATATTTACCCGGCCGGTGCCATCGAGAACGCGGTGCTAGCGGGCGTTGATTCGGTGGAGCATGGGTCGTTCGCAACGGCGCACACGTTTGCGCTCATGAAAGCTCACGGGACCTACCTTGTCCCGACCCTGACGGTGTACGAAGTCTTCTACGCCACCGCCCGCGACCATCCCGAATTGCTGACACCCGGGACCGCGCTCAAGGAATTGCAGAACGATCTGCTGCCGAAACAGAATCTGCCGCTGGCCGTGCGCTCCGGCGTGAAAATTGCGTATGGCACGGATATCGGCGAGGGCGATCACGCGATGGAGTTCGGGCTTCTGATCCACAACGGCATGAGCCCGATGCAGGCTGTGTTGGCCGCCACGCGCAATGCGGCCGACTTGCTGGGCGTTGCCGATCGGGTCGGGTCGGTGCAGGCCGGACGCTACGCGGACATCGTCGCCGTTCCTGGCGACCCGCTGCGCGATGCCGCTCAGTTCGGGCAGGTCAGTTTTGTAATGAAGGGCGGAGTCGTCTATCGGCTGCACGGCGCAGCGACCGTTGCTGCGTCCGAATAGTCTCCCCGCAGGTTGCGACCGGCTGCTGGCGCTCGTTGCGCGCTGGTGTCGGATCAGCGTGCTTGACTGAGATAGTCATCCGCCGCGGCCATGGCGAGCTCGATCAGTTGCGGTGTCAGTTCGCGCGCGGTCGCTTCGCCCTTACGCGTATGAACCCAGCCCAGGTACGTGGTGCCGCGGGCGGCAAGGAACATCGGTAGTAGGCGCAAGTGCTCATCCGCAAGCGGGCGCTGACGGCGGTAGCCTGCGATGAGGGCGTCACGGGCGGTCTCATAGAAGCTCTCGCGCCTGATGAAGTAGAGCGATGTCGCGATCTCGAACATATGCCAGCCGAATCCGGCATCGTCGAAATCGATGACGCGCAGGCTCTCGCCCTCCACGAGAATGTTTTCCGGGACGAGATCGGCGTGAATCAACCCGTAGCGGTCCGATTTCGTTCCGAACCCGGCCAGTTCCTGACTGACTCGCGCGCGCAATCGCTCGAACAGCGCGCGTTGTCCGGATGTCAGGGCCTCGAGCTCCCAGAACCTGCCCCATAGAGGCGCTTCACCGGCCAGCCCCTCGCCGCACCATGAGTGTCGTTTGAATCCCTCAGGCGGCTGCCACGCGCAGGACTGGTTGTGCATCCGTGCGGCGAGCTCACCGACGCTGCCGTAGATCTGCTCGATCCATTGAGCGTCCGCGGAAACACCCTGGTCGACCGACCCCAATTGCCGCCCTTCGATCCATTCGAAGACGTCCACCTGCCGTGGTCCCGGCACGCCGGTAAAATCGATGTGCTCGAAAAGCCTGCCCGCTCGTGAACGGATCGCGCGCGGAACCTGTATGCCGTGTTCCCCGAGCGCGCTCATCCAGGTCGATTCGGAACGCAGCGCTTCGTCGGAGTGGTACCCGAGGCGGTGAACTCGCAGAACGACCCGATGGCGGTCGGCGGTGTGCACGGCGTAAACCGCGTTTTCGCGCACCTTGATGGGCTCGAGGCGCACGCAGTCGAGTGGCCAACGCGAAACGGCAGCCAACGCCAGTTGGTGCAAGCGCGCTGCCTGTTCAACGGGCGGCAGCTCCGAAAACGCGCCGGACACACCCATGCTAGAGGCTCGTCATGACGTCATCGAGGGTTTTCAGAAGCAGGTCCGCATGCTCGGTGCGGAACGGCATCGGCGGCCGGATCTTCAGAATGTTGTCATGGATTCCGATTCGGCTGAGCAACACGCCGCGCTCACGCATGCCATTGACGATCCGCTTGGTTTGTGCCGGCGCGGGCGCCTTAGTCGCTCGGTCCCGCACCATCTCGACGGCAAAAAACAGCCCGCCACCACGCACGTCTCCAATGAGCGGATGCTTCGTCTGAAGTGCGCGCAGTCCAGCGATGACATAGTCCCCCACCGCACGGGCGTTCTCGAGCAGACGCTCTTCTTGCAAGACATCGAGTACCGCAAGGCCGACTGCGGCCGAAACTGCGTTACCGCCGAACGTGTTGAAGTACATGTTCTGGCTGGTGAACCGTTCGGCCAGATCCGCACGCGCGGCGACTCCAGCGAGCGGATGGCCGTTGCCCATGGGCTTGCCCATGGTCACGATGTCGGGCGTGGCGCCCAGAACCTCATGGCCCCACATGTGCGACCCGAAGCGGCCGAAGCCTGCCTGAACCTCGTCCGCAATAAATACGCCGCCGGCGTCGTGAACGATTTTCACGACTTTGGACAGATAGCCCTTTGGGACAGTGGGCAGGCCTTCGCTGGAGAAAGCCGTGCAGATCAACAGTCCCGCAAACTTCACGCCATGGGTGGCGAAGTCATCGATAGCCTTGCGCACCTCGTGAGCGTACGCGGCAGCCAGCGCCTCATCGTCCCGGCCGCCGCGCTCGCGATAAGGATCGAGCACGGGGATCGTTCGAACAAATGGCCCGCGTTTTTCCCGGGGCGTGAATAAGGAGCTGATTTGCGCAACCGCGGCCGAGTTCCCGTGGTAGGCATGTGCGGTGCAGATGATTCCCTGGCCTCCGGTGCATTCGCGCGCAATGCGCAGCGCCAGCTCGTTTGCTTCCGTACCCGTGCAGCAGAAGAACACGTTGGCCAGCGACGGGTCGAATGTGGAAAGCAGGCGTTCAGCATAGGTCACGACCGTGTCGTCGAGGTACCGTGTATGGGTGTTAAGAGTGTGGGCCTGCCGGCACAAGGCATCGACCACACGCGGGTGGCAATGACCCACGTGCGGAACATTGTTGTAGGCGTCGAGGTAACGATTACCGTCGACGTCGTAGAGCCACACGCCTTCTCCGCGGACCAGTTGCAAGGGCTTGTCGTAGAAGAGGGGAGAGTGCTTGCCCAGAACGCGAAAGCGGCGTTCCAAGAGGGATGGTGTGCTCATGCCGAATGCTCTTGGGCGCTACTGCTGCTTAACACTGCTGTAGTAAGCATCTAGCACCACCGGGCTCTCGGGTAGAGTCGACCCGCCGTCTACGACGATCGTTTGTCCGGTGATATAAGCCGCTTCATCCGACGCGAGGAACAACATGGCGTTCGCGATATCCAGCGGAGCGCCGAGCTTGCCGAGCGGAATGCACTTGGCCATTTCCGCGATCTCTGCTTCGGTTCCGAGCGCAGCCATCGCGGGCGTCAGGATGTAGCCGGGCTCGACGCCATTCACCGTGATGTTCTCACGCGCGAACTCGAGGGCGGCCGTGCGGATGAGGCCATTCATTCCGCTCTTCGAGGCAGCGTAATGGGCCGTTCCGGGCATGGCCACGTTGGGGCCTGTCACGGAGGAGGTAAACAGGAAGCGGCCGCCCCCCTGCCTGCGCAAATGAGGCAGGGCCGCCTGGATCAGCCAGAAACCGGCCTTGAGGTTCACGGCGAGCGTGCGCTCGAGGTCTTCATCGGACAACTGCTCGATCGAGATAACGGGATACACGCCCGCGTTGTGAACTACGATGTCGAGACGTCCATACTTCTCGGCCGCGTGCGCGACGGCGCGTTTCGCCTCCTCATGATTCCCGACGTCTGTCTGCAGGAGGCTGGCAATGCCACCTTGCCTGACGATCGAATCGGCGACGGCCTGCCCATTCTTCGCCGTCCGTGTGGCAATGAGAACACTGGCACCGGCTTGGGCGAAGCGGCGCGCGATCCCCTCGCCGATGCCCTGGCCCGCGCCGGTGACGATGGCGACTTTACCTTTGAGGTTTCCAATCATGACGTTCCCCATCCGAGTTGGCGCGCTCTGGCGCGCTGCTGTTGGATCAATACGGGCGGCAGGATGCATACCCAGCTCAAGGCGAACATGGCGATGGCGATGTAGTTCACGGCGGTATACCGGCCGGGGGTAATGACTGTCGCGCCCAGCGCGGGTCCGATCGCGAGGCCCAACATCTGGGCCGCCACAGCAAGGACGACCACCCGTCCACGCCGATCGAAGCTCGCCATCGAGCCAAGCAGGAAGGGATGCGTCATGTTCCAGAAGAAATTGTACAGGCACACCCAGAACGTGAAGGGCAGATACTCGAATCTTCCGACCAGGAACAGCAGACAGAACGCACCCCCGATAATGCCTATCGTCAATGGCCGCCAGCGGCCGAAGCGATGACCCACCATCGCGGGGAGCAGGGCACCGGCCACACCGGCCACCTGCGACAGGGTGAGCCCGGTCGCCACCTGCTGCTCGGTCAGACCGCCGGCGGTGCCGATCAGAAACAGGTAGGCCCACGCCACGCCCTGGGCCACGAAGTACGCGAGCATTGCGAAAAGGGCGAGCGCCTTCAAGGGCGCGGCGAGGTTCACCGCATCGGCCTCGACGCTGGCCGCCGCTTCGCCGCCCGCCGGCAGGGACTTGACGAACGGCAGCGCGAGCAAGGGAAATGCCGCAAAAAACACGAGCACACCCGTCATCCCGGAGAAGGCGTAGGCCGCGGGCATGAGATACAGCACGACCGCGCCATACAACAGCACCCACATGATCAGATAGCCGAAATTTCTGTCCGGATTCTCGGTCAGCCCCACCGTCGTGAAGCTGAGCGAAATCAGGCTGCCCGCGCCGGCTCCGGCCACGAATCGCAACGCCACGAATACTTCCCTGGAGTGCACCCCGATGCACGCGGCGTTGGCTGCGGCCACGAGGATCAGGGACCCTGTGATGACCTTGCGCCAGTTGAAACGGTGGGAGAAGAAAGTCATGGCCAGCGTGGTGGTGGTAATGCCCCACACCTCTATCGAGGCGGCGTAGCCGGCGCTTTGAGCGTCGAAGCCCAGGCTCTGGACCAGTCCCTGCACGAAGCCCGGTTGGACGATGAATACCTCGGGGCCGATCACGCCCACGAGAATGGCCGCTATGAGTCGCAGGCGCGCGCCGTCGGCCGTGGCTGCAGCCTGCGTCGAAATCGATTGGCCCATGAGTCTCCTGCCGTGGCGGCCGCGAGCGAGCGCTTATAAGGCGACGTTCAATACCTGGACGGTCGTGTATTCCTTCAGGCCATCGAGATTGAACTCCACGCCGATGCCGGAGGATTTCACGCCCCCGAAGGGCGCCATGGGGTGCAAGGTGCCGTGCTGATTCACCCAGGCGGTGCCGCATTCGAGGCGGCTGGCGAATTGCGCCGCTGCCTCTGGATCATTGCCCCAGACCGAGCCGCCGAGGCCGACTTCGAGAGAGTTCGCGCGCCTGATCGCTTCATCGACGGTCTTGTACTTCACGATGGGAATCACCGGCCCGAACTGCTCTTCGTTCACCACGCGCATCTCGTCCGTGGTATCCGCGATCACCGTCAGCGGATAAAAGAAACCCGGCCCGCGCGGCTTCTCGCCTCCCAGGACGACGCGGGCGCCCTGGGCGCGTGCGTCATCGACGTAGGCAGTGACCTTGTCCAGCTGCATCCTGTTGGAGACAGGTCCAATCAGATTCTTCGGGTCCATGCCGTTGCCGACCGGAATCTTGGAGCAGTAGTCCGCGAACTTGCGCACGACCTCCTCGTACTGATCCTCGTGCACATACAGCCGCTTCAGCGCCGCACAGGTCTGGCCCGCGTTGATGAAGCATCCCCAGAACAGCTTTTCCAGCAGGGGGTCGATCTTCGTCCCAGGCAGTACGATGCCGGCATCGTTGCCGCCCAACTCGAGCGTCATGCGCTTGAGTGTCTGGGCGGCGCCCCCCATGACTTTCTTCCCGGTGGCGATCGAGCCTGTGAATACGATCTTGTCGATACCGGGATGTGTCGCCAGATGATTGCCGACGTCCGGACCGCCCGTGACGACATTGATGACGCCCGGCGGCAGGACCTGATTCATCAGCTCGACCAGCCGCAGCGTCGCGAGCGGGGTGAACGGGGAGGGTTTGATGACGACCGTGCAGCCGACGCGGATAGCCGGCATTACATGCCATACGGCAATCAACAGCGGCCAGTTCCACGGTGTGATCGATCCGACCACACCGACCGCCTTGCGGCGGGAGACGATTTTTCCCGCCGCATCATCCTGAATCGTCTCGTCGGAAAGTTTCAGGCTGGCGGTCGCGCGCGTCCACGCCGCCGCTCCGCCCAGCTCCAGGTTGGCGCCGGGGCCGCTCTGCGTTTTGCCTTGCTCACGGGTAATGAGCTCCGCGAGCTCCTGATGGTGTTTTTCGATCAGGTCGGCAACCGCGTTGAGCTTTGCAACCCGCTCGGCGTCAGGGGCGGTCGACCACGTCTGAAAAGCACGCCGGGCAGCGGTGACGGCGGCATCGATCAGCTCGATCGTACCCTGCGGGCACGCCGCCACTACGGTCTCATCGGCTGGATTCAACACGTCGAAGGTCGTCGCGCTCGAAGCGGCCTTGCCGTCAATCGTCAGGGTATAACTCGTCATCCATTTTCTCCAGGCATGAACTGCGGTGGACGTGCGATCGGGCGCTATTACGAACCCCAGCGGTAGCGGAAGCTGGCGCCGTAAAGACGCGGAGCGCCGTAGACACCCTGGTTCACGCCAATGAACCCCGCGAGGTCGAGGTTGTACATGCGATAGCGCGTGTCGGCGAGGTTCTTCACGAATGCCGAGAAGTCCCAGTGGCCATCCGCGGTTGCGAATCCCAGCCGTGCGTTGCTCACCGTGTAGGAAGGCTGCAGGTCGACGGGCGCGTTGATGAGCTCGAGGTACTGATAGCTGTTCCATTTGGTGTCCGCCTCCGCGGACATCAGGCCGCCGAACATCGGCCACTCGTAGCGGACCACGGCGTTGATGCTCCAGTGCGGCGCCTGTGGCATCTGAGTGGGCACCAGGTCGCCTGCTGGCGTCGGTGTTTCCGGAACGATCGTCTGCAGGTGAGACACACCCAGCTGCAGGTTCAGACCATGGATTGGCACCGCCGCGAACTCGAGCTCGCCGCCTTTCTCCTTGGCGTTGACGTTCTCCACGACCTGCGTGGCGACGTCGAGGAAAAATCCCTGGTAGTCCTTGTAGTCGTAGTAAAACAGCGCGCCATTCAGCCGGGCCCTGTTGTCCCAGAACGTGGACTTGAAGCCCACCTCGTAGCTGGTCAGCTTTTCCTGCCTGTACGGCAGGGTGGCGGGGTCGACCGGCCCGGAGGTGGGCGCGGACCAGCCGCCGCCCTTGGCGCCGCGGTTGACGCTGCCATACAACAGCAGCTCCTGCTGGGGCTTGAAGTCGACCTCGACTTTGCCCGTCGGTATGTGGAACGTGCGCTTCGCCCCGGGATAGTCCGGCGAGACGTAATGAAGGGTCTGCGGGCAGTTCACGCAGACGTAGTTGTCGTCGAAGCTCTTGTCGTCCGCCGTGTAGCGCGCCCCGCCGATGAGCGTCCACTTGTCCGTCAGGTCGTATTCCACCTGCGCGAATACTGAGGGCGAGCTGGTGCGCAGTGTGAAGTTGGCCTGGCCCACGCCGATCGGCTCAATCAGGGTGGTGGTGCCGGTGTCGGTGCTGCGATAATTGAGGTAGTACAGGCCGCCGACCCAGCGAAAGCCGCCGCCAGCGCCATTCAGGCGCAGTTCCTGCGAGAACTGCTGGAAGTGATACAGCACGTCGTAGTTGAAGATCGGGTTCGGCGACACGTCGGAGTCCTCGCCATAACGCTTCTGTACCCGCAGATAATCGCTGACCGACGTCAGCGTGAAGGCGTCGAAATTCCAGACGCCGTGCACGGTGGCACCCCACATCGTGCGATTGAAAATGCCGCGCCGATCCTCGGACTGCCTGAAGGGGTCGGTACTCGGGTTGCGGTAGCCGAAGAAATCGGTGCCGCCGGGTACGAAGACGCCTCGGCCGGTGGCATCCGGGGCCGAAGCCGCCCAGGAATAGTTGCCCGCGACCTCGTTGTCGTTCGTCAGGGCGTGCAGCTTGATCAGGATCTCGCTCGTCGCGGAGGGCTGGATCCGCAGCTGCAGGCGCGCCGCGTACTGCTTCTGATCGGCAATGCGCGGTCCGAGCGTGTTCAAGATATAGCCATCATGGTGTGAGGTGGCGAAGGACACCCGGGTCGAGACGGTGTCGGTGACCGGTCCTCCCACCGCGCCTTCCGAATCGATCTCGCCGAAGTTGCCGACCTTGAGGTCGAGGTAGCCTTGCGGCCGATCGGTCGGCTTGTTGCTGATGTACTGGATGAGCCCGCCCGTCGCGTTACGTCCGAACAGAGTGCCCTGCGGGCCGCGCAGAACCTCGACGCGCTGGAGGTCGAACAGCGTTCCGGCAAGTGCGCCGGTCGATGCGACATACGCGTCGTCGTTGTAAACCGCTACCGGGGCTTCCTGGTGGTCGCTGAAGTCATTCTGCGAAATACCACGCAGGTTGTAGATGGTGACGGTCGCGCCGTACTGGTTGAACTGCAACCCGGGGACCTGCCCGACGATGTCGGTGACGTCATGGAGGCCTAGCCGTGTGAGGGTGTTCGCGTCAAAAGCCGTGACGGACGTGCCGACGTCCTGCAGGTTCTGTTCACGCTTCTGGGCGGTGATGACGATCTCGGACAGTTTGTCGCCCGCGTCGGCTGCCTCGGCGGCCCAGGCGGCAGGCAGGCCGGCTACGCCAGCCACGATCGTGAGAGCCACTGCCGGACCACGCGTTATTCTTTGACGCATTCGGAATTTCTCCAGTGCGCGGCCTGGATCGGCCGCATGCCTTGTTGTGATTCCCCCCCTCCGTGTGCAGCGCGCCATGAGCGCCGAGTGTCCAGCCGGATCCTAGAGGTTTGCGTGGCCGACACGCGACCCGGCACGCGAAACCACCGTACAGCATCGGAAAATAATCCTCGCCAGGCATTGCGCCGGTCCGTTGCGAAGGAGCAACGGACTGGCGCCGGGCAGGCAGCGGCGGCGGCGGCCGTGGAGTCCGTCGAGCTTACAGGCTTCGTTTCAGGGTGACGGAGGGCACCACGCCCACCTGCTGCCGGTAGTAGTGCGCGTAGCGGCCGAAATTGACGATGCCGACCGCCTGCATGAGCTCGGTCACGCTCTGTCCCGACGCGGCGGCGAGCAGCGCCTGGTGGAGTGCCTCTATCCGTGTCCGGCGCACATATTCGGCGGGACTCATGTTGAAGGCTTTGCGAAAGCCGCTCTGCAGCGTGCGCGGCGTGATGCCTATCGAGGCCGCGATGTCGGCCACTGATCTGACCTCGGCGATATGGTCGTGAACGTAGTCGCGGGCCCGCCGGACGTGCCACGGGATAGGCCGAGTGATCGCCTCTTCCAACGCCATGGAGTAGTTGTGCGGAGCGGAATGCACCAACATTTCGATCATCGTGCGCGAGTACTGCTTACGCACGTCCGCGGAGGCGAGCACCGTGGGAGCACTGGCCGACAGATGACATATGTGGCTGAGGAGTTGGTGCCAGCCGCGCCCGAAGTCGGAATCGGACGCCACCTCGAGCCCGAATCGCAGCGGTGTAGTGAGGCGGCGCCCGAGTTTTTCCGTAATGCGCTCTTCCAGCGCCTGGCGGCAGATTCTCGCCGTCAGATGTCGGCACTGCGCGGTCATTAGGATACTCGTGCGCTCGGTCGTCGAGGTCATGATTATCGAGCGGGGCGTCGAGATGACCGTGTGATCGCCGCAGGTGACGCGGCCCTGCCCGGATACAGTCGACTTGACGAGCAGATACTCCGTTATGACTCCGGGATCGATATCTACGTCATAACCGTATTGCACGTAACCGAGAGCGCATTCCCCGAGGTCCAGCGCGGAGGTGAGACACATCAGGCTCGGGCCTGTTGGCTCCATGACACGCAACCGATGCGGATAAATGTTCCTGCCGACGACCTCCCGGGCCTCGTCCAGCGAGTCCGCGGTGCTGACGACCTGCGCGTTCGGGAGATGCTTCGCGACGAATTCGTCGACTTTGGCCGGCATCGGCATGGGAACCTCGCTGCAGGGAAAAACGGCCGTCTGGGCGGCGCCTGCGCCAATGACCACCAGCTTAAGTCGCCCGACCTCCGCGGCCAAGCGCCATCTGCAATACCTCGTGCCGGGCGGAGGCGGGCGCCATTATTCGTGACGGCGGGCCGGCGCGCTGGCACACTGAGTGCTCCACGTGCCGCCGCAACAAGAAGCTATGAGATCGATCGCGCACCTCGGGGTCTGCATTGTTGGCCTCATGTTGGCCCAGACCCCTGTCAGGGGAGCCGCGCCGCTCGTGGCGGATCCGCTGGCCACCGTCGCCTCACTCCCGGCGGTGGCATCGCCCCACTGGATCTGGGTCAATGACTTCGTCTTCCCACATATGCCGGACGGCCAGGCGTTGCTGGTCGACGGTGACAGCGGCGCCTTCCTCGGCATGCTCAGCACCGGCTTCAGTTTCGGACGCCTCGTTCCCGCGAAGGACGGCAAGGTGATTTTCTCGCCGGAAACTTACTTTTCACGGGGCACGCGCGGCACGCGGACGGACGTGGTCACCCTATACGACCCCGTGCATCTCGCACCGGTCGGGGAAATCGTCATCCCGGCGAAGCGCTCGTCGAATATGCCGATGATGGCGAATTCCGAATTGACGGACGATGGCCGCTTCCTGCTGATCTACAATTTCACACCGGCGCAGTCGATCACGGTGGTCGATGCGCGCAGCCGCAAGCTCGTTGGAGAGATCGAGACGCCCGGCTGTGCACTTGTCTATCCGACGGGGCCCCGTACGTTTTTCAGCATCTGTGGCGACGGGACGCTGCTCGACGTGCGCCTCGACGACTCCGGACACGCGACGAGCCGCGAGCGCACGGAGCATATGTTCGATGTCGCCAATGACCCGGTTACGGAGAAGGGCGTTCGGATCGGCGACACCTGGCAGTTTGTCTCCTATGGCGGTGTCATGTATCCGGTCAGGATCACGAAGGAGGGTCTCACGCTGGGGACCAGATGGTCACTGCTGGGTCCGGCCGATCAGGCGCAGCAGTGGCGTCCGGGCGGACTCCAGCAACTCGCGGCGCACGCCGGCCTGAACCGGCTGTACTCGATCATGCACCGTGGGGGTCCGCAGACCCACAAGGATCCCGGGAGGGAGGTGTGGGTGTACGATCTCGCGAAGCACACGCGCATCCAGCGGATCGCCATGAGGAACGATTCCGGCTCGATCCAGGTTACCCACGATCCGAAGCCGCTACTGTTCTCCGCCTTCATCGCAAGCACCACGCTCGATGTCTACGATGCGACCAGCGGAACCTGGCTGCGCTCGATCGAGCACGTAGGCACGACACCCACGATCCTCGTGACTCCGTAGCTTCGCTTGCGCATCCGGCGCCCGAAAATCGCTTTGACAGGTGATGTGAATGAGATGGTTGGACTGCCTAGCTGAGGGCTCCACGCGAGCCATGGCCAAGCGCACTTCCCGGCGCGGGTTTCTGGGCTCGCTCGGAGGGTTCCTGGTGGGGGCGTCGGGGCTGCCGTTGCTGCCCGTCGCGCGCGGCGCGCAGGCCGCGGAGAGTAAGGATCCCGCGGGTAAGCCGGACGCCAAAGCGGACAACACGCAGGACCCGACAAGTTGTGATTACTGGCGCCACTGCGCCATCGACGGATATCTGTGCGGTTGTTGTGGCGGATCGCAGAGCACCTGTCCCCCGGGGACGGAACAATCGGCGGTCACCTGGGTCGGTACCTGCCACAATCCGGCCGACGGCCGGGACTACGTGATCTCGTACAACGATTGCTGCGGCAAGAGCACCTGCGGCCGGTGTCTGTGCAATCGTAACGAGCGGGACACTCCGCTCTATGCCCCCTTCGAATCGAACGACTATAACTGGTGCTCGGGCAGCAGCCAGGCCAACATTCCCTACCACTGCTCGACGGCGCGGATCGTCGCGGTAGCAAAGTAGCGCGACCATGCTCTGGCGCACCGGAGCGCGACTGTTGGCCCTCCTGTTTGCAGGAGTCGGGCCGGCGGCGGCGTACGAGCCGAGGATCAACTACATGCTGCAATGCATGGGCTGCCACACTCCCGATGGCTCGGGCGAGCCGGGGCGCGTACCGTCCGTCAAGACCACTCTCGTGCCGTTCGCAACCTCAGCCGCTGGACGGCGCTATCTCGTGCAGGTCCCCGGCGCTTCGCAGTCGACGCTGTCCGACGCCGAGCTCGCAGCGCTTCTCAATTGGATGATTGAGAACCTGAGCGCAGCAAAGCCGGACCGCTTCACTCATTTCACCGCAGCGGAGGTCGCGAGCTTTCGCCGTACGCCACTGGTCGAGGTACGCGCTACCCGCGAGCGACTGCTCCGGAGTTCGACACAGTGGTCGAAGGAGCGATAGTAGTTTAGGCTTTAAGCAGTTCAGGGTGCGGGTCGCAGTACCCGTTCCCGAACCCCGGTCGCTGCGCCCGAGGGCTCCAGCGCTATCATGGAATGGTGTGGAACCGTGTCGACTCGAATGGTGCCGCCATGAACCGTTACCGCAATGACCCCGGGGCCATTCGGGCCCTCGTCCGCCCGGATGAAGTCCATCGCGACGCGTACCTCGATCCGGAGCTGTTCGAGCTGGAAATGGAGCAGCTCTGGCGGCACACCTGGCTCTATGTTGGCCACGACAGCCAGGTGCCGGAGCCCGGCGACTTTTACTCGACTCAGCTGGCACATGAGCCCGTCATCATGGTTCGCGGCAGTGACGGCCTCGTGAGAGTGTTGCCCAACCGGTGCGCGCACAAGGGTACCCGGCTCGTGAGCGCCGTTCACGGCAAGTGTGCAGGCGGCATGCTTCGATGTCCGTACCACGGCTGGACGTATCGGCTCGATGGCCGTTTGCGCACGGTGCCATTGAAGAGCGGTTACGAAGGCACTGCTTTCGAGGGCTCCAATGCTGCGCAAGGTCTACGCGAAGTGTCGTCCGTGAACTATCGGGGCTTCATCTTCGCCAGGCTCGCCGCGGACGGACCAGACTTCAAGGACTACTTCGGCGAGTCGCTGACCTCGATCGATAACATGGTCGAGCGCTCACCCGAGGGACGTCTCGAGGTGGCCGGCGGAGTGTTGCGCTACATGCACGACTGCAACTGGAAGCTGTTCGTCGAGAATCTCAATGACGCAATGCATCCCATGGTCGCGCACGAGTCCTCCGCAGGCACGGCGAAAAAGACCTGGGACGCTGTGGCCGGCTCCGACGCCGCCGTGCCGATGGTCATCGAGCAGTTCGTTCCGTTCGTGAACGGCTATGAGTTCTTCGAGAAGATGGGCGTGAAGGTCTATGCCAACGGGCATAGTTATACCGGGGTGAACTTCTCGATCCACTCGAAATACTCGCAGGTCGGCGACTACGAGCAACGCATGACAGGGGCCTACGGAGAGGAGCGGGCGCGGCGGATCCTGGGCGAGGCCCGGCACAACACTGTTTATTATCCCAACCTCACGATAAAAGGGGCCATTCAGGCCATCCGCGTCGCACGGCCGCTGGCGGTCGACAGGACACTGATCGAGAGTTGGACGTTCCGGCTTGTGGGCGCCCCCGACGAGTTGCTCGCCAGAACGACGACTTACAGCCGGCTCATCAATGCCCCGACGTCCATGGTCGGGCATGACGATCTGCATTGCTATCGATCGATCCAGCAGGGCCTGGCCGCGGGCGGCAACGAGTGGGTGAGCCTGCACCGCAACCATTCACCCGATGAGGCCGGCGGGATCGCCGGCATCTTCGGTGCGACGAATGAGGTGCCGATGCGCGGGCAATTTCGCGCCTGGGCCGAGTTCATGACCCGCGGCATGCAGGAGGGCTGAACGTGGCAGGCGACACAATTGCGACTACCGCGGCGCTCGTGGACTTCATCTACAGCGAAGCCCGCCTGCTGGATGAAAAGCGTCTCGGGGAGTGGTACGAGTTGTTCACCGAAGACGCCCGCTACTGGATGCCGCTCACGCGTGACCAGCCGAACGGCGAGACGTTCACGTCCCTCTTTTACGAGGACAAGCTGCTTCTGAAAGTGCGTATCGAGCGGCTTCGCCACCCCAACGCCTTTTCACAGCAGCAGCCGAGCTTCTGCCAACATGTGCTGCAGCAGCCGTCCGTGGAAGCTTCCGACCCCGAATCCAATCACTACGTCACGCGTACCCCATTCATGTATTTCGAAGCGCAGCTCGACACCCAGCTCATTCTCGCCGGGGTGACATACCATCACCTGAGCGTCGTGAACGGCGCATTGCGCATCCGCTTGAAGAAGATCGAGCTCGTCAATTGCGATGCGGCCTTGCCCTCGATCCAGATGTTGCTGTAGCCGGGCAGCGCGCCATGGCAGTGAGTCAAGATACTGTTTACGGGGCGTTCCGCAGGTCCGCGAGCCACTATCCCGACAACGATTTCCTCTGCGTGCTGCCGCAGACGGCTGTGAAGTATTCCATCGAGCCTCGCTGCTACTCGTATGCGGATACGGTGCGGGAGGTCGAGGAGCTGGCGGGAAGGTATCGGGCCGCGGGGCTCGGCTTCGGACATCGCGTCGGACTGATGTTGGAAAATCGTCCGGCCTTCTTCTTTCACTGGCTGGCGCTCAATGCCATTGGGGCTTCGGTCGTTCCTCTCAATCCCGAGTGGCGCCGCGCTGAGCTCGAGTATCTGGTGGGACATTCCGAGCTTTGCGTGGCAGTCGTACCCTCAGAGCGCGTAGAGGAACTGAGGCGAGCCGGCGCCGCTGCCGGGCGCGCGATCGTAGTAACGGCTCCGGACCTGGATAGCCTGGCTGAGACGCGCGTGCCTGCCGTACTCGTGAAGGCACCTCCAGGCCTCGATATGGAATGCGCGCTTCTCTATACGTCGGGGACAACAGGCCGGCCAAAGGGTTGCGTGTTGCCGAACGAGTATTTCCTGTGGGCGGGCCGCTGGTACGCGGATATCGGCGGACTGTGCGGCGTCGTGCCTGGCGCCGACCGGCTGATTACACCCTTGCCGATGAGCCACATGAATGCCATGGCGTACTCGACCATGGTGATGTTGCTGACGGGCGGCTGTGTCGTGCCTCTGGACCGGTTTCATCCGCAGACGTGGTGGGATAGCGTGCGCGAGTCGCGTGCGACGATCATTCACTATCTCGGTGTCATGCCGGCCATGCTCCTGGGAGCCGCGGCGAACGACAGCGATCAGGGTCATTCGGTGCGCTTCGGTTTCGGTGCAGGCGTGAGTCCGCGGCTGCATGCCCCATTCGAACAGCGCTTCGGCTTTCCGCTTCTCGAAGCGTGGGCCATGACCGAGACCGGTGCCGGTGCGGTGGTGATCGCCAATCGCGAGCCGCGCAAGGTGGGAACTGCGTGTTTCGGAGCGCCGGAGGCGCGCATCGAATATCGTATCATCGACGAGCAGGGCGGGGATGCGCCCCCGGGCCAGCCGGGCGAGCTGTTGGTCCGGTGTGCCGGGCCGGCACCCCGGTCGGGCTTTTTCCGCGAGTATCTCAAAGACCCTGCGGCGACCGCCGAGGCCTGGGCAGGCGGGTATTTCCACACTGGCGACATTGTCTCGGTCGACGCGGACGGTGATTTGCACTTCATCGACAGGAAGAAGAATGTCATTCGGCGCAGCGGCGAGAATATCTCCGCCGTGGAGGTCGAGAGTGTGCTGTTGCAGCATCCTGCGATCGCGAGCGTCGGGGTGACCGCAGTGCCGGATGAGGTTCGGGGCGATGAGGTCATGGCCTGCGTCGTGACTCGCACCGCTCTCAGCGAGTCCGGTCGCGCGGCGTTTGCCTATGAGGTGCTCGATTTCTGCCTGGAGCGGCTCGCATACTTCAAGGCGCCGGGATACATTGGCTTCTGTGAGTGGCTTCCGCTGACCGCGACGGAAAAGATCCAGCGCGCGCAGCTCAAGGAGCTCGGACGCAATCTCCTCGCGACCGCCGCGTGCATCGACGTGCGCGCTTTGAAGAAACGGATCGCTATCGTATGACGACGAGCCGGCGCCAGGGATACGAAGACATCGTCGTGACGGTGCCCGTCACCGTGCCGTACGTGCGCTATTCGACCCATGGCGCGCACTGGTTCGTTGCCCGGGCGCTCGCGGGTCTCCTCGAAGGAAGTCGCCTGTCGAAATCCGCTCTTGACGGCCTGTGCCTGTCGAGTTTTACCGCGGCGCCGGATACTGCGGTGGGGCTCACCCAACATCTGGGTTTGTCCTTGCGCTGGCTGGATCACATCCCAATGGGCGGCGCGGCGGGAATAGTGGGCTTGCGCCGCGCGCTGCGCGCCGTGCAATCAGGCGACGCTGCGATCGTCGCCTGTGTCGCTGCCGACACCAACCAAAGCGATACGTTTCGCACGACGGTGCGGAGCTTCAGCCAGTTCGCACAGGATGCCGTCTACCCTTACGGTGCCGGCGGCCCGAACGCCAGCTTCGCGTTTCTGACTGCCTATTACATGCGGACATTCGGCGCGCGCCGGGAGGATTTCGGCAAACTGTGTGTCGCGCAAAGGAACAACGCGCTGAAGTTTCCCCTTGCCTTGTTCAAGAAGCCGCTCACCCTGGAGGAGTACCTCGAGGCCCGTCCAATCGCAGACCCGCTGCGGCTTTTCGATTGCGTCATGCCCTGCGCCGGAGCGGAGGCGTTTCTGGTCATGCGTCGCGAGCGTGCGCAGGATCTGGGACTTGCCTTTGCGAGCGTTCTGGGCACGATCGAAAGACACAACTCCTTTCCGGACGACCCCATCCAGACCCGTGGGGGGTGGGTGCTCGATCGCGACGAATTGTTCGCACAGGCGGGAGTCCGGCACGCTGATATCGACCTGCTGCAGACCTATGACGACTATCCGGTCATCAGTGTCATGCAGATGGAGGACCTGGGCTTTTGTGCCAAAGGCGAGGGGCCGGACTTCGTTCGCAGTCACACGTTCACCAACGATGGCGACTTTCCGGTCAACACCTCGGGCGGCCAACTCTCGGTGGGGCAGGCGGGCGCCGCCGGAGGGTATCTGGGAATGACCGAGGCGCTGCGCCAGATTACCGGTGCGTCCTTGGGGGCTGCTGTGCCCGACGCGCGCATCGCCCTCGTCAGTGGATTCGGTATGATCAATTACGACAGGGGCTTGTGTTGCGGGGCTGCAATCCTGGCGGGGCGCAACGCATGACCAGGTCGCTCGAGGAACCCGGGCAGAACAGTCCCGTGCCCCAGGCGAGAGTGCTGTTGCCACCCTCCCGACGGAGCCACATTGCTCTCGGCCTCACGACCGCGGCAGCGCAGGGTCGTTTCGAACTGCAGGTGTGCAGCAGTTGCGGTGCCGTGCAGTACCCGCCACGCGAGGCGTGTCATCGCTGCCTGTCCGTGCTGTTGGACTGGCAATTCCAGGATGGCGGTGGGGAGCTCATTTCGGAGACCACACTTTTCCACAGCCATGATGAGTTTTTTCGCGAGCATCTCCCGTTGCGGTTGGGAATGGTCCGGCTCGACAGCGGGCCGACGGCAATCGTATACCTTCACGGAAAGGTGCCTCCCGCGCCGGCGCGAGTGAAGGTGGACGCGCGCCTGGACAAGGCGGGTCGGGCAGTGCTCGTCGCGTTCCCAGGAGATGACACGAAAATGGCCGACGCCGACCCGGCAGGCGACAGCCCTTTGTGGGAAGCGGGTTGTGGTCCACACTCCCGCACCGTCCCGCCGACGGGCGGTACTGTGGGGAAATAGGGTGGGAGAGAAATACGCCTTGGTGACCGGCGGCAGCTCAGGCATTGGTGCCGCGGTCTGCAAGTCGTTGCTTGCCGACGGATATCACGTGGTTTCTTTGTCGCGCCGCGGTTCCGATTCGCCTGCGCCGCGACTGCACGAAGTCCAGGTGGATCTCGCGGATGCACTCGCGACGCGCGAGGCCGCGTTCGAAGCGGCGCGTCGTTTTCCCATCACGACATTGGTTCACAACGCGGGCGCCATCCGGGAGAAGCCTCTCGAGGAGGTGACCCTCGATGACCTGCAGTCGCTCACGAATCTGCATCTGGCGGCCGCGCTGTCGCTCATGCAGGCCAATCTCCCGGCAATGAAACAGCAGCATTTCGGACGCGTGGTGTTGGTCTCCACGCGCGCCGTGCTCGGGCTAGCCAAGCGCACCGCCTATGCCGCGACCAAGGCCGGCATGCTTGGACTGGCGCGCACCTGGGCACTCGAGCTGGGCGCCCATGGCATCACCGTGAACGTCGTCGCGCCGGGACCGATCGAGGCGACCGGGATGTTTCATGAGGTGATTCCGGCTGATAGCCCGAAGTTAACCCGCATCGTCGACTCCGTGCCGGTGAAGCGTCTAGGACGACCGGAAGATGTGGCACGCGCGGTCCTGTTTTTTGTCGCACCCGAGGCGGGGTTCGTTACTGGACAGACGCTGTTCGTCTGCGGCGGCACTTCGGTCGGCAGCATCGTTTATTGAGCGGATTACTCGTAGAAGATGTGGGCGGGCTCGTCGTGCACGTTCGAGAGGTCCGG
>JAQGOC010000366.1 GCA_028293805.1 Gammaproteobacteria bacterium
CTGACCCTTCACACCCACGACCGCGGAAAACTCGGGCGCGTTGCAACGAACCGGTGGATACGCCCCCTGTCCATGGAGCGCGGCGAAGTATTGCAGGATGCGCCGCAGCTTCTGCGGGCTCTCGGCAATGAATCCCGAGCGGAAGTCCTCGGCATGAGCGGTTTCCAACGTACACAGGAGTCGCTCGAATTCCGGTAAATCCTCCACACGCACCGCCAGGTCGGAGGCAAAGTCATCGGTACGGCCGAAGGCATGCGGATTAGCCACGTCTACGGCGAGAAACGAAACCTGGCGAGCGCCGGTCTGGCGCGCCAGAGTGACAAACGACGTGAGTTCCCTGTAGTTCGCACGCTGCAAGGTCACGCGAATGCTCACCGCAGCCCCCGCATCGACGGCAGCCCGGATTCCCTCGCAGACTTTTTCGAAGGCATCCAAGCCCCTGATCGCGGCGTAGGTTGCGCCGGTGGTCCCGTCCAGCGATACCGTGATGGCGTCGAACAGCTCCGCTGCCCTATGCGCGTGCTTTGCAAGAGACAAGCCGGAGGTCAGGAGCCAGAGCTTCTGGCCATTCTCTATCAGCAACCGCGCAATCGCCGGCCAGTCGGGGTTGAGCAGCGGTTCGCCTCCAGAGAGCAACGCCACCCGGGTCTGTAGGCGCCGCAGACTCGGCAGCAGCCGCGTTGCCGCCTCGAGACTGAGATCAGCGCGGCCATGGCGCCAATAGTCACAGGTCACGCAGCGTGAATTGCAGCGCTCGGTCAGGTATAGCGTGACCAGCGGCAGACGCTGCAGCAGCGAACCACGGTGTACCGGCTCTGCGGACAAGGGACTCACCTGGGGCGGATTGCGGGGTCGGCGCTCGCCGACAACGGTGAAACGTGGCCGCCAAAGCACTCAGACAATGAGTCGCGCGAGCCGCGGAAAAGGTTCAAAGACGTCAGATGAGGGTCGGAGACTGCCCCGAAGTGCGTCCCCGCTCATCTTGTAGCGCGCGGCGAATGCCAGAAGAGACGCGCACTCCGAAGCGGATGCCGCACTGCAGCAGGCGGGCCGGCGGCTCGTGCGACCTCAGGGCAGGCCCTTGGCGGCAGGTCGAGGCGCTTGCGACCCCATATGAGAAATCATAGTATCGGCGCGGAAGCTTTAGACCTGAAACGTCCGAGACTGTCGATGCCCGATCCTCTCCGCGCCCAACAAGGACCGTCTCGCGTCGAGCTGAAGGCACGGCGCACTTACTTCTGGTGCTCATGTGGCCGTAGCAAGCGGCAGCCGTTCTGCGACGGATCCCACGCGGGCACGGAGCTCACGCCCGCGAGATTCACGCCCGGAGAAGACGGCGAGGCCGTGTTATGTGGCTGCAAGCGCACGGGTACACGGCCGTTCTGCGATGGCACCCACAACCGCCTCGCCGTGACGGACGCCTCTGCGTCCATCCCTCAGCACGAGGCCGGCGAGGCCGGGTGCCTTCATCTTTCTGCGCCGAAGTCCTGAGCTGTCGAGGCCGCTCCGGAATCTCGAACACGGCGCCGCCGCGCCAGCGGTAAGCTGCCGCCGGCTCCGGAGATTACGCCGTATATGATTTTGAGTAGCTCACCGCCGCGAGGAGGCCTGCCGTGGACAAGTCCGTGATCGCCGAGCGAGAGGGAGGCCTCCATAAGGCCCTCACTCGCTCCCAGGTCATCATGATCGGGCTCGGTGGCGCGATCGGTACCGGCCTGTTCATGGGCAGCGGACTTGCGATCGGCTACGCGGGACCAGCGGTAGTCCTGAGCTTCGCGATCGCGGCCCTTGCGGCCGTGGCAATGGTCTTCAGCCTGTCGGAAATGGCGGTCGTGCATCCAACCGCCGGCTCATTCGGCACTTACGCGGAGATCTACCTCAATCCCTGGGCGGGGTTCATCGTGCGCTACGCCTATTGGATGGCGCAGGTGATCGCGATAGGCGGGGAGGCCGTGGCGGCCGGCGTTTACATGACCTTCTGGTTTCCCGATACGCCGCTGTGGATGTGGTCGGTCGGTTTCGCGTTCGTGCTCCTGTATTTCAACTCCCGGTCGGTGAACCACTTCGGCTCGATCGAATACTGGTTTGCCATGATCAAAGTCGTGGCCATCGTGCTGTTCATCATCCTGGGCGCCACGATGATCTTCGGCCTCGGCCGCGAGCCGGCGGGCTTTCACAACCTCACCGGCCTGCCCGGTGGGTTCATGCCGCACGGTTTCGGTGGTGTCTGGATGGGAGTGCTGGTGGGCGTGCTGTCGTTCAACGGCATCGAAGTCATCGCGGTCACCTCTGGAGAGACCCGCGATCCCGTCAGGGATATTCCGGCCGCCCTTCGGAACATGGGAGTGCGCCTATTCCTGTTCTACATCCTGGCGCTCGGCATCGTGGTGACGATCGTCCCGTGGACCGAGACCGGTGCAACCGTCGTGACGCAGAGCCCGTTCGTACGCGTATTTGCGAATTCGGGAATCATGCACGCGGCCGGAATCATGAACTTCGTGGTGTTGACTGCCGCCCTGTCGAGCATGAACACCAACGTCTATCTGTGCTCGCGGATGCTGTTCTCGCTCTCCCGTGGCGACTACGCACCGCGCTTTCTGGGCCGGCTCAGCAAGAACGGCACGCCGGTCGCCGCGATTCTGACCTCGGGCGTGTGCATCCTGCTGGCTGCGGGCGTCTCCAGGCTGACGCCGAAGGCCTATAACTATCTGTTCGGGGTGGCGCTCTTCGACGCGATCATCGTCTGGATCGCCATCCTGCTCAGCCACCTGAGCTTCCGCCGCCGGCATCGCAAGGAGAACCTGCCGGTGCGGATGCCGTTCTTTCCTGTCGTGCAGATCGTCGGGCTGGTCTTACTGTGCGCCGTGCTGATTACGATGGGCTTGGACAACGATGCCTGGAGCACTTCATGGCTCGTCGGTTTCCCCTGCCTGGTGGTGCTGTCGATCGTCTACTTCGTCCGCCGCAGGCGGCGGGACCGAAATGCCGCCGGCCTGCTGGCAATGGCGTCCGCGGCGGAGGCGGACAAGACCGGAATGTCCTAGGGCAAGGGTACGTTGCCCTGCAGAATTGTCGTCAGCATCGCATTGTCGAGATTGCCGCCCGAGACTACGGCACAGACCTTGGACTGCTCATAGCGTCCCGACAGTGCGGCGGCGACGGATATCGCTCCCGCGCCCTCGGCGACCACCCGGTTGTGCTCCACCATCACCTTGATGGCGGCCGCCACTTCGGCAAGCGATACCGTGATCACGCCGTCGAGCGTGCTTTGGATCAAAGGCCACATTTCAGGTAGCACGGTCCCGAAGCCCACGCCGCTGACGAATCCCGGCTCATGCGGTGTTTCAACGGGGCCGCCCGCGGCCAGGGCCGCCCGACAGGGGTGCGCAGTTTCCAACTCGCAAGCGATGATCCGCACGCCGGGCTTCAAAATGCGGACCGCACAGGCGATTGCGCACGCGAGGCCGCCGCCGCCGAACGGCACGAGGATCGCTTCGACATCCGGGAACTGCTGCAGGATCTCAACACCGACGGTCGCGTCGCCTGCGAGGCAGGCCGGATCGCGCACGGCATCGATGTAGACGCCCTGCTGGCCGCTCAAGCCCCCAACCTGGATCGCACGCCACCAGTCCTCCACCGACAGCATTTCGATGCGCGCGCCCAACCGTCGCAGCTTCTCCAGTTTCGCCTCGGGCGCATTGGCCGGCACCACCGCGGTACCGGTGATGCCGAGCTCCCGAGCCATCCAGGCCACGCCCAGTGCGCTGTTGCCCGAGCTGGAGGTATAGATCCCCGCGGCCAGCTGCGCTGGCGTCCGCGCCCGGACCGCGCTGCCGACGGGACGGATTTTGAACGAGCCGATGGGCTGCAGATTTTCCAACTTCAGGCGCACATTTTTGCCCGGGGGCGCCGCCGCGCAGGCGACGACCGGGGACACCATGGCCAGACCTTCCAGTCGCGCCTGAGCGGCCCGGATCTCGTTCATTCCGACGGGTTTCACCTGCTCTAACATTTGGAATCGCTGCTCCTCGTGGTCGCCGTTGCCGCGGCTGCCGGCGCCCGGCTTTTTTGCGCAGTGCACGCCAGGCTGCCTGCCCGCGGCTGTGAAATTGCAGGCCATTGCGCCGGCCGCGGGGGTGATAATTGTAGAATCATATGATATTGCATATAATGCGCTCCGGCCAATTTTTGCGGGAACTGAGCGCCATGGAACCAGACTTTGCCAGCTTGAGAAAGGAATTCCCGGTTCTGGAGCGCAAGACCTATCTGAACAGCGGCTCGTACTGCGCTTTGGCGAACGACGTGAAGGCATCGATCGAGGCCTACATGGACGACCGGCTGGCGATCGGCGCCAACTGGGACGTCTGGGTGACGAAGAACGAGGCCGTACGCGAGTTGACTGCGAAGCTGCTGCGCGCGACGCCCGATGAGATTGCTGTCACCGCCTCGGTATCCGCCGGGCTGAATGCGCTCGCCAGCGCGCTCGACTTCTCCGGGCCGCGAAATAAAGTCGTCATCAGCGATTTCGAATTTCCCACCAACGCGCAGATCTGGTACGCCCAGGAGCCGCGAGGTGCCAAAGTGGTGCGCGTGCCGCGCGACGCCAGCGGGTACATTCCCGCGGAAAGTTTTGCCGCCGCGATCGACGAGAACACGCAGCTGGTGGCGATCACGCACGTCTGCTTCCGCAATGGCGCGAAACTGGAGATTCCCGAGATCGTCCGCCTGGCCCATGCCAAGGGCGCCAAGGTGCTGCTGGACTGCTACCAGGCGGTCGGAGCGATCGACATCGACGTGAAAAAGCTGGACGTCGATTTCGCCGTGGGCGGCATGCTGAAGTACCTGCTGGGAACCGCCGGCATCGGCTTCATGTACGTCCGGGATTCGTTTACCCGGTCGCTGGTGCCGACGAACTCCGGTTGGTTCGCGCAGGCCGACATCGCGGCGATGGACATCACCGCCAATCGTCCCCACCCCAGTGCACGCCGCTTCGAAGCGGGCACACCGGCCGTGGTGAACTGCTACGCTTGCGAAGCGGGCCTGAAATTTCTGTTGAATGTCGGCACGCCGGCCATTGAAAAGCGCAACCTCGCGCTGACGCGGCGCTGCATGGAGAGGCTCGTCGATATCGGCTGGCCCAGCCTCACGCCGACCCAGGACACGCGCCGCGGGGCTACGGTGGCCATAGCGTCGCGTGACAGCGGCGGACTGTCCAAGGCGCTCATGAAGCGCGACATCGTCACCTCCCATCGGGACAACAATCTTCGTGCGAGTTTCCATTTCTACAACAACGAAGCCGACATAGAATCGTTCGTTGCGGCAATGAAGGATCTGCGCGGGGAATTCAGCCCCGGCTGAGTCCGCGAGATCGCTGCGGGCACCTTGGCGCCTGTGGACATCATGGCCCGTCGTACGTCTTCGCGGGCAACGCAGGGGTGAACGTGGAAATTCGAGTATTGCGCGGGGCGGACGTGCACGATCTGCTGCCGATGGCGGAGTGCGTCGATCTGATGCATCGGACGATGAGTGCCGTCTCGGAGGGCCGCGTGGTGCTGCCGCTTCGGTCGATTCTCGTCATGCCGGGCGATCAGGGAATGATGGGCAACATGCCGGGTTACCTCGGAGAGCCGGAGTGCTTCGGGATCAAGCTCGTGAGCCTCATGCCGCGCAACAAGCCGCCGCAGTATTCGTCACACCTCGGCCTCGTGCTGCTGTTTGAAATCGAGCATGGACAGCCGGTCGCCATAGTGGATGCCGCTGCAATCACGGCCATACGCACCGCTGCTGCGAGCGGTTTGGCTACGCGGCTCCTCGCAAAGCCCGATGCCTCGGATCTGGCACTCCTGGGCGCCGGCGAACAGGCGAGCAGTCACCTCGACGCCATGCTGAGCGTGCGCAAGCTGCGCCGCATCCGGGTCTGGGCCCGGGACAGCAGCAAGGCCGCGGCTTTTGCGCAAACTGAAGGCGCCAGACATGGGGTTACCATTGAAGTTGCACAAACACCTCGTGAAGCCGTGCTCAGGGCCGACATCATCTGCACTGTCACCAAGGCACGTGAGCCGATTCTTCTCGGCGAATGGCTCGAACCGGGCGTACATCTGAACGTCGTAGGCTCGAGCATTGCCAGCGCGGCTGAGATCGACACGCCCGCGGTGGTGAAGTCGCGTTTCTTCGTGGATTATCGAGGCTCGACGATCAACGAAGGTGGCGAGTACCTGACCGCGCTCAGAGCCGGGGCGATCACGTCGGATCACATCCTCGCGGAGATCGGCGAAGTCGCGAATGGATCGAAGGTCGGCCGCGAGTCGCCGCGTGACGTAACTCTCTACAAGTCACTAGGAATAGCACCACAGGATCTCGCTTCGGCGCACTACGTGCTGCAGAAAGCCCGTGCCGCCGGTGTGGGACAGATCATCGACCTCTAGCGCGGCGTGTGTGCCGGAGCACGCCGGCGATCTGCGGACGAGCCTCGCCCACCGACTCCGGGCGCCGCCTCGGCGTTCTGGCCCTTGGATATGAGCTCTATCGCTCGCACGATGGGGCGCTCGGCCTCGTCGTACCCTCTCCATGCTTTGCTTTTCTTTATGAGGGCCGGAGCGGTTCGCACCGTGAATTTGCCCGGATCGAGTCCGGTGCGGACTTGTTCCCACGTGATCGGCATCGAGACGGGAGCTCCGGCGCGCGCGCGCGGCGACAGCGGTGCCACGGCCGTCGACATGCGGTCGTTGCGAAGATAATCCAGAAAGATGAGCCCCTTGCGGGCGCTCTTCGACATGTTGATGAGGTAGCGGTCCGGACTGGCCGCAGCCATCTGGCGGCACACTTCGCGCGCAAAGGCCTTGACCAGGGGCCAGTCCAGCTTCGCATTTCGCGGGTGCGCCAGTGGCGTCACCACGTGCAGTCCCTTGCCGCCGGTCGTCTTGCAGAAACTTTCGAGCCCCAGGGCAGAGAGGCGTGCGCGCATTTCGTGAGCGGCCTCCATCACCGCACCGAAACCGACGTCGGGAGCGGGGTCGAGGTCGAACACAAGACGTCCGGGCACATCGGGGTTGCCCGGCTCGCAGTTCCAGGGATGCAACTCGAGGCCACCGCTCTGGGCCACTGCGGCCAGAGCCTCGATACGGTTGATCACCACATAAGGCTGGCGGTCGCCGGAGACGCGCGTCAGGTCGAATAGATTGGACATGCCGGGCATGGCATGCCTCTGAAAGAATTTCTCGCCCTCGATGCCGTCGGGGGCTCGCACGATCGAGCACGGCCGCCCCTTGATGTGCGGCAGGAGCCACTCGCCGACATCGGCAAAATACTGTGCCAGATCCAACTTCGTGACCGGACGGCCATCGTTGGCGTGCGGCCAGAGCGTTTTGTCAGGCTTCGAAATCACGACCCCCATGACGACTCCGGGTGTTTGCGACCCCGAAGACGCAGAGTGCGGAGCGCTCGCGCGAGACGCTGCGGCGCGATGTGACCTCGTGTTCGAAGAAGGTTTCGCAGCGTTCTTCGCAGCCTTGCTCGCAGCGCCTTTCCCAGCGTCCTCCGCGGTTCCCTCTGCCGCACTCTTCGCCGTGCTCTTCGTTGCGCCTCGTGCTGCGCGCCCTGTTGAGCTCTTCGTAGAGCTTCCCGTGGAGGTCTTTGTTGAATTCCTGGTTGCCGCACTCGCCGTGGGTTTTCGAGCGTTGTGCGCGCTACCGTTTGCCGCCCGCCTTGCGGCCCTCTTGGCTGTGCTACCGGCGGCACTTTTTGCCGCTTCACGCGGCTCGCCGGGCGATGGCAATATCGCGGTGGCGTCCGCCGGGGCAGGCGTCTCCGCGCGAACTTCCGCGGCCGGCTTGTCGTCGCGCAGGCCTTTGAATGCCGCCTGGCGAACATTGCCGCCCTCGGTCCAGCCGGCGAACTCGATCTCGGCAACGAGCTCGGGCTTTACCCATCGGACCTTGCGTCCTGTGGGCACGGGGACTCGTTCCTCGAACGGACTCTCGTCGCTCGCCACTTTGCGCAAACGCGGCATCAACGCCCTGACCTTCTCGCCACTGAAACCCGTGCCGACGCGACCGACCGGGACGAGTTTGCCGTCGCGATGTACCCCGACGATCAACGAGCGCAATTCCGTACCATCGGACGTCCAGCCGCCGATGACCACTTCATGCCCGGTGCGGCACTTGGATTTGACCCAACTCCCCGACCGGCCGGAGCGATACGGCGCGTTGATCTGTTTGGAAATGATTCCCTCGAGCGCTATCCGGCACGCCGAGCGCAGAATCGCATCGCCTGGCGTCTCGAGATGATCGAGATAACGGATATGTGCGGTGCTTTGGCCGGATTGCGATTCCAACAGCTCCTGCAGGCGGCGCTTGCGCTCCACCAGCGGCAGCGGGCGCAGGTCCTCCCCTTGCGCAAACAGGAGATCGAAGACGAAGAACACGAGCGTGTCAGTACGGCCTTCCGAAAGCGCGGTCTGCAGTGCAGAGAAGTCGGGCGCGCCGTGTCGGTTCAATGCGACGGCCTCGCCGTCGATGATGCAATCCGGCAGACTGCGCGCGGCTTGCGCGATCGAGTCGAACCTTGCCGTCCAATCGAGGCCCTTGCGCGTTTTCAATACGGCGCGCCCGGCCTCGACGCGCAGCTGCAGACGGTAGCCGTCGAGCTTTATTTCGTGTGCCCAACCGGCGGCGTCGGGCGGCCGCTCGACGAGCAGACAGAGCTGCGGCTCGATGAAATCCGGCATCGCTGCGTGAGCGGGCTTGCTGGCGCGAGCAACGGCTGGCGCTGAGGCCTTCGAGGCAGCAGCGCCTTTTCCTCCCTTTGACACGCGCTTCGGGCGCTCGGCCGCCCCTGATGTGGGGCGCACTGACACGTGGGCGCGCTGCGGAGACTTCGATGGGCTGGACTTGGATTGCTTCGGGCGCGCCGCCGATCGCGGCGGCGTCGCTTTTGCCGGCGCCGCTCGTGGCGCCTGGGCAGCGTCCGCCCTGTTGGAATTCCAGACCGCGTCGGCCTTGGCGGCCCGGCTCCGAGCCAGCATAAAGGGCTTCGGAGCACGCCCCTTGCCCGCGGCAATCTGCGCCATCGTGCGGCCGGACGCGACCGAACGGTCTTGCGCGAGCAGCGAATCGCTGTCGCCCGGACGTGCGTATTCGTCCCGGTGTTTGATCAGCAGCCAGTTGGTGCGCTTGCCGCCAAAGCGATCGCCTTTCATACGCACGAGCACCCAACTCCCGTGCAGGCGCTGGCCTTCGAGCGCGAATTTCAACTCGCCGGCGGCGAGTGCGGCTTCGGGTGAGGTGTTGCCTTCGGGTGCCCAGAAACCCCGGTCCCAGAGTTGCACTGTACCGCCGCCGTATTGACCCGCCGGAATGGTGCCTTCGAAGTCTCCATAGGCGAGCGGATGGTCTTCGACTTCAACAGCCAGTCGTTTTTCGCCGGGATCGAGCGAGAAGCCGCGCGTCACTGCCCAGGATTTGAACACACCGTCCAGCTCGAGGCGCAGGTCGTAATGAAGGCGGCGCGCGGCGTGTTTCTGAACGACGAAGCGCCGATACTCGGCTGGGACTACGCCGACGGCGCCGCTCGGTTCAGCCGTTCGGGTGAAATCGCGCTTGGCGCGATACTTCGAGAGTTTCCGACTGCCCATGTAGCTCCCCGGCCATTGCTGGGACCGCGGTGAGCCCGGGCGTCGCGTCGGCCACGACGCCTGCGACGACTACGCCGCCCGAGGACAGCAAGTCCTCGAGCTTTGCGTAGCCACAAATGTGCCCGCCGGGGCTTACTTCTTCAGCCCCTCTGCCACAAGCGCCTCGACAGTGTGCGGGCGCGCGCCGATGCGTTCCTGATAGCTCTGCAGCACTGGCCACGGTCCGAGGTCGAAGTTCACGTGCGCGGACCAGCCGAGCACCACGAAGAAGTAAGCGTCCGCGACCGTGAACTGCTCGCCCATCAAGAACGGCTTTGAACCCAGAGCCGTCGCCGACCAGCCCAAGCGCTTCGTCAGATTGGCGCGCGCGTACTCCTTCATGTCTTCCGAAGCGTTCGGTGCGAACAGCGGGGTGAACGCCTTGTGGATTTCCGAATTGATGAAGGAGAGCCACTCCTGGAGTCGGTACCGCTCCATCGTGCCGGCGGGCGGCGCGAGCTTCGAGGCCGGGTTGAGGTCGGCGATGTATTGCAGCACGGCGACGCCTTCGGTCAATACTTCTCCGCTGTCCAAGCGCAGCGCGGGGACGTAGCCCTTCGAATTGACCTCGCTGAAGTCCACGCCGTCGGGGGTCTTGCGGGTCCGCCGGTCGACTTTGACCAACTCGAACTTGATTCCGGCTTCCCGAAGTGCAATGTCTGCGGCCATCGAGCAGGCGCCGGGTAGAATATAGAGCTTCATGGATTCTCCGTGGATCAGGGGGCCCGCGGGAGCCCGTGAGGACTCGCTCGCGAGCGCGCAATGGGGGTGAGCGGAAGGCGGCAGAGCGCCATGCTAACGTTGCGGCTAGGGATGGCAAGAGGGGACGCGGATGGCCCCGCGAGGGGACACCCCGGATCGACGTGAGCGGGCGGAGGCCCGCGCAAAGGGTGCGACGCCTGCGTCGCACGGATGGACCCGCGAGGGGACATCCCGGATCGACGGTGAGCGGGCGGAGCCGCGCAAGAAGGGTGCGACGCCTGCGTCGCACGGATGGCCCCGCGAGGGGACACCCCGGATCGACGGTGAGCGGGCGGAGCCCGCGCAACAAGGAGACGCCATGAAATCGATATGGATTACTGCTGCGGCTCTTACCGCGGCTATCGCCATTAACGGCTGCAAGCACAGGCACGACGAGCCGGTTCCGGGACCGAAGTCTCCGGCTGCTACCTCGCGAGCCCCGGGGACCGAATCGCGGCCGGACGTATCGGGCGAGGCGAAGAGCTCGGTCAGCCGCCGTCAAGGCGGCGCAAGCGGAATTTCGTGGTTCCAGGGAAACGTCGAAGAGGCGTTCTCGACGAATTGCGCCAAGTGCACGGCGATGTTCTGGCGCTGACCTGCCCGTGCCCGCAGCCGCCACGCCGGGTTGGTGAAACGAGTACCAATTCCGCCCCGCTTGCTACAATTGCCCCCATTGGGCCTGTAGCACAGCGGTTAGTGCAGGGGACTCATCGAAAAGGTGCCTTCGCGTGGAAACGCGCGAAGTGGACGGGAAGAATTCAGGGAACCCTTCGAGCTAGCTCATGGCAACCCTGAGCCGAGCCGCCAGTACACTGGCGGAAGGTGCAGAGACTACCTGAGGGCTCAAGTGCCCTTAATGACAGGCTAGAGCCTCCCGCACCCACACGCACGGCACCCGTGCACGGGTGAAGAGATAGTCCACTCCTGGCGGAAACGCCGGGGCAGAGTGAATCCCTTGGTCGTAGGTTCGAATCCTACCGGGCCCATCATTCCCTCGAGAACGAGCGAGGGCCGCCCCCAGGTGCTCTTGAAGAGCTGATTCGCTGTCGTTCGCCGGCCGGCCTGATCGGGGGCGATCGAAGCTCACTGCTCGTGGAAGAATCGCCCGCCCAGGGAGACGCGCCGGGCGATTTCCCGAAGCGCCTCCGGCGTGAGCAAATTCCAAACAGGAACGCGTACCGTCATTTCGCGCGTACTCGACGTTTCGGGGGCACCACGCAAGCACACCCACCGCGCGCAGCGGCGTTTCATGAGGTCTTCGGTGGACAGGGTCGGCCCACTTTCCGCCTCTTCGGGCAGGCACAGAAGAGCCATAAAGCGCGGCGCTCCCTCGGTCGTGCCGCGCAACCGGTCGTATAGGTCGACTTCGAGACTGAAGGCCACTTTGCTGTTCACGATCGGGAGTGGCGCGGATGCGGTTCGCAGCTGAATCTCCAGGCTGAACTCCTGCAGCAGCGATTGAGGATCCAACTGTTCCCGGATATCCAGTCGCGCCATGATGCCGGATCCGTCCGGAAGGCCGTTTTCGCAAGAGCAGGCGAAGCCCGCCGTCGCCGCCAGAGCGTGCAGGTACGCGTAGCTCACTTCCGCCTTGCTGTTGCTTTCTGCTGCCGGCGCCGTGCCGATCGCGATCCGATTCGTCCAGTCCTGTTTGCGTTGTGGCACGGCCCCGCCCGCCTTCCCTTGACGAAAAGGATGATAACCGCGCGGCGCCCGCTCGAGCTGTCGAGGTTTTGTACAAAAGCGTTGCCCTTCCTGCCGGGGAGCCGCCGGGAATCCATCACAGCGCTACACTTCACTACAGACCGCTACAGCGGCGCACAACGGGGCACTGCCCGTTCTGCGATCATGGAGAGCCTGCCGGACTGATTCCAGCGGCCACGGATCACCCGATGCGCATGAGGCAAATCAAATACCTTCTCGCGGTCCTCGTTGGACTGCCCTGTATGGCGGCCGCGGCGGCGCAAGACGACTGCAAGGCGCCGTCCAGCGATTGCGTCGCCGTGAGGGGCTGGAATTTCAGCCTGACGCTGGGCGCCGGTGTCAGAACCAATCCGCTGGTCCACGGCAAGGATATTCCGCTCGTGGTCATCCCGCAGTTCAGCTACTACGGCCGGCGGGTCTTCATAGACAACCTGGATCTGGGCGTCACGCTCGCGGAAAGCAACACGAGCTCGCTCAATCTCGTGGCCAGTCCGGGCTACGACCGGGTGTTCTTTTACCGCAGCGATGTGCAGAATTTCTTCGTTGGGGGCTTCTCGAATACAGGTTTGACCGCAGGCGCCCCGACCCCCAGCGGCAGACCCACGGACACCGGCTCACGGCCAGGCACCGTCCGATTTGCCTCGCGCGCACGGCAGATTACCTACCTGGCAGGGCCGGAATGGACCTTCAAATACCACGGAGTGTCCGGTCAGCTCGATTTCCTGCACGAAATCACCGGACGCAACGCCGGCAACGAAATACGGGCGGCGCTGGGAATACCGCTGCTGGAATCCCGGGGAACTCTGGCCGCCAACGTCGGCCTCACCTGGAAGAGCGCGGCCATCGTCAATTACTATTACGGCGCGCGCGATATCTATCAGGCGGGAGCGGCTTTGAACCCCTTCCTCAAGGTGGGCTATTCACAGCCTTTGCGCGGCAAATGGCGCTTCACCGCGTTCGTGCACTACGAGCGGCTGGGGAACGCGATCGCCAATAGCCCGATCGTCGGGGCGCATTCCGTTGTGACCGCCTTTGCGGGCACGACCTACGCGTTTTGAGCCAGACGGCACGAGTCATGCGACATTGGGACAGCAGCCGTCGTGTTTAGCATAGCGAGCCAGCGGGCCGGCGCACTGTGCCTGTTTGCTTCCCTGACATCGGGGTCTGCGAATTACGCCAACGCAGCTCACGACCCCCCGGACAACGGCATCAGGCTGGAGCTCAGCCCGCGCATTTGCACGTTGGCGATCCAAGATAAACAATGCGAGACCAAGGTCCACGCACAGTGGACATCACCACACGAGGAGTCGTTGTGCCTGGTGATCGTCGACCGGCCGGAAGTGAAACGCTGCTGGGAGCATTACTCGCATGGCACCTACAGTATCGAGCTGACTTTTGCCGAAGACCTGACCTTTCAGCTGCGGGATCTCGCGCTGCAGAATGTACTGGCATCCGAAGCCCTGCGCGTCATCAGAGAAGCGCTTCGCTACCGGCACAAGCGCAGACAGCCCTGGAATATCTTCGATTGAGCGCCCGGCACACGAGCTCCATCCTACGATCCACATGAGCACCGGCCCCACCCCGTCGATACTATTGGTCGAGGACGACCTGCGACTGGCCGAACTGGTGAGCCGCTATCTCGACAACAGCGGCTTTCGCGTGTCGACCGTCAGTCGCGGCGATGAGGTCGCCGGGCAGGTTTTGCGTGACGTGCCGGATCTCGTCATCCTGGATTTAGGCCTGCCGGGCGAGGACGGGCTCACGGTCTGCAGGCAGCTGCGGCCCGCATACGTGAATCCCATCCTGATCCTGACTGCTCGCGACAACGACATCGACCATGTGTTGGGACTGGAGCTGGGCGCGGACGACTACGTCATCAAACCGGTCGAGCCCCGAGTGCTGCTGGCCAGAATCAATGCGCTGCTCCGGCGCAGCAGACCGCAAGCGGGCGCGACGCGCAAAACGCTGCAATTCGGTCAGTTGCTCATCAATGTCGGGTCCCGTTCGGTCAGCTTGAACGGGCAGTCGATCGCGCTCTCCAGCAGCGAATTCGATCTCCTCGTCTATCTGGCGGGGCACGCGGGGGAAATTCAATCGCGCGAAGCGCTGTTCCGCAATCTCTACAAGCGCGAATACGACGGACTGGACCGTATGCTGGACATTTCCGTGTCGCGTCTGCGCCGGAAGCTCGGCGACGAGGCAGACACCGCGGAGCGGATCAAAACCGTCTGGGGTCAGGGGTATCTGTTCGTTCCCGACGCCTGGTGAGGCATGGGGCGCCACTTCCTCGGCCTGTATCTGCTCATCGTGCTCACCCTGGCCGTCGTCAGCTGGGGCCAGGACAAGATCCTGCAAACCTATAGCGGTCCGGAGACGCGGGACGACAAGCCCATGGCCGTGGCCCTGTTCGCGCTGGCCAATCAACTGCACGGGCTGCCGGCCGAGGGGTGGAAGGACTTCGTCGCGGGCGTTGCACGCAAGACCGGCGTTGAAGTGGAGTTGTTCGCCACCAAGGATATAGTCGGCCGCGAGACCCTCGGGAAACTGGGACGCGGCGAAGTAGCCTATATGCAGGCGTCCGCCGGCGATTCGTGGGCCCTGCAGCGACTCGACGCCGATTACGTGCTGGCCGTCAGGTCCTTCGAGCCGGCAACGCAGCGGGGGCCGCTGGAATGGTTTCTCACGATGCTCTTCTACGCCGCAATCGCCCTGGTATTGATGACCTGGATCTGGCCGTTGACGCGGGACTTGCGCGTGTTGGAACAAGCGGCGGCGCGGTTCGGCAACCGCAACTGGTCTTTCGACGCCGTGATCAAGCCTCACTCCCAGATCTACCCCCTGGCGCAGACATTTCGCCGCATGGCAGCGCGGATCGATGGCTTGATCGCCTCCCACAAGGACATGTCCAATGCGGTGTCCCATGAGATCCGCACGCCGCTGTCGCGCATGCGGTTCGAAATCGAACTGGCGCAGCAGGCCGCGGACTTGTCCGATGTCAGGAATTCGTTGAGCCACATCAAAGCGGACATCGCCGCCATCAACGACCTGGTGACGGCCACGCTGGGCTATGCGATTCTGGAACGCGCCGATGTGTCCTTGAACATCGGCGCTCACGATTTCACGACGCTCATTCCCGCTATTGCCGAGTCCGTCAGGTGCGATGCGCGCCCGGATATTCTCATCAACACCCACGTGCAGAGTGACGCGGACGCAGTGAGCTGCGACATCCATCTGCTCGAAACGGTGCTCAAGAACCTGCTGCATAACGCCATTCGATATGCCAGGCACGAGATCAGTGTTACGTTCGAGGTGCACGCCGGTGTGAATCGCTTGCTCGTCGACGACGATGGCCCCGGTATTCCCGAGCAGGATCGGCGACGGGTATTCGAGTCATTCGTGCAGCTGGACCGCACCGCCGGCAGGAAGACCGGATTCGGCCTGGGACTGGCGATCGTCAAGCGGGCGATCGAGTGGCACGGAGGTGAAGTCGCCATTTCACGCTCGCCGCTTGGCGGCGCGCGATTTTGCGCCAGCTGGCCTGCGCCATGACGACAGCACGCGGCTTTATCCTGCAAGCGAGCTATCGCGTGGTGTCCGATTCCAACGGCCGACGCATTCCCGTCGTATACCTCTATGGACGGCTGGAGGACGGCGGCACTTTCCTCGTGCGCGATGGCCGGCAGCGCCCCAGCTTCTACATCCGCGCAACCGATGCCGAGCGCGCACGTACACTCGGCGCGCCGGCTCCTGAGCCTGTCGACAAGCGCTCCTTCAAGGGTGAAGCGGTATGCCGCATCGAGTTGGAAACGCCCCCTGATGTCCCCGGATGGCGCGATCGATTGCAGGCGGCCGGCATGGACACGTTCGAGGCCGACGTGCGCTTCGCGACGCGCTACCTGATCGAGCGCGGTATCAAGGGCGGCTGCGAAATCGAAGGTAACGCCAAGGCGGGAAACGGTGTTACGTGGGTGTTCGATGATCCGTCGCTGCGGCCCGCCGAGGTCAAAGTCGAACCGCGGATCCTGTCATTCGATATCGAAACCGATGGCAAGGGCGAGCGCCTGCTGGCCATTTCGCTGTATGCGCCGGGTATGGACGAAGTTCTGATCGTTGACGGCGGCAATCGCCCTATGCCGCAGAACGCGACCCGCTGTACTAACGAGTTTGCCGCGCTGGACGCGTTCTGCGCCCGAGTCGAAGAGCTCGACCCTGACGTACTGACGGGCTGGAATGTCATCGACTTCGATTTGACCGTCCTGCAACGTATTGCGGCGCGGTTGCGCCATCCTTTGCGGCTGGGGCGTGACTCGGGCGCGATGCGCGTTCGGAAGGCCGAAGGTTATTTCGGCAGTGGTCAGGCCACCATTCCCGGGCGCCTCGTACTCGATGGCATTGACCTCTTGCGCGGCGCCTTCGTGCGCATGGACGACTATTCGCTCGACGCGGTGGCGCGCAATGTGCTCGGCGAGGGGAAGGCCGTCACCGGCGACGTACGCGACCGAATTGCGGAGATCATGCACAACTATCAGCATGACCTGCCCGCCTTCGCGCTCTATGCGCGCACCGACGCGCGTCTCGCCTTCCAGACCCTGCAGCGGCTCAACCTAGTGCAGCTGGCTTTCGCGCGCAGCCAGTTGGCTGGCATGACGCCCGATCGCGTGGCGGCGAGCATCGCATCCTTCGACTTTCTTTATCTGACCGAGCTCGAGGGCCAGGGTGTCGTTGCGCCCACGGTGCGCGCGGACGACTCCCGCGTGCATGCCGCTCAGCACGGCGGCCATGTACTGGAGCCCAAGACCGGTCTGCATAGCAATGTCTGGGTGTTCGATTTCAAGAGCCTCTATCCCAGCATCATCCGCACCTTCAATATCGATCCACTGTCCTATGTGGAAAGTCCAGCGGCTGACGCCGACCTGATCCACGTCCCGGGCGGCGCCTTCCGGCGTACACCGGCAATCCTGCCCCGCATGCTCGATGAGCTCTTTCCCCGACGCGAGACAGCCAAGAAAGCCGGCGATGAGGTCGCATCCAACGCCATCAAGATTCTCATGAACTCGTTCTATGGTGTGCTGGGCACGCCGGCCTGCCGCTTTTTCAACCCCGCGCTCGCCAACTCCATCACCGGCACGGGCCGCGAACTGCTCTTATGGTCGAAGCGTTGGTTCGAGGCGGCCGGGTTCGAGGTGCTATACGGCGATACCGACAGCCTGTTCGTGCATTCGCGCGCCGACGATCCCGACGAGGCGTGTGAACTGGCGCGACAGCTCACGGTTGCGCTGAACAACGAGCTCGTTCGCTATATCAACGAGCGCTGGCGCGTAACGAGCCGCATGGAGCTCGAGTTCGAGAAGCTTTATGTGAAACTGTTTCTACCCCGAGCGCGCCACAGCACACGCGGCGCAAGCAAGCGCTACGCGGGTCTTCTCCACGGCGGGGGAACCGACGAGAACGTCGAGTTCATCGGAATGGAGGTCGTGCGTCGAGACTGGACCGAGCTGGCCAAACAGGTTCAGCGCGAACTGTATCAGCGGCTGTTTACCGGTCAACGCGTCGACGCGTACCTCGCCGAGGTGGTCAAGCAAGTCAGAAACGGCGATCTCGACGACGCGCTCGTCTACCGCAAAAATCTCCGAAAATCGGCCGACGACTACACTGCCACGACTCCGCCGCACGTCGTCGCGGCTCGCAAATCGACGCAGCCTCCGGAGCGCATGATCAGGTACGTCATCACAACAGGGGGCGCGGAGCCGTTGGATAATGTGCAACACCCGCTCGATCGCGAGCACTACATCGTGAAGCAGGTGAAACCGGTTGCCGAGCCCGTGCTGACGGCCCTGGGTCTCGATTTCGAGCGTGTGATCGGGGACAGCCGGCAAATCGATCTCTACTCGCAGCTTGAATGATCGCGGTGCCGTGCGGACCGGGAGGCTGGCTTCAGAAGATCGACGATTGATCAGCAGCGCCACCCGAGCACACGGCGATCAAAGCGCTCCGGCAGCCCGGCTGGTCACCGCTTGCAGTACCCCCTTGAGTGTGTTGACCGTCGAAGCAGTGTCGAGCGGCAGGCCATACCGCTTCGCCAGCTCGCCCGGGTCAACATACGACAGCCAGGTCTTGCCGGACGTGTCCTGCCAGACCAGTACTTTGAGAGGCAGGTCGAATCCGATCAACTGGCTCGACTGCATGAGCGGCGTGCCGCCGCGGGCGTTGCCGAAGATCAGAACGGCGGTGGGCAGCAGGGTCAAGCCCACAGCCGCGGCGCCCGCGGAGTGATCGATTCGCGCAAAGACGGTCATGCCCTTCGACTTGACCTCGGCTTCGAGCCGATCCAGCGTTTCTTTCGGGCCGAAATGGCTTTCGACCGTCGTGAATCCTTCAGCGGCCACGGCGCAGCCTCCATAGGGGAACGGTAGCGTACGGGAGCAATGTACACCCCTTCGGATCGCATGGGCGTAGCGCATCGCCGCGATGAAAGATCCCGCCACTGTCCCACCGTAGGACACACTCGTATCGATTTCTTTCCAACCGGAGGGTTGCGCTCGATCGGGCCTTGTTACGGTGGTGGAATTCCCCGTGACGCGATAGCCTTCGGCGGCACATACCAGCAGGAGCGAGGGTGGCCACAGAGACCCCGGGTTCGGGAGAGGTGCTGACGGGTCCTTACGGCGGACGTAAAGAACAGACTTTTCCGATCCTCACTCCGGCGCAGATCGCGCGACTCGAGCCGCACGGCACGAGGGTTGCCGTGCGCAAGGGGCAGATTCTGGCGGAACCCGGCGAGCGGCACCGCAAGTTGTTCGTCGTCCTTTCCGGCGCCATCGAAATCGTGCGCCCAGGCATGGCGGGCGAGGAGCCCGTTGTGGTGCTCACCGCGGGAGGGTTCACCGGAGAGATGAGCACTCTGCGCGGCGTCGGCAGCCTCGTCCGTGCCCGAGTTGGCGCCGACGGCGAAGTCCTTGCGATCTCCGATGACCATTTGCGCAGCGTAGTGCAGACAGATGCGCGGCTGAGCGAGCTGTTCATGCGCGCCTTCATTCTGCGCAGGGTGGGCCTGGTGGCCGCTCAGCATGGCGGTGTCATTTTGATCGGCTCGCGCCATTCCGCCGGGACGCTGCGCCTGCAGCAGTTCCTCACACGCAACAGCTATCCGTACGTCAATCTCGACATCGACACCGATGCCAGCGTGCAGGCTTTACTCGACCGTTTCCACATCAACGTCGAGGACGTGCCCGTCGTGGTGTGCGCCGGCGGCGAGCGGATGATGAAGAACCCGAGCAACCAGGAGCTCGCCGAGTGTCTCGGCATGAACCCCCAGCTCGACAGTACCAAGGTCCGCGATCTGATCGTCATCGGCGCGGGGCCGGCGGGGCTTGCGGCAGCTGTCTACGCCGCCTCCGAGGGCCTTGACGTGCTCGTGCTCGAAACCAACGCTCCGGGAGGACAAGCCGGATCGAGCTCGAAGATCGAGAACTACCTCGGCTTTCCGACCGGGATTTCGGGGCAGGCGCTGGCGGGCCGGGCTCTCGTGCAGGCACAGAAATTCGGCGCGGAAGTGGCCATCGCGAACAGTGCCTTGCAGCTGCGCTGTGAGCCCAAGCCCTACGAGATCGAGCTGTCGGGCGGCTACGTGGTACGGGGCCGGTCGTTCATCATCGCCAGCGGCGCCCAGTACCGGCAGCTCGCGTTGGAGAATGTGGACCGTTTCCTGGGAGTGGGAGTTTACTACGCCGCGACTTATGTAGAGGCGAGGTTGTGTAAGGATGAGGATGTCGTGATCGTCGGCGGCGGCAACTCTGCCGGCCAGGCTGCCGTTTTTCTGGCGAGCAACTGCCGGCACGTGCACCTGCTGGTGCGTGGGAAACAACTGGCCGACAGCATGTCCCGCTATCTGATTCGTCGCATCGAAGACAGTCCGAATATCACCTTGCATACGCGTACCGAAATCACCGCACTGCAAGGCGACGCGCAGTTGGAAGAGGTCACGTGGCATTGTGCCTCTGACAACTCGACCGTAACAAACGCCCTCAGGCACATCTTTCTCATGACCGGTGCCGTGCCTAACACGGCGTGGCTGGAGGGATGCGTCGGCCTGGACGAGAAGGGCTTCGTGCGTACGGGTACCGAGCTGCAAGCGGAGGACCTCGCCTCCGGGCGCTGGTCGGTCACGCGGCAACCCTATATGTTTGAAACAAGCATCCCGCGCATTTTTGCCGTCGGCGATGTCCGCAGCGGGAGCGTGAAGCGAGTGGCGGCGGCGGTCGGCGAAGGCTCGGCCTGCGTCCAGCTCGTACACCGCGTGCTCGCCGAGTAAGACCGATCGAATGAATTTCCGCCATGCCCGGGGGTACGAGACATGAATGCACGCGAGTATCAACTCACTTCGCCCGTGGACAAGGTGGATCACGTGCTCGGGCCGCAGCGGGCCGCGGTGACCGTGGTCGAATACGGCGACTTCGAGTGCCCCAACTGCAAGCAGGCGGCATCCGCGGTCAAGTTACTTCTCGAGCGCTTCGAGGACCAGGTTCGATTCGCTTTCCGGCACTTTCCATTGGAGGAAGTGCATCCGCACGCGCTGCTGGCCGCCCAGGCGGCGGAAGCCGCCGGGGCCCAAGGCAGGTTCTGGGAGATGCACGATCTGCTGTTCGAAAACCAGACGCATCTGAGCGCGCACCACCTGCGCAGCTACGCGGAGCGGCTGGAGCTGGACATGGCGCGCTACACGGCCGAGATGGACGACACGGTTTACCTCCAACGTGTCAGGGAACACATGGAGACCGGCCGCGAAAGCGGCGTGCATGCCACGCCGACATTCTTCGTCAATGGCAGGATCCAGGATGTTTCGTTCGGGCTGCGGGCGCTGTTCGATGCGGTCGAAGCGGTGTTGAATCGAAGCGGCTGACCGCGCCGCCCGTCTGAACTCCCGGTCGTTGCTCTTGACATTTGCGCGTGCGCCCTTAAACTTTACCATATGGTAAAGCATTATACGGCGCCGCTCGATGCCACGTTCTTCGCTCTCTCGGATCCAACGCGACGCGCCGTGCTGGCGCGCCTGGCGGAAGGTGAAGCGACGGTCACCGATCTGGCCGCGCCGTTTCCGATGACGCTCGCCGCATTGACGAAACACCTCACTCTGCTGGAGCGGGCCAGGCTTATCGTGCGCGAGAAGACCGGCAGAACGGTGCAATGCCGGCTGAGGGCCGCTCCGCTCAAGGACGCTACGGACTGGATGGCGACCTATGAGCGCTTCTGGCCGGCGCAATTCGACGCCCTGGATGCCTACCTGGCAAAACAAACCATCACGGCCAAGGAGCCGGCATGTCCGCAACCCAAGCCCAAACCCTTCGATTCACACGGCGCTTCGCCGCGTCACGGGAACGCGTCTTCCGGGCGTGGACGGACGCGCAAGAGCTGAAGGAGTGGTGGCGGCCGAATGGCTTCACCACGGGATCTGTCGAGATCGACCTTCGCGAAGTCGGCCGTTACTCCATGGCCATGCAGCCGCCGCAGGGTGAGGTGCGTTACGTACACGGCACCTACGTCGAGGTGCGGCCTCCAGAACGCCTTGTAATGACGTGGTCAACGAAAGGGTCACCCCGTCACGATGGCCACGAGTCCCTGCTCACCATCGAATTTATCGCGACTGGCGATACCACGGATGTGATTCTCACGCACGAGCGCGTGCCCAACGCGTTTGTCGGCGACCACAGCGCTGGCTGGCGTTCGACGCTCGATCATTTGTCCGACTATCTGCACAGTGAGCGGCGTCCGTAGCTGCTCGGAAGAAACAGCATGAAGCTCTATCTGCACCCTAACGCACCCAACTGCATGAAAGTCGTGATGACTGCCGCACAGCTGGATATCTCGCTGGAGTCGGAGTTCGTCGATCTTTTTCAGGGGGCGCAGCGCGCACCAGCTTTTTTAGCAATCAATCCAAACGGCGTCGTGCCGGCACTGCGCGATGGAGACTTTGTCCTCTGGGAATCCAACGCGATCATGCAATATGTCGCCGCCACGAAGCCCGGCAACACGCTGTGGCCGACGGATGAGCGACGTCGCGCGGACATCTCACGCTGGCAGTGCTGGGAACTGGCTCACTGGTCGCCGGCCGTGAGCACTTACTTGCGCGAAAACATGTTCAAGGCGCTCAAGGGACAGGGTGATCCGGACCCGGAGGCGCTGCGCAAAGGAGATGAGAAATATCATCCGCTCGCAAGCTTGCTGAACCGACATCTCGCGTCCCGCAGCTTTTTGGCCGGAGAGGACCTGACGCTGGCCGATATTTCCGTGGCGGCTTTCCTGATGTACGCGCGACCCGCACGAGTTCCGTTGGACGACTATCGGTTCATTCGAAGCTGGATGGGTCGTATGGAAGCCCTGCCATCGTGGCAGGTTGCGCAGCCGCCGCCGAGGACCTGACAAACCGGATTGTTGGGCGCGGTAGGGCGTACCGACTGGTCGCGCATGATCCCGGCAAGTGGCGGCGTGATAGCCGCACTGCTGGGGTCGACCGTGTCTTCCGGGAGGAAGGAGCGCCTATGGGCCGCTCGTCGACTAGATGCGCTTGCCGCCCGGCAGGGCGACCGAAAGCTCGAGCACTTCGTGGCCATCCTCGCGCTCCAGATTGACCTGGACCGCTTCGGGATCGACGTTGACGTACTTTTTGATGACTTCGAGCAGCTCACGGCGCAGCAGCGGCAGGTAGTCCGGGCCACCCCGCGCGCTGCGCTCTTGCGCGACGATGATGCGCAGTCGCTCCTTGGCGACGTTAGCTGTCGGAGGGTTGCGACGGAAGAGAGCGAGTAGCCCCATGTCAGCCTCCAAACATGCGCGTGAAGAACCCCTTCTTTGGCTCGTCCACGAAGCGCAATGGCAGCGATTCGCCGAGCAGACGTGCTACCGCATCGTCGTAGGCGCGTGACGCATCGCTCTCCTGGTTGAGAATGACGGGTACGCCGGCGTTGGACGCAGAGAGTACGTCGGTCGATTCCGGTACGACGCCGATCACATCCAGACCGAGGATGTCCTTGACGTCCGTGACGCTCATCATCTCGCCCGTCGCCACACGCTTCGGACTGTAGCGGGTCAGCAGCAGATGTTCCTTCACCCCGCCGTTGCCCTGCTCCGCGCGCTGCGTCTTGCTCGCCAGCAGGCCCAGGATGCGGTCGGAGTCACGCACGGAAGAGACTTCCGGGTTCACTACGACGACGGCACGATCGGCGAAATACATCGCCAGGTGCGCTCCCTTCTCGATGCCGGCGGGCGAATCGCAGATGACGTAATCGAAACCCTCCGCGGTGAGCTCGTCGAGCACCCGGCGTACGCCTTCGGACGAGAGAGCGTCCTTGTCGCGAGTCTGCGAGGCCGCCAGCACGAACAGGGTTTCGATCCGCTTGTCCTTGATCAGCGCCTGCTTGAGCGTGCAATCACCCTGGATGACATTCACGAAGTCGTACACGACGCGTCGCTCGCAACCCATGATCAGATCGAGGTTGCGCAGCCCGATGTCGAAGTCGATGACGGCCACTTTTTTGCCGCGTCGCGCGAGGCCGCACGAGAGACTGGCTGAGGTCGTCGTCTTGCCGACGCCGCCCTTACCTGAAGTCACTACGATGATTTCGGTCAATGCTGAATCTCCTGAAGAACGCTTGAGTGTGGCCCGGGAGCGAGCCTACCCGCCAATCCGGCCAAAATGCAGATCATCGCCGTCCAGCCAGGCCTGCACGGGCTTGCCGGCGAGATCGGGAGGAATGGTCTCGAAGACCCGAAACACGCCGGCGATCGACACCAGCTCGGCGTGGAACTCCTGGCAGAACACGCGTGCAGTCACGTCGTCGCGCGCGCCGGCCATAGCACGCCCACGCAGCGCGCCGTAAATGTGCACACAACCATCAGCCATCACCTCCGCGCCAGCACCGACGGTGGCCGTCACGACAAGGTCGCGATTCCGGGCGTAGACGCGTTGGCCGGAGCGCACGGTCTGCTGATGTATGAGTGCGGGCGCGCCTGCGCTCTCCGGAGGAGGCGGCGCAGCCTGTACGACCGGCACGACCTGATTCTGCGCACGAAAGTGCGAGAGAACCGGTATCTGCAGCGCGCTCGACAGGGCCTCGACCCCGAGGGAGCCCGTTGTCAACCCGATCGAGAGCATGCCCGCACGACGCACGGCATCGATGACTCCACGGACTTGGGCAACGTCGGGAGTCGTCTCGAGCGCGCTCAGGTCCAGGCAAACCGCGGTGCGTTCGAAGAAACGGGGCGCGGTCGCGATGCGGCCGGTCAGTTCGTCAAGAATGACTCCCGGGTCGGTCGTTCGGATCCGCACCTGCACCAGACCCACCTGGCCGAAACGGATGTCGATTGCTGATTGGTGCGAGGCATCGGCTGGCTTGTTCATCATTTAGAGTTGTGCTTCCGGAAATCCCGCGATGACTCCCACGGGCGACACGCATCCAGGCACAGTGCACGCGGGAATGCCGCGAAGTGTACCGGTAACTTCCTCTGACTCAACCGAAAATCGTCAGCTGTCCCGATTCTGCGTGCGCAACAGCAGCTTGATCACGCACGCCTGTCTGATCAGTGGCCATCGTTGCGCGCGAGGGCGCCTTTGCTTCTCGGTCGTCGACGGGTGGTCCTGATTTCAGGCGGGCTGCCTACGTCCTGCGCCGCGCGCCGCGCGTCGGTTCGGCTTCCAGCGGATTTTCCGGCCAGTAGTGCTTTGGATAGCGGCCGCGCATGTCCTTACGCACTTCTGCATAAGAGCCGCGCCAGAAGCTGGCAAGGTCGCGAGTCACCTGCACAGGGCGTTGCGCGGGGGAAAGCAGCTTGAACGTGACGGGAATGCGACCGCCACCGATCCGTGGCGTGGCATCCAGCCCGAAAACCTCCTGCAAACGCACCGACACCACGGGCGCGCTTTGATCGAGGTAGTCGATGCGGATCTGCGATCCGCTGGGCACCCGCAGGTGCGTGGGGGCGACTGCGTCGAGCTCGCGTTGTTGCTCCCAGGGGAGTAGCGAGCGCAACGCGTCCGCCAGCGGGATGCGCGCGAGGTGCTCCTTACGCGTGACCCCCTCGAGCCAAGGCCCAAGCCAAGTCTCGATCGTGGCGGCCAGGTCGGCGTCCGCGACTGCCGGCCAGGCCGCGGCTCTTTGATCCGCCAGGCTGCCTGCCTTTGCTGCGAATTCGATACGCGCCTGTAGATCGCGCGCCTCGCGAGTCCAGGGAAGCGCCTCGAGGCCAAGCTCGCGTATGCCCGTCAGCATGGCCTGGCGAGCGGCCTCGACAGGGACTTCGGGAAGGGGCCTCTCCTCCAGCACGATCGCATCCAGTTGCAGGGTCCGCCGTGCGATGACGGCCTGATCGCGCGAGCTCCACTCGACCGACTCCTGCCGTCGAAGGCGCTCCGACAGGTGCTCCTCGATATCGGCTCGTGCCAGGGGCGCGGCCAGCAGGATCCGTGCGTCACGCTCCCTATCATCGAGATCGACCGCCACGATGAGCTCCTGCTTCGCCAGCCCCTGCGGCTCGGTGAAATGAGCGCCGCGGCCGTTTGCGAGGGTGAAGCGCCCTTCGCTTCCCGGTCTGCGGCGGCCGATCCGATCAGGGTACGCAAATGCCAACACCAGCCCCACGTCCTCGGCGCCATAGCCCGACTTTAGAGGCCGGCTGACGGCGTTGGGGGCCTCGGCAGCCTGCCGCAGCAGGTCCTTGGCCGCGCGCCGGGCTCGTTGCAGCCCGAAGCGATCGAGGCCTTGAGGGCTGCCCTCGCCTCGCATGATTTCGATGCGCGTACGAATGTCGGCGTCCCGCGCGCCGAACGCCCCACGCAACAGATCGCGCTCGGAGAGCAGCGCCGCCAGATCGGCGGCTAATGGCAGGCGGCCAATCGCTCGAGACCGAAGAAGCATGTGGGCAAGGCGCGGATGCACGCCGATAGCGGCCATCTCCCGCCCGTGCGCAGTGATCCGCCCGCTCGCATCCAGCGCTCCGAGCTTTTCGAGCACATCCCGCGCGCTGGCCAGCATGGCCGCAGGAGGCGGGTCGAGCCACCGAAGTTCGCTGGAATCGCGTGTACCCCAGCTCGCAAGCTCGAGTGCCAGCGGAACGAGGTCGGCCTCGACGATCTCGGGCGACGTGAACGGGGCGAGACTTCGATGCGCGCCTTCACTCCACGCCCGGTAGCACACGCCCGGCTCGAGGCGACCCGCTCTGCCTTGCCGCTGGTCCGCGGAAGCGCGTGAGATGCGCTGCGTCTCGAGGCGGCTCATGCCCGTCGAGGGATCGAAAGTCGAGCGGCGCACGAGCCCGGAATCGATCACCACGCGCACGCCCTCGATGGTCAAGCTCGTTTCGGCGATGTTTGTGGCCAGCACGATCTTGCGGGTGCCGGGCGCGGCTGGCGTCAACGCGGCGTCCTGATCTTCGCTGGCCAACTCGCCGAACAGCGGCAACACGCGCACGGCTGGGCCGGCTTCGATCAACGACTGGACGCGGCGAATCTCGCGTGCGCCGGGTAGGAATACGAGCAGGTCACCGGTCTCCTCACGCAATGCCCGTAAAATAAGTTGAGCGGTGATCTTCTCGGGCGTCTCCTGCACTCCGGGGCCGGAGGGCGGCCCCGGCAGAACCGGCGCCCCTTTTCCAGCAAAACGCGAGTCCACCGGAAACATGCGTCCCGCAGCCGTTACGATCGGAGCGTCGTCCAGGAGACGCGCGACGGCTTCCCCATCGAGCGTCGCGGACATGACGAGTAGCTTGAGATCCGGCGTAAGGTTCTCTCGCGCATCCAGTACGAGCGCCAGACCGAGATCCGCCTGCAAGCTGCGTTCGTGGAACTCGTCAAAGATGACCGCGGCGACGCCCTCGAGTGCCGGATCGTTTTGCAGCATGCGTGTCAGTACGCCTTCCGTGACGACTTCGATACGGGTGTCGCGGGATACACGCGTGTCCATGCGCATGCGATAGCCGACCGTGCGCCCAACGCTTTCGCCGAGTGTTTGCGCCATCCGCTGTGCTACCGCTCGGGCGGCGAGGCGGCGGGGTTCCAACATCAAGATGCGCTTGCCGCGCGCCCAACGCTCAGCGAGCAGTGCGAGGGGCACGACGGTGCTCTTGCCGGCGCCTGGGGGAGCCTGAAGCACGGCCGAGCGATGGTGCATCAGCGCTTCCCGGAGCGCAGGCAGGGCGGAATCGATGGGCAGTCCGGAATTCAGCATGGGCTCATTATTCGGCACCGCGCGGGCGTCGGGGCTGTTCTCGGCCCGAACACAGGTACGGGCTCCTAGTGCCGCCACACTCCGGCCGCGAAGCAGATCCAACCGGCAATCAGGGCGAGGCCGCCGAAGGGTGTGACGATACCCAACGCTCGCGGGGCGCCAAAGGTGAGCCCATAGAGACTGCCAGAGAACAGCACGATCCCGATCACGACCAGCATGGCCGCCCAACGCAGCGGACCCGAATCGATCGAGCGCAGCGCGAGTCCGATGCCGAGCAGTCCGAGGGCATGGAAAAAGTGATATCTCACCGCGGTCTCGTAGACCTGCAGGCGGTCGGGCGTCAGGTGAGCTCTCAACGCGTGCGCGCCAAAGGCGCCGAATACCGTCGCAACGGCTAACAGGATGCCTGCGGTGGCGAGGACTCTGCCGCTATTCACCGCGCGGGCCGAGCAGAGGCTTGATGAGATCGAGCGGCAGCGGAAACACGATGATCTGCGTCCTCTCGTGCGAGATGTCGGCGAGCGTCTGCAGATAGCGTAGTTGCATCGCGCTCGGCTGGCGCGCCAGCGATTCGGCCGCCTGCACGAGCATCTGCGCCGCTTGGCTTTCGCCTTCGGCGTGGATGATCTTCGCGCGCCGGGTGCGCTCGGCCTCTGCCTGCTTCGCCATGGCGCGGATCATGCTTTCATCCAGATCGACGTCCTTGATCTCGACGTTCGCGACCTTGATGCCCCAGGCCTCGGTGGCCTGATCCAGGATGGTCGCGATGTCCACATTGAGCTTGTCGCGCTGCGAGAGGAGGTCGTCCATCTCGTGCTGGCCAAGCACGGAGCGGAGTGTCGTCTGCGCGACCTGGCTGGTGGCCTCGAAAACGTTGGCAACCTGGAGGATCGCCTTACCCGGATCGACAACGCGGAAATAAACCACGGCGTTCACTTTCACCGACACGTTGTCGCGCGTGATCACGTCCTGCTTCGGCACATTGAGCACGATGACGCGCAGGTCTACCTTGCGCATCTGTTGCACGAACGGCCAGACGACGATGATTCCGGGGCCTTTGATGCCGGTGAACCGGCCGAGACTCAGCATCACGCCGCGCTCGTACTCGTTCAGCACTTTGACGGCGCTGAAGATCAGCATGGCGACGAGCACGACGATGATGATCCCGAAAGGCATGGCGGTCTCCTGACTCAGTGGCGGATGACGACGCGGAAGGCTGGCGCGGGACTTCAGGCGTGCGCGGCAGGCCTAAGGCCTGCGCACGGCCTCGACCCACAATGTTAGTCCTTCCACCTTCACTATGCGCGCCATCTGGCCGGCGCGCAGGTCGGGACTGCCGCGGGCATTCCATAGCTCGCCGCCAAACCGCACGCGACCCCTGCCGGTTTCACCCGCCGGGGTGAAATCTTCGACCACCTCGGCAGTCTCGCCGATCATCCCCTGGACCCCCGTGACGACCGGACGGCGCATCGAGTGGGCAGCCACGTACGCGATACCGACGATCACGAGGCCGCCCACTGCGGCAACCGCACCGATCAGCGGCAAGGCGATGTTCATGCCCGGAATGTCCGTGTCGAACAGGATCAGGGAACCGACGACGAAGGCGATGAGACCGCCCAGTCCCAGCGAGCCGAAAGTCGGGAAAAAGAACTCGGCAATGATCATCCCGATTCCCAGCGCCACGAGCGCCAGTCCCGCGTAGTTCACCGACAGGATCTGGAACGCGAACAGCGCCAGCAGCAGGCAGATCGTGCCGACGACCCCCGGCAGCATGGCGCCGGGATTGTACCCCTCCAGCAGCAGGCCATAGATTCCGATCAGCATCAGGCCGTAGGCGATGGTCGGGTTGGTGATGACGGCGAGCAGCTGGGTGCGCCAGTCTGGTTTCATGCGCTCCACCGGGAGATCCCGGCTGGCTAGCTTCACTGTCCGGGTGCCGACCTTGACCTCGCGTCCATCGATCTGCGCCAGCAGATCCGGAACGTCGCGCGCGATCACCTCGATGACTTTCTGCTGCAGCGCGGCCGTCGCGGACAGGCTGGCTGCGCCACGCACGGCCTGCTCGGCCCAATCGGCGTTCCGACCACGCAATTCCGCGAGACCGCGGATGTAGGCGACGGCGTCGTTGACGACTTTTCGCTCCATTGCCGTCGTCGGTGCTGTGTCTTTGGGAGCCGAGTCACCGGAAGGCCCCTCATCGCCGGGCTTCTTGTGCTCGGGAACGGGAACGGGAGCGGGTGTCGGCTCGCCTCCAATGGAAACAGGTGTCGCCGCACCTAGATTCGTCGCCGGCGCCATCGCCGCGATGTGGCTCGCGTACAGAATGTATGTGCCGGCGCTAGCGGCTCGTGCCCCCGACGGGGAAACGTAAGTCACCACCGGTACCGACGACGCCAGGATTGCGCGAATGATGTCGCGCATAGCTGAGTCGAGACCGCCGGGCGTATCCACCTCCAATATGACGAGATGGCTGCCGGTCTTCTGTGCCGACTCGATGCCACGCACGACATAGCGCGAAGTCGCTGGGCCGATCGCGCCGTTGATTTCGAGCAGCGTGGCCGAGGTTGAGCCGGGCGCATTCGAAGCGCCCAACGCCATGGGCATCACAACCGTCAGCGCCAACCCGATTGCGCCGGCGATCGTGACCAGAGCACGAAGCGATGAAGCCTTCATCAAGGCTCACCCTACTCTCAGGGCCGAGCTCTTCGCAATGTAGGAGGGTCGCAATTGGCGCGGATGGCGCAGCGCGTCAGGGGCGTTTTGATTTAAATGGCTTGGACCGGACCGCCGGGGTAGTAGGAAGACCCGTATGCTGTGTCCGGAATGGGCGCTGGGCGGGGCCAACACCGCGGGCCTGCGGCGGCTGGCCGGTGCCGCTCGGTTGGTATGCCGGTATCAGGTGATGTTTGCCATTGCCGATGAGATCCGACCGGCCCATCCGGCGCAGGGCTTCGCGCAACACCGGCCAGTTCTCGGCATCGTGGTAGCGCAGAAATGCCTTATGCAGCCGGCGCACCTTCAGGCCCTTCGGAATCCGCACTGCCTCGCTCGTGCGGCTCACACGCTTCAGCGGATTCTTGCCGGAGTGGTACATCGCGGTGGCCGTCGCCATGGGCGAGGGCAGGAAGGCCTGCACCTGATCCGCGCGGAAGCCGTTCTTCTTCAGCCACAGGGCGAGCTCGAGCATGTCCTCATCGCTCGTGCCCGGGTGGGCGGCGATGAAGTAAGGGATGAGATACTGCTCTTTGCCGGCTTCCTTGGAGTATTTGTCGAACAGCTCCTTGAAGCGGTAGTAGGCACCGACGCCGGGCTTCATCATCTTCGACAGCGGACCGTCGGCGAGCGCTTCCGGGGCGATCTTGAGATAACCGCCCGTGTGATGCTGCGCGAGCTCCTTCACGTAGTCCGGCGACTCGATCGCGAGGTCGTAGCGCACGCCGGAGGCGATCAGCACCTTCTTGATGCCGGACAGCTCGCGGGCGCGGCGGTACAGCCGGATGAGCGGCGAATGGTCGGTGTTGAGATTCGGGCAGACGGCCGGAAACACACAGGAGGGCCGGCGGCAGGCGCTTTCGATTGCGGGGCTCTTGCAGGCGAGCCGGTACATGTTGGCGGTCGGACCGCCCAGATCGGAGATGACGCCCGTGAAGCCGGGCACGTTGTCGCGGATCTCTTCGATCTCGCGGATCACGGAGCTCTCCGAGCGGTTCTGGATGATCCGGCCTTCGTGCTCCGTGATCGAGCAGAAGGTGCAGCCGCCGAAACAGCCGCGCTGAATCGAGATCGAGAAGCGGATCATCTTGTACGCCGGGATGTTCGCGTCCCCGTAGAAAGGATGCGGCAGGCGGCGATAGGGCCGCTCGTACACGTAGTCCATCTCTTTCGTCGTCAGCGGAATCGGCGGCGGGTTGAGCCAGACGTCGACGTCCCCGTGCCTCTGCGTCAGCGCGCGCGCGTTACCCGGATTCGCTTCGAGGTGCAGAATGCGCGAGGCGTGCGCATATAACACCGGATCCGCCGCGACCTGTTCGAACGCAGGCAGCCGAATGACGCTGCGCTCGCGATCGGCAGTCTTCACCCGGCGAACGAAGCGGACGACGTTTTCAACGGGACGTGCCGTGGCAGGAGTGTTCGCAGCGCGAATCTCCGGCTCCATCGCATAAGGATCGACCGGCGGGTTCAGCGGCCCCGGTGCATCCAGATGCGTCGAATCGATCTCGATCCAACCCTCGGGAGTACTCTTGCGGGCAAACGACGTTCCGCGCAGATCGGTGATGTCATGGATGGTTTCGCCGGCCGCGAGCCGATGGGCGATCTCGCAGATCTGGCGCTCGCCATTGCCGTACACGAGGAGATCGGCCTTGGCGTCCAGGAGAATGGAGCGGCGGACTTTCTCCGACCAGTAATCGAAATGCGCGATCCGGCGCAGCGACGCTTCGATGCCGCCAACGACGATCGGGACGTCCTTGAAGGCCTCGCGAGCGCGTTGCGCATAGACGATGACCGAGCGGTCGGGTCGCTTGCCGCCCTCGCCTCCGGGCGTGTACGCGTCGTCGCTGCGGATGCGGCGCTCGGAGGTGTAACGGTTGACCATGGAATCCATGTTTCCGGCGGTGATGCCGAAAAACAGGTTGGGCCGCCCCAAAGCCGCGAAAGGCTCGGCGCTGTGCCAGTCGGGCTGGGCAATGATGCCGACCCGAAATCCCTGCGCCTCGAGGAGGCGCCCGATGATGGCCATCCCGAAGCTAGGATGATCGACGTAGGCGTCGCCCGTTACGACGATGACGTCGCAGCTATCCCACCCCAGCGCGTCCATTTCGGCACGCGACATGGGCATGAACGGGGCCGTGCCGAAGCGCGCGGCCCAGTGCTTGCGATAGCCGGAAATGTCGCGTGCCGTTTGCATGGGACCGGGAATTAGAGCAGATCGAGAGGCTGGGGGTCACATCTTTGGGTCGGCAATGTGAAAAGACGAGCCCCGAGCCCCTGTCCCCGGCTCAATTCGGCTTGGATGACTGCGCCGCTTCAGGATTCGCGCGCGCGGCCGGCGAGGCCGCCAGCTTGGCCAGCGCCTCGGGAAGTCCGGGGACAATGCCGGCCCCGTCCAGGACCGTCAGGCTCGAGCCGTCGAAATCATTCCCGATCGGCTCGAAACGGCCGCCGAGGTACTTCGACAGAAATCCCTCGCCGATGGCATAGAAGGCCAGCCGGTTCGGCGGCCGCGCGTAGCCATGGCCTTCGTCCGGAAAGAGGACATAAGTCACCGGCAGCTGCTTGTTCTTCATGGCCGCGACGATCTGGTCGGCTTCCGCCTGTTTCACGCGCGGGTCGTTGGCCCCCTGCGCGATGAGCAGCGGCTTGGAGATACGGTCCACGAACGTCAGCGGGGAGCGCGCCTCGAGCAGCTTGCGTCCCTCCTCCGTCCGCGGGTCACCGATGCGGCGGGTCATATCCTCCAGAAACGATTTCCAGTAGGGAGGTATCGAGCCGATCAGGGTAGCCAGATTCGACGGCCCCACGATGTCCACCCCGCAAGCGAAGCGATCGGGCGTAAAGGTGAGCCCCACGAGCGCGGCGTAGCCTCCATACGAGCCGCCGTAGATCGCCACCTTGTCCGCAATGGCGATCTTCTCCCGGATCGCCCAGTCCACGGCATCCAACAGATCGTTATGCATGTTGCCGGCCCACTCGTGGTCGCCGGCGTTGATGAAGCTCTTGCCGAAACCCGTCGAGCCGCGGTAGTTCACCGAGAGCACGGCGTAACCGCGGTTGGCGAGCCACTGATGCTCGGCATTGAAGCCGTAGCTGTCGCGAGCCCAGGGGCCGCCGTGCACATCGATGACCATCGGCAACGGCTTGGAGGGTCGGTGCCCCGCACCGCCGTCGTCCGCTCCCGAGCCCGGCGGCAACGTCAGATAGGCCACCAGAGTGAGTCCATCGCGGGTACGGATCTCCAGCGGTTTCATCGGTCGCAGCGGCGCCCCGGCCAGCTCGGGCCGATGATCGAAGAGCTTCGTCACCTTGCCGTTCGTGCGGTCATACAGATAGCTCGCCTGCACATGCACCGGATCGTCGACGACGACCACCCATTTGCTATCGTCGTTGGTACGGCTCAACACTGCGAACTGCGGCCCCAAGGCCGCCTTGAGATGCTCGATGTCCTTCGCCGCCGCCGGGGTCAGTGGCTCGAGCTCCTCGGTGAGATATTCCACGCCATAGGCTTGTGGCGTGCGTGTACGCGGATCCAGCCAGACATCGGACACGTCCGCCTTGTCGCTTTGTCCGATCACGGTCTGTTTCCCGGTCCCGAGGTCCACGCGTACGAGCGCCGCCTTGTCGCGCCCCACCGAGCTCAACATCAAAGCGGTGTTGCCGCCCTCTTCGATTACGAGCGGGCGCATGGTCAGGCTGTCAGCCTGACCATACTTCAGGAAGCTCTCCCAGCCTTGGTCCGTGCGGCGGTACAGTTCGCCGCCGCCGTCGGCGAGCGTCTTGATGGCGACGCGGGGCCGCAGCTGCAGGTCTTCCAGGTAACCCGCGAACTGCTGGTCGTTACGCTCCACGAGCTTGCGGGTGCCCGTCGTCACGTCGACTTCGTACAGATCATGCCATTCGGGCTTGCGATCGTTGAGGGCAATCAGCGCCACGTCGGGACGTTGGTACGAGAGGCCCACGATCTCGGCGCGCACCTTCTCGAGCGGCGTCAGGTCGATCTGGCGCCCGGTCTCGACGTCCACGCTATAAACGCGCCAGTTTTCATCGCCACCCTCATCCTGGAGAAACAGCACGTGCCGGCCGTCTTCCGCCCAGGTGTGTTGGCGGATCCCGCGCTTGCGGTCGTTCGTGAGCGGCTTTGCCTCACCCAGTTTTCCCGAGGGCGCGAGCCACACGTTCAACACACCCTCCCGTGGGGCCAGGAAGGAAATATAGCGGCCGTCCGGGCTCAGCCGCGCCTGCGCGCGCACCGGGTTGCCGAACAGCGCGGAGCGCTGGATCAGGGGAGCCTCATGATTCGTCGCAGCCACAACCATACCTCCATCGAGAGCGAGCAGCCCGGCCAGGGCCAAGAGCCAGCGGACGCTCATGACATTCCCTCGTTCGTCAGTACAGCAACGCCGCCTCGCGCTCGGCACGCCAGGCCGCTTCGTCGCGCACAGCAAGCGCTTCCAGATCGCCCGGTGCCGCCTCGCTGTCGTCCACCCAGCGCCGCAACAGGTCGCTCCCGTTGATCACATCGATGGCGAGCCGGTCCTTTTCGTACTCGTACGGGAAATCGCGCCAGATCGGGTACTGCGGCCGCAGTCGCCGCAGGGCTTTGAACGCGAGCGTGAACAATCGCCAAGGCTTGAATCCCTCATGGTCGTAATACGCGGCGTCTTCGACGTGAACCTGGATGCCCGCGCAGAGCTTGCCGGCGTGTTTGTGAAACGTGGGCTCGAACGAGCAGGACCGTAGCCGGCACCCGCGCGTCCAGGCTGGTGCCAGCGAGCGCATTTCCGCCAACAGCGCCCGCGCGTCGAGGTCAGGAGCACCGAGCAGCTCCAGAGGCCGCGTGGTTCCGCGGCCTTCGGATAAAGTGGTGCCTTCCAGCAGGACCGAGCCCGGATAACAGCGCGCCATCCACAGGTTAGGCGCGTTGGGACTCGGATTCACCCAGGTACGGCCGCCGAGCGGCCAGCCGTAGCCCGGCGCGGTGTCGGGGTTCCAACCTTCCATCGGTATGATCTGGCAATCGACGTCGAGGCGCAGCGTTGCCACGAACCAGCGTGCAAGCTCTCCGAGCGTGAGGCCGTGACGCATGGGGATCGGACCTGCGCCGACGAAGCTTTCGCACCCGGGCCGCAGCGTCAGCCCTTCCACCGGCCGGCCGATTGGATTCGGCCGGTCCAGCACCCAGACCTCTTTGCCAGCCTTCGCAGCCTCCTCGAGGACATACAGCAGAGTCGTGACGAAGGTATAAATCCGGCACCCGAGGTCCTGCAGATCAACGAGCAGAACGTCGAACGTATCCAGCATCGCCGGCGTGGGTCGCCGTACTTCGCCATAAAGGCTGAAGACGGGAATGCCGTGCACCGGATCGGTGTAATCCGGCGACTCGACCATGTTGTCCTGTTTGTCGCCGCGGAGGCCGTGCTGAGGGCCGAACGCCGCGCTCAAGCGAACGTCGCCCAGCGTAGCCAACGCGTCCAGGGAATGGCAGAGATTGCGTGTGACGGAGGCCGGATGTGCCAACAGGGCCACGCGCCGCCCCGCGAGAGGCTTGCGCAGCTCTGGCTCATCGAGCAGTCGGTCGATTCCAAACTTCATGTCGCTAGCTCGAGTACAAAACCGTCCGGGTGATGGAAATCCGGCTTGCCGGGGGCGTGCTTCAGCGCCCAATACGAAAGCGTACCATTCTCTTCCTCGACGACAGCACTCAGCGCAAGCCGCAGGCTACGCGCGGTGCGCAAGGCGCTCAGATCATGCAGCCGCACGGTCGCGTCCATCTCGAGCCGATCATCGAAACGGCGCACCGAGATTTCTGGCGGCGTCTCTACTTCGGGCGACGACATCCCTTCCCGGTGCGCATTGAAATGGTAGACCGCCCACCGCCGTGATGGCGAGAAATTGAGCTCGTAATAGCCCGCGGCACCAACTGCCGCGACGAAACCCTCGAAGCACGTATGCTTCCACAAGCCATCGGCACGTCCCGCAGGGTCCAGGGTCGGAACAAGCACGCGAAGCATCTCGGCCCGGAGCACATATCGAAATACGATGGTGCCCGGTATCCCCGCTGCGACATGAGCTTCGACGCCACGGACCGCGTCGGCGGGCATCGAGGGGTGGGCGACGAGCGCGGCCCATTGCGTTTCGGCTGGTCCCATACGGCATTCTAGGGTATGAAATATCCAATTACAGGCATGGGCATGCGGCTTGCGCAATTCGGTCATGACTGACGACTCCTGGGATGTGGTGATTATCGGTGCGGGCGTCGCCGGCCTCGTCGCCGCTCGTGCGCTGGCCGAAGCCGGCCGTTCCGTACTGGTCCTGGAAGCCCGTGACCGCATTGGCGGCCGCGTCTGGACGCGCCGCGACGTCGACAGCGCCGTCCCGATCGAGCTCGGAGCGGAGTTCATTCACGGTCAGATCCCTCAGACCCTACGTCTCCTGCATGAGGTCGGCGAGGCGGCGCTCGCCACCAGCGGGGCCCACTGGACCGTCCTCAACGGCAAGCTGCAGCAGCGGACGGAAGATCTGTTCGGGCAGGTTCAGGAGGCGCTCAAGGAAGAGAACGTGCTTGGTAAGCCCGACGTGTCTTTCCAGGAGTTTCTCGACAGCGCCGGCCGCCACGGGGTGTGTGAGGAGGCGAAAGCCCTCGCTCGCGGATTCGTCCAAGGCTTCGATGCCGCGGATCCCGCACGCGTCAGCGTTCATTCGATCGCCGAGGAATGGGGCTCTGGCGGAATGTTGGACGCTCCGCAGTTTCGACCGCTTGGGGGATACGGCTCCATTCTCAGGGCACTCGCGGGCGCACTCGATCGGACGAACGTCCGCCTCCAGCTCCACACCGTCGTGAAGTCCATACGCTGGGCGCGCGGGATGGTGGACGTCGAAGGCGTATTTCTCGATCGGCCTTTCCGCGTGAAGGCGTCGAAGGCCATCGTGACCGTTCCGATCGGCGTGCTGCAACTTCCGGACGGTGCCGAGGGCGCAATCCGTTTCACGCCCGCCATCAGCGAGAAGAACGGGGCTCTCGCGGGCATCGTTGCGGGTCCCGTGCTGAAAATCATGCTGCGTTTTCGCACTTTGTTCTGGGAGGAACTGGACGGCGGGCGGTATCACGACGCTGCGTTCTTTCATTCGCCCGGCATCACGTTTCCGACTTTCTGGACCTGCATGCCGCTGCGCGCGCCGCTGCTCAATGCATGGATGGGAGGTCCGGACGCTGCCCGCCTGTCGCAAGCGTCGGATTCGGACATCATCCACCAGGCGCTCGAAAGCCTCGAGTCGCTGTTCGGCAAGCGAGCGCTCGCCAAAGCGCAACTCGAAGCTGCTTATATCCACAATTGGGAGCGCGATCCCTTTTCCCGCGGCGCTTACAGTTATGTGAGCGTCGGGAACAGCGGTGCGCGAGCCGCCTTGGCGGCTCCACTGCAGGAGACCCTGTTCTTCGCAGGTGAGGCCACCGACACGGAAGGCGAGGCGGCCACGGTGACCGGAGCGCTTCAGAGTGGGGCCCGCGCCGCTCGCGAAGTGACCGAGAGCCTCGCGAAAGCTGGGGCAGTCACCCGCGTATAGATACGCCGCTATGCGAAGAGACCCGAGAGGTCGACCGCTACTCCCGGAAGCGCGGTGATTGCCGTGACTCCAGGATTGGCCGTGAAGGAGACATCGGAGTAGACACCGGTGGCGAGTGAGCGATGGACGTGGAGTTCGCCATGTTCGACATCGACGATCCAAACCTCGGGGATGCCGTGACGTGCATAAAGCGGGACTTTCACCTCGCGGTCGTATTGAATCCTGGAATGGCTGACCTCGACTACGAGTAACGTGTCTGCCGCAGTCGGATGGCGTGTCTTGTAGAAATCGTCACGCGAAAGCACCACGGCGAGATCGGGTTGCGGCTCTGAACTCTCATCCAGGCGTATAGGAAGCTCTACCCTCAGGTGAGCTTCGTCCCTCAGCGCCCATACAAAGAGGCGCGTCAGTTGCGCAGCCGTGCCTCCGTGGGAACTTCCTATCGGCGCCATGTCGATGACCTCTCCTTCGATCAGCTCGACCCGGGCGTCCGGTGCGAGCAGTTCGACTTCGGCCATGCGGTAGTACTCCTCTACCGTGATGCGGTGCCGCGACAACCGGTCATTCATAACAGCACTCATAAGAGCCTCTGATTGCGCAAGTTTACCGCGTGGCCGACAGCCAATGAAGCGTGAGCGGTGATGTTGGCTTAAACGGATAGGAGGGGATACGCAATCAGCCGCTGTCTTCATGCAGATATGCGTCGACGGCGGAACATCCGGCCGGCGCAACAATGACCGCCTGATTTCAGATCGCGGCTGATCTATAGTGAGTCATGGCTGACGACTTACTCGTTACTCGACGGCACGCGCTGCTCAGCGGTGCGTGCGCGTGCCTGTGTAGCGTCCGTGCTTTCGCGCAGCGGGACGAAAGTGGGGCACGTGTGTTTGCGACGGAGGAAGTCGCGTCGGGGATTCATGTCCGGCGGGGCGTGGATGAGGACGCGACGGCGCGGAATGAAGACGGCATTGCCAACATCGGCTTCATCGTTGGACACGACGCCGTTGCGGTGATCGATCCAGGCGGGAGCCTGATCGATGGACAGCGGCTGCGCGCGGCCATTCGGCAGGTGACTCAGCTGCCCATCCGGTACGTCGTGATGTCACATGTTCATCCGGACCATATCTTCGGCGCACCTGCATTCCAGCAGGACCATCCCCAGTTCGTCGGGCACGCGCGGTTGCCACGCGCGTTGGCTTTGCGCGGCGAGTATTACCGCAAGCGGCTGGAGGAGACGCTCGGGAAGGATCGCGCCGGGTCGGTGGTGACGCCCACCCTGTTGGTGCAGGATCACACAGAAATCGACCTCGGGGGTCGGGTCCTGGCGCTCAAGGCGCACGGCATTGCGCATACCGACTGCGACCTCAGCGTGCTGGATCGCAACACCGGAACGCTGCTTCCGGCCGATCTGCTTTTTGTACGGCGCGCTCCTTCTCTGGATGGCAGCCTGAAAGGATGGCTGCAGGAACTCGCGATGCTAAAGGCCGTACCGGCGAGGCTCGCCGTACCCGGCCACGGCCCAACGAGCGTAAACTGGCCTTCTGGCGCGAGAGACCTGGAGCGTTACCTGAGCACTGTCTTGCGCGAGACGAAAGAGGCCGTCACGAAAGGAACGGACCTCGACGCCGCGGTGAAGACCGTTGCCCAGGGTGAACGCTCCAGGTGGGCACTTTTCGACGATTACAACGGTCATAACGTCACTCAGGCGTTCAAGGAGCTCGAGTGGGATCAGTGAGGCATTTGCTGCTGGCGGTGCTCTGGGTGGGCATGGCCCAGCTCGGCGCAGGCTCCCCCGCTTACGCCGACGACGATGAGGCGGCTCGCGCCAGCCGGTGGAAAGATCTGCAGCAGGCCATTTTCCCGGGGCGCCCCTTGAAAGAGGAAAGTGGCGTCATCCAGCTCGACGCCCCACCGCGCGCCCTCGATGCGGCGCTCGTCCCGATTACCATCGAGATGCCGGGTGGGAAGCCCGTGAAGGGCGTGTACCTGGTGATCGACGGCAACCCGTCGCCGCTCGCGGCACATTTCACATTCGGCCCGAAGGCCGATCCGCGAAGCCTCAAGTTGCGCGTGCGGGTGGACCAATACACCAACATGCATGCCATCGCCGAGACTCAGGAGGGGCAACTGTTCGTTGCCACGAAGTTCGTGAAGGCAGCCGGCGGCTGCTCTGCGCCTGCCGGTGCCGACGACACCGCGGCGCTCCAGGACCTGGGTCGGATGAAGCTGCACCTCATCGGGGACTTCACGGCGGGAAAGCCCGAGCAGGCGGTGCTGATGGTGCGCCATCCGAATTTCAACGGCATGCAGATGAATCAGATCACGCGGTATTACACGCCACCGCGGTTCATCCGCACGATTGATGCGACCTATGAGGGCGGTTCGATCTTCCACCTCGATTCAGACATCTCCCTCAGCACGGATCCCGTGATCACCTTCGGATTCGTGCCCCAGGGGAAGGGCCAGATGAAAGTCGTCGTGCGCGATAGCAAGAACGCGACCTTCGACCACAGCTTCGACGTCCCCGGGGCTTGAGCCTTCCTGTTGGCGAGTTGCGTATCGCGATGAGCCTCAGACGGTGAATTCAGCAGTTATCCGCTCGCGTGAGTTGCGAAGGACGACCCTGGTCATCGTATTGGCCATCGCGCTCAGCGTCCACGCGCGTGCTCTGTGTGCTGGAGAGGCAAACGCGAAGACCTCCCCCGCTGCACCCGAGCCGTCGGGTTACTGGACCGGTCCCATCAATTCCCCGGTTCCGGTGACCATCGCAGGGGGGAATGTCATTCATGACGCTCACGATCTGCAGGCGCTCCTGCAACACGGCGCTACTGTCATCGTGGACGTATCGAACGCTCCCCGCCGGCCGGAAAACCTGGCACCGGGAGCGCCATGGTTGCCGCTGCCCCATGCGGCCATTCCGGGCAGCCTCTGGATCCCGGGCGTCGGACTCGGGGAAGTCTCTCCTTCCACAAACGCCTTTTTTCGGGGTCGCCTGGCCGTTGCAACCGGAGGCGACAAGGCACGGAGGATCGTCATGTACTGCCACGAATCGTGCTGGCTGAGTTGGAATGCCGCCAGGCGCGCCATCCGTTACGGCTACCGTAACGTGTATTGGTTTCGGGACGGGATCGAAGGTTGGCGGGCGGCAGGTCTGCCCACCGCGATCATCAAGCCCGAGGTCGAGACGGAGGCCCCGCCCGTCGGCGAGGCGCAGCCTTAGGACGAGTTTCCAGCTTGCTGGAAGCCTTCGTGTTGCCGGAAGCCTTCGGCTTGCTGGGAGTCGCCGCCGTGGTGGGAGCCTTGATGACAGGCCTCGGCTTGCTGGCAGCCCTCGCACTGACACGAGGCTTAACACTGCCGTCAGGTTTCGCCGCGGCACGAGCCTTCGCCGCAGCACGACGCTTCACGCTGGCGCGGGGCTTTGCCTTGGCACGCAACTCTTCGCTGGCACGAATCTGCGTCTGCGCACCAGGGCCCGCTGTACCGGGAGCCTCAGTCTTGGGTGAGGCACGGCGGCGGCCTGCCCGAGACGGCGAGCCCGGCGTCAGACCCAGCTTGCGCATGAGAGTTTGCGCATCGAACGGCGCTCGCAACTTGACGTCGGTGTTGTCGAAGAAGCAATAAACATCACGCGCTTCCGCCGTTGGTGCTGCTTTGTTGACGACCTTTTGCGCGTCCTCCGGCTCCTCTCCGCTGCTCCACGCACGGATGCGGGCCGCCCAGCGCTCGAGCGCCTTGTCGCCATAGCCGCTGCGATAAAGTTCCTTGTCACCATGCAGGCGCATATAGACAAAATCGGCGGTGATGTCGTGAGTCATTGGCCAGCGGCGTGCTGTTTCGGCGATGACGAGGGCGACGTTGCGGTCGCGCAGCAACTCGATGAAGGACGGATCGAGAAAACTGTCATGGCGAATCTCGATGGCATGGCGCAACTCGCGCTGCTCATCTACCGCCAGCCCGGTGCGCCCTTTCATCCACGCCGAGTGCTTACACCCCACCCGGCTTGCTGCCTGCGTGTCGCGGGGCAACAAGTCGAGAAACGACTCCAGGCGCTGCCGGTCATATTTAAACGTCGGTGGCAGCTGCCAGAGGATGGGGCCGAGTTTTTCTCTCAGATTGAGGATGCCGGAAGCCAAGAAGTTGGCGATCGGCTCCTCGATCTCACGCAGCCGGCGCATGTGAGTGATGTAGCGGGGGCCCTTGATGCTGAATACGAAGCCCGGCGGCGTCTCTGCGTACCAGCGCGCGTAGCTTTCGGGCCGCTGCAGCGAATAGAACGAGCCGTTGATTTCAATAATCGGCAGGACGCGCGAGGCGTACTCGAGCTCGCTGCGCTGCGGTAGATCCGCGGGGTAGAACAGCCCGCGCCAAGGCTCATAGCGCCACCCCGAGATCCCGATGCGAATCGTCGCCATGATGCCCGTGTAGCAGGGATCGCTCCCGGCACGCCCACCCTCTGCGACCTCGGTCGGCCCATCAGCCTTGCGCTGTCGAAGCTCGTGCGGGTGCCTGGAACACCATCAGACACCCGATTGCAATCAACAACATGGCCGCGCTCAGCGACAACGATCCATGGATCCCGATCAGCCCGCCCAGCATCCCGACAGTAAGCCCGCTGAAGGTCCGCATGCCGTTCGCCGCCATCGAGAACACCCCTATGACGCGGCCGCGGATGGAGGCCGGGGCAGCCAGCTGAACCAGTGTCTGCGCCATGGAATTGAAGGAGAGCTCGACGAAGCCTGCTATGAACAGCAGCGCGAGCGCCAGCGGATAGATCCCGGTGAGCCCAAAGCTGCCGAGGGCGCAACACCACACCATTGCCAACACGAGTGCCATGCGCGGACTTGCCTGCAGCAGTCCTCTGCTCTCGAGCACGAAGCCAGCCGTCAGGGCGCCGGCGGCATCTGCGGCCAGCAGCATGCTGTAAGACAACCCTGGGTTGCCGTGCCCGAGGTCCTGCGCAAAACCCGGCATCTGCGCCTGATACGCATTACCGATCATGAACGCGGCACCGCCAGCAAGCAGCGTCATGCACAGGACGGTGGGGTTGTCACGGATAACGCGAAACGTGGTGAAGACGTCCCCGAAGCCGCGCACTGCCCGGATGGGCGCTGGCTTTTCCTTGCGGAACCACGGACCATACGGAGCCTTCCACAGCCAGAGAAGCATCGGCAGATAGATCAGCGCATTCACGAAGATGCCACGGGTGGGACCCAGGGCCAGCAGCAACGCGCCCCCGAGGGCCGGGCCGCATAACATGCCGAGATATCGCGCGGTGGCGCCGAGGCGCACGGCACTCTGCAACTCGCCTTCACCGACGATGTCGTGTAACAGGAGCTGGCTGGCCGGACTCCACAGAACACCCGCACAGCCGTGAATGACGAGCAACACTCTCGCATGCCACGGCTGCAGCGCGCCGGTCGTGAACAGCACGCCCCAGGCAATCGACACCCCGATGAAGAGGAGCATTCCCAACTGGATGATGCGTCGCGGGTCGAAGCGATCCGCGAGAGCGCCCGAATAGATGGAAAACGCCAGAAACGGCAGCCAGTGCGAGATCACGGCGAAACCACCCAGCGTGGGTGAGTGAAATTTCTGGAAGATCACCCAATAGCTGATGACGTGCTCGACGTTGTCCGCCAACATGGCCGCGGCCGTACTGAGAAAATAGATTCGAAAGCCGGGATGGCGCAGAGCTGCGAATGAAGCATGCGCGGCCGGAGGTCGGTTGCTCTGGTCTGTTGCGATAACCAATGAAACTCCTGAGCAGGGACGCGCAATCGCCCTAGCCGGTGGCGCGCGACGGCTCCTGCACCAGCACCCGCGTAGCATGCGCATGTTCACAGACGGTGCAGGCGCGTGCGAGGCTCGCCGCTAGCATCAGGCACCTACCCCAACGCGTGACGGAGCTCCCCGATCAGATCGTCAACGTCCTCGACACCGACCGATAGGCGAACGAGCCCGTCGCTTATGCCGAGGGATGCCCGCATCGCAGCCGGCAGCGATGCGTGCGTCATCAGGCCGGGGTGTTCGATAAGGCTTTCGACGCCACCCAGGCTCTCCGCAAGCGAGAACAGGTGACAGCGCTCCAACATGCTACGCGCATCGTCCAAGCCACCGCGCAGAACGGCCGTCACGATTCCGCCGTAGCCACCGGTCATCTGCCGCTTCGCCAGAGCGTGCTGCGGATGGCTTTCGAGTCCAGGATAGAACACGCGCTCCACCTTGGGATGATTCTCGAGGAACCGCGCGATGTTCAGAGCATTCGCGCAGTGTCTCTCCATCCTGAGCGCAAGGGTCTTGATCCCGCGCAGGATCAGAAAGGAGTCGAACGGTCCGCAGATGCTGCCCAACGCGTTCTGAAGATACGTGAGCCGCTCCCTCAGCGAGGCGTTCGCCCCCACAATCGCAGCGCCACCGAGCGCATCCGAATGACCGTTCAGATACTTCGTTGCGGAATGCACAACGATGTCGAAGCCGTGCTCGAGCGGTCGTTGGATGAACGGTGTCGCGAATGTGTTGTCGCACACGCTGATCAATCCGTGCTGGCGCGATATGGCCGCAACGGCGCTCAGATCTATGAGCTTGAGCAGTGGGTTGGTGGGCGTCTCCACCCAGACCAGGCGCGTGTTGGGGCGGATGGCCGCCGCCAGCGCCCCCGGGTTTGTCAGGTCGACGAACGACACATCGTGGCCCGCAGAACGCTTGCGAACGTTCTCGAACAGGCGGTAGCTGCCGCCGTAGAGATCATGCATGGCGATGATGTGCGAGCCGCTGTCGAGCAGCTCCAGCACTGTCGAGGTCGCCGCCATGCCCGAAGCGAATGCAAACCCTGCGGTGCCCCCTTCCAGATTGGCCACAGCCGCCTGTAATGCATCCCGTGTGGGATTGCGTGTGCGGGAGTAGTCGTAGCCTTTGTGCACGCCGGGGCTCGACTGCACGTAGGTGGAGGTCGCATAGATCGGCGGCATCACCGCGCCCGTCAGCGGGTCCGGTTGCTGGCCGCCGTGGATGACTCGCGTTGCAAAGCGCTGCTTGTCGCCCTCGGCACTCATTCGGCATTCCTCATTCTCAAACTCTCCGGCGTAACCAGTTCAACAGATCGATGCGGGTGACCAGGCCCTGGAACTCACTGCCCTTCATGACGATGGCGACCATGCCGCGGTTGAAGATCTCCATCAACTGCGGCAAGGGGGCATCCACGGGCACCGTGACCAGATGGCTCTCCATCGCTTTCGTGACGGGCTCGTTGAAATGCTGCGGGTTCTCGAACACTTCGAGCAGAATGTCTTCCTCGTCGACGATTCCGACGATGCGGCCTTCATGCATTACCGGAAGCTGCGACACGTCGTAGAGTTTCATGCGGCGATAGGCCGCCATCACGAGCTCGGTGGAATTCACGGTAACCGCGGCCCGCTCCCAGGCGCGCCGGGCGATCAGATCGCGCAGGTCGCCATAGTGCTCGCGGTCGATGAATCCCTGGTCCAGCATCCAGTAATCGTTGTACACCTTCGAGAGATACTTGTTGCCGCTGTCGCAGACGAAGGTGACGACGCGTTTGGGCGTTTTCTGCTCGCGGCAGTAACGCAGGGCGGCGGCCAGGAGGGTGCCCGTGGACGTGCCGGCAATGAGCCCTTCTTTCAGGAGCAACTCGCGGCATGTCTGGAATGCCTCCGCGTCCGGAATGCTGTACGTACTCCCGACGCGCGAGAAGTCGGCAACGGGTGGAATGGAGTCTCCGCCAATGCCCTCCACGAGCCAGCCGCCGCGCGCGGTCTCGACCTTCCCCGTTTTTGCGTAGTCTGCGAGGATCGAGCCAGCCGGGTCGGCAAGCACCATTTCCACGCCGGGCGCGGTACGCCCAAAAAAATGCGACAGGCCTGTCAGGGTGCCGCCGGTTCCCACACCGCACACGACGGCATCCAGCTTGTGGCCGGTCTGCTCCCAGATCTCAGGGGCGGTGGTCTCCTCGTGCGCCTGCGGGTTCGCGGGGTTGCCGAACTGGTTCACGAAGAAGGAGTTGGGCGTTTCGCGCGTGAGCCGCTCAGCGACGTCGCGGTAGTACTCCGGATGACCTTTGCTGACGTCGGAGCGTGTCAGCACGATCTCGGCGCCCATGGCTTTCAGATGAAAAATCTTCTCCTGGCTCATCTTGTCCGGAATGACCAGCAGCAGCCGATAGCCTTTCTGCCCGGCGACCAACGCGAGCCCCAGCCCGGTGTTGCCCGCGGTGGCCTCGATGAGCGTGCCGCCCGGTTTGATGCGGCCGTCGCGCTCGGCAGCCTGGATGAGATACAAGCCGACCCGGTCCTTGATGGAGCCACCCGGATTCTGGTTCTCGAGCTTGAGAAACAGCTGGCAGGGGCCGGTCTCGAGATGGGTCACGGCGACGAGCGGCGTGTGGCCGATCATCTCCAGCACGTTGCTGTACGGCTGCGGTGACATATGGCGCTCCTCCTCTTAAGCGGCGTCTACGGGCTTGCGGCGCCGTGCCACGGTCTTCGCGATGCCCGTAAACTGCTGCAGCAGCGCGTGAAATAAGATTGTACGCGATGTAGACCAGGCCGCCTGAGCCGTCGGCCGAACTTGTCGGCCTCCTGCAGCGCGGCTGCGCCGGGACTGGCGCAGCGATCAACGCACCGCGGTAAGCAGCCCTGAGCCGACCCAGTCGCGCAGAAACGAGGCAGCGCGTGCCGGCGCCTCGGCTGCGCCGAATTGCGCGCATAGCAGGAGACAAAGCTCCCCAAACGGTTGCCCGGCGCGAGCTGCCTCCAGGACCAGCGCTTCCGCTGACGGGAGGGAGCGGAAATAGCTCCGCAGCTCATGGCGCCACAAAAGCCACTGCACCGGTTGCGGGTGCAGAGTCACTTCGGGTATTTCGGCATCCTCGGTGACCGCCTTCCAGATTTGCGGCGCGTTCCAGGCAAGCTCGAGACGGCGTACGGACGGGTGCCAGTCGAAGCACAGGTCCGCCCATTCGGCCGGCGCAACTCGCCCAAGGTCGTCCGCCCCGATCGGCATGGCATCCGCGGCGTCAAACACTTCGGTCATGGTCCATTCCCAGCGAGCCAGCTCGGCCAACACGGGAGCGCCCGCGTAGTCGGCTTCGGCCGCCAGGAAGTCTGCCAGGGCGTTCCCGTAGTAACGGATCGAGAAAAAAGGCGATTCGTGTGTCCGTACATACGCCGTGGCGAGCGTGTCGAAGTCGCCCTCGCCCAGCAGTTGGGTCAGCACCGGGAAATTGGTCTGCAGCGCCTCGATGAGCCGCGCGCAATAGCCGTCTCCATAGATGCCCAACCGGGTGGCAATCGGCACCCGGTCGGTACCGACAACGTGCGCCTCGACGGCCGCATCGCCCCGCAGCAGGAAACTCTGGAAGTCGTTCTGGAGGTGCGTCAGGGAACTCATGCCGCCCGCGCCAGAGTTCGCTCGGCCACGGCCCGGGCGGCGGCGAGCTCCTCGCAGAGCTCCTCGAGCGGCGGAATGTTGGCATCGCGCTCGATCATCGTAGAGACAGTCCCGAAGCGGCGCACCGCCGCCGCATACAACTCCCACACCGGATCCGGCACGGGATGGTCATGCGTGTCGATGAGATAGTCGCCGTGGCTCTCGTGTCCGGCGAGGTGAATCTGTTGCACGCGCTCGGCCGGAATGGCATTCAGGTAGTCGAGCGCCGCGAATTCATGATTGACGGCGCTCACGTAGATGTTGTTCACATCGAGGAGGATCAGGCAGTCGGCGCGCTCCGCGACCTCGCGCAGGAATTCCCATTCCGTGAGCTGCGAGTCGCGAAACGTCACGTAGCTCGAAACATTCTCCATCAGGATGCGTCGCCCCAGGATGTCCTGCACCGTTCGTATGCGTTCGACGACGTTCGCGAGTGCTTCCTCCGTATAGGGCAACGGCAGAAGATCGTGCATGTTCTTGCCGGCAATTCCGGTCCAGCACAGGTGATCGGAGATCCACTCCGGCTCGACGCGCGCGGCGAGCGCCTTGACCTGCGCGAGGTAGTCGCGATCGAGCGGGGCCGTGCTGCCGATCGACATCGATACTCCGTGCATGACCAACGGATAGTGCTCGCGGACCCGCATGAGGTTGTGCAGGGGCTTGCCGCCCGGCACCAGATAGTTTTCCGTGAGCGCTTCGAACCAGTCGACGGGCGGCCGATCGGCGAGGATGGCCTCGTAGTGATCGACCCGCAGGCCGAGACCGAAACCCAGGGATGGACGAGTCAGCATGGTGGCCGTCGGGCAGGCAGACGGAAGGGGTACGGGGCAGAAAGGGAGAGCCGCGTCGAGACGGCCCTCCCCCGCAAGCTCAGCGGTACCCGCTGCTTACTTGGCAGCCTTGGCCTTGGCTGCATCGCACTTGGCCTGCGTCATTTCGAGGAAGCCCTTGCCCTTGCAGGAGTTCTGACCCTTGCAGGAGTTGTTGGCGCTCTTGCAGGCCGAGTGGCCCTTGCAGGAGTTGACCCCATCGCAATGGACCTTCGCTTCGTCCGCACTGGCGGTCGTGACGGCGGCCATCGAGAACATCATGGCTGCGGCAGCGGCGAGCGCGGCGCTGGACATTTTTCGAGAGTTCATCCGAGATTCTCCTAGAACGTTGGGACGTTGTTCGTTCGACTCGCCCGCCCGGGCGGACAAGAAGGCCTGCATCGCTCCGGCGACCGCCAGGCACTCGGGGGCGCATTGTACGCCGAAGTCCCGAGGTGCCCTAGAAAGTCGTCGCGCATAAACGACATAAGCAACCGACCTTACGGGAAAAGCGGGTTCCCGGATGCAGTAGCCTCGATACGCGCGACCCGCCTGCGGTCCGCTTCCGAGCGCGTGAGCCTATCCAGTAAAGAGACCGGCTCACTACTGGATGTATTGCAGCGGATTGAAATTTGCGTCGCGAGGCCGCAAATCCCGGCCACGTGGAGGCTCGAACCGCCGCGGAAATCCATTACAATCGTCGCTTCGCGCGTGCCCATCCCGCTCGCCTTTCCCGACTTCAACTATTGACGGTGAAGGAATGACCGACGCCTCCCGTGACGCCATCCTTGTGCGCGGCGCCCGCCAGAACAACCTCAAGAATCTCGATCTCGATATTCCGCTAAACGAGCTCATCGTCGTCACAGGCGTATCCGGCTCCGGGAAATCCTCGCTCGTTTTCGATACGTTGTATGCCGAAGGACAGCGGCGTTACGTCGAGACATTCTCGCCCTACGCGCGGCAATTCCTCGACCGCATGGACAAGCCTCAGGTCGAGGCGATCGTGGGCATCCCGCCGGCAATCGCGATAGACCAGACGAACCCCGTACGAACGTCGCGCTCCACCGTGGGCACGATGACGGAACTCAACGATCATCTCAAACTGTTGTTCGCGCGCGGCGCGACGTTGTTTTGTCAGTGCTGCGGCAAGCCGGTGCGGCGCGATACTTCCGAGAGCATCTACACGGACATGCTGAGCCGCGCGCAGAGCGCCGGCGACCCGCGGCTGCTCCTGTGCTTTCCCGTGCCGGTTCCGCAGAACTTCAAGGAAGCCGAAGTTCGCGGGCTGCTCGAAAAGCAGGGCTACACGCGTTTCTTCGAAGCCAACGGCAAGCCGGAACTCGAACAACCGTCGGCCGCGCCCCCGAAGAAGCGCGGCCGCAAGACCACGGTACCCGAAAAACAGACGATCCTCGAAGTCGTGCAAGATCGCTTTCGAGCAGGCGCCACCGAACGTGGCCGCGTGCTCGAGTCACTCGAAGCGGCGCTGCGTGTGGGACGCGGGCGAGTCAATGTCCACGTCGTCGACGACAACGATCCGCCGCGCAGTCTCCAGACATGGCGATATTCCAGCGAGCTGCATTGCGCCGAGTGCGATCGCTCCTATCAGCAGCCGAACCCGAGCCTGTTCTCCTTCAATTCGCCCGTAGGCGCGTGCGAGACGTGTCGCGGCTTCGGCCGTACCATCGGCATCGACTACGGTCTCGTCATTCCCGATGAGAGCAAGTCGCTGCGCGGCGGCGCGATCAAACCCTGGCAGACGAAGTCGTACGCCGAGTGTCAGCAAGATTTGGAGAAGTTCGCGAAGAAGCGCGGCATCCCGCTCGATACGCCGTGGCGCGAGCTCGGCGCCGAGCGGCGTAAATGGGTCATCGAAGGTGAAGGGGAATGGACCAAAGGCGTCTGGTACGGCGTACGACGATTCTTCGCCTGGCTGGAGACCCGATCCTACAAGATGCACGTGCGCGTGCTTCTCTCGCGCTACCGGGCCTATACCCCGTGCACCGCCTGCGACGGAGCGCGACTCAAGACCCAGGCTCTCTTATGGCGCGTCGGCAGCCGCGAGCTCGCCGACTCCGTGCTCGGCACGGCCACCCGCTTCCGTCCCCACGGCGTGCAATGGAGCGACGAGACGTTGCGCACGCTACCGGGACTGACAATTCACGATGTGATGCTCCTGCCGGTGGAGCGAGCCTGCGAGTTCTTCAATAAGCTGGCGCTTCCGCAGCCGCTCGATGAAGCGGCCGATCTTCTCCTGAGAGAGATCCGCGGACGCTTCAGCTACCTCGTGAATGTGGGCTTGGGCTATCTGACTCTCGATCGTCAGTCGCGCACGCTTTCCGGTGGCGAGGTGCAAAGGATAAATCTCACGACGGCCCTCGGAACGTCACTCGTCAACACGTTGTTCGTATTGGACGAGCCCTCCATCGGCCTGCATCCACGCGACATGCAGCGGGTCATTGGCGTGATGAAGCGGCTGCGCGATGCGGGCAATTCGCTGGTCGTGGTCGAGCACGACCCTCAGATCATGCTCGAAGCCGACCGCATTCTCGACATGGGGCCGGGGGCCGGCGAGCGCGGCGGCGAGATCGTGTTTTTCGGCACACCGCGCGAGATCCGACGTCATGCCCGCTCGTTGACCGGTGAATACCTCAGTGGCCGCAAGATGGTGGCCGCATCCCCGCAGAAAGTGGCAGCCGCTGCCAAAGCGCTCGCCGCAAGACAGGCGGCGGCGGCCAGCGCTGCCCAGGAAGTCGTTGCGGAAGCACGCTCCAACAGGTGGCTGGAGCTCAGCGGCGCGCGCGAGCACAACCTGAAGAACGTCGATGTACGGATTCCTCTCAAGCGCCTGGTCTGTGTGACGGGCGTGTCCGGTTCCGGCAAATCCACCCTCGTGGAAGACGTCCTGTACCCGGCCCTGCTCAAATATCGGGGCAAGCCCACCGAGGCTCCCGGTGAATTCTCGTCGCTGCGCGGTGCCGAGCTCATCGACGATGTCGTCATGGTCGACCAGAGTCCGATCGGCCGCTCGACCCGGTCGAATCCCGCAAGCTACGTCGGCGCATTCGATGCCATCCGTGCACTGTACGCGACCGAGCCGGCCTCGCAGGAGCGGAAATACACCGCGGGCACTTTCAGCTTCAACTCCGGCAACGGCCGCTGCCCTACCTGCACCGGCAATGGCTTCGAGCACGTCGAGATGCAGTTTCTCTCCGACGTATACCTGCGTTGCCCTGACTGTAACGGCCGCCGCTACCGCGACGAAGTGCTCGACATAAAGCGTGAAGGCGCAAACGGCCGCCGCGCCAGCATCGCCGACGTACTGGATATGACGGTCACCGAAGCACTCGCGTTTTTTACCGACTCGCGCGAAGTGGCCGCTCGCCTTGCACCGCTTGCGGATGTGGGGCTCGAATACGTAAAGCTCGGCCAGCCCGTACCTACCTTGTCGGGCGGCGAAGCACAGCGGCTCAAGCTCGCAGGCCATCTCGCGGACGCCGGATCGGTCGTCTCCAGCACGACTCATCACGGCAAGTTGTTCCTGTTCGACGAGCCCACCACCGGTCTTCACTTCGAGGACGTCGCGAAGCTCCTCAAGGCATTTCGCAAGCTGCTCGCCGCGGGACACTCTCTCCTGGTGATCGAGCACAATCTCGATCTGATCCGCGCCTCCGATTGGGTCATCGATCTGGGACCCGACGGCGGTGAGCGAGGCGGCGAGATTGTCTGTGTAGGAACACCGGCCGAAGTCAGCGCGCACGCTCGTTCATTCACCGGACAGGCGCTCGCCGCTTACGAAAAGAGCCTCTCCGGCGAAAGCAACGCAAGCATTGCGACCGCTGCTGAAGTTGTGAGTGCCACCCTCTCCGGCCCGGCCTTCGTGGGCGTCGCCGAGCCGCGGGCGCAATACGGCCGCGGCAACGGCCATGACCGAAACTCGGTCGTCATTCACAACGCCCGCGAGCACAATCTCAAGAGCATCGACGTGGAGATTCCTCGCGATAAGTTCACTGTGATTACGGGCGTTTCGGGTTCGGGTAAATCGACGCTCGCTTTCGACATCCTTTTCAATGAGGGCCAGAGGCGTTACCTCGAGTCTCTGAACGCGTACGCTCGGCAGTTCGTGCAGCCCGCGGCCCGGCCGGACGTGGACGCCATTTACGGTATTCCGCCGACCGTCGCCATCGAGCAGCGTACGAGCCGCGGCGGACGTAAGAGCACCGTCGCAACACTCACGGAGATCTATCACTTCCTGCGCCTCCTTTACGTGAAGCTCGGCACCCAGTACTGCCCGGATTGCGACGTAGCCATCGAACCGCAAAGCGCAGGGTCCATCGCGGCGCGCCTGTTACGCGACTACAAGGGCAAGCGGATCGCGCTCCTCGCACCGTTGGTGGTTGCACGAAAGGGTTTCTATACCGATCTTGCGAAATGGGCGGCCAAGAAGGGGTTCAAGACCTTGCGCGTGGACGGCGCCAATCTCTCCACCGGCCAGTGGCCGCGTTTGTCGCGCTTCAAAGAGCATACGATCGAGCTGCCGGTGGCCGAAATCGAGGTCGGGTCCAAAACGGATACAGCGCTGCACGCGGCGCTCGATCGAGCTCTCGACTTCGGCAAAGGCCTCGTGCACGTGCTCGGACCGAAGTCGGACAAGGTGACGGTATTCTCCACGAAGCGCGCTTGTCCCTCGTGCGGGCGTAGCTTCTCGGAGCTGGATCCGCGCCTGTTTTCGTTCAATTCGAAACATGGGTGGTGCGAGAGTTGCTTCGGCACGGGCGTGGAGATGGCCGGCTTCGATGAGGAGCAGACGGGTGAGGAAATCTGGTGGAACGACTGGTACGAGCACGACCCGCAAGCCTGCAGCGCGTGCGACGGACAGCGATTGAGCCCCGTTGGCCTGAGCGTGCGCTTTCGTGACCGGTCGGTCGCTGCCCTCGCCGCGGAGCCGGTCGCCGGCGCGGCCGAGTTCTTCGCCAGACTCAAGCTCAACACGCGGGAGAAGGAGATCGGCCGCGATCTGCTGGCCGAGATTCGTGCGCGCCTGAAGTTCCTCGAGCGCGTGGGGCTGGGATACCTGCAGCTCGATCGCTCCGCACCGACACTGTCGGGCGGCGAAGCGCAACGCATCCGCCTTGCCGCGCAGCTCGGCTCGAACTTGCAGGGTGTGTGTTATGTGCTCGACGAGCCGACGATCGGCCTGCACCCCCGCGATAACGCGATCCTGCTCGACTCCCTTGCCGAGCTCGCAGGAAATCGCAATACCCTGGTGGTCGTCGAACACGATGAGGACACGATCCGGCGCGCCGATCACGTTCTCGATCTCGGCCCGGCAGCGGGCGTGCGCGGCGGTGAGGTAGTTGGCTCCGGCACGGTAGAGGACCTCATCGGCAACCCAAAGTCGATCACGGGGCGCTTCCTTCGCGAACCGCTGTTACACCCGGCGCAGCCAGTGCGGCTGGTGAAGGACAACACGCCGCGACTGAAGCTGGAAAAGATAGCACTGCATAACGTCGAGGGAATCGATGTGAGTATTCCTGTTGGCCGTCTTGTGGTGATCACGGGCGTGTCGGGCTCGGGAAAGTCGACTGTCGCGCGCGATGTCCTCTATTCGAACTTGCGGCGGCTTCTGGGCGAGAGCAACGGCAACGGCCGGTATCCCACGAGGTCCAAGGACAACGGTAAGGGAAATGGCAGCAGCCGTAGTAATGGCGCGAACGGCAATGGCCCCCGCAATGGTCGCGGCAAGCCTACGGGCCTCATCGGCTGCAAAGCATTGCGCGGAATCGAACACATCGACCGGGTGCTCGAGGTGGACCAGACCCCGATCGGTAAGACGCCGCGCTCCTGCCCCGCGACCTACATCGGGTTCTGGGATGCCATTCGTACCATCTACGCCGGCACGACCGAGGCTCGTATCCGCGGCTACACGGCCAGCCGCTTCTCTTTCAACACGGCGGGGGGCCGCTGTGATGCCTGCGAAGGCCAGGGCGTCAAGACGATCGAGATGAGCTTTTTGCCCGACGTGAAGATCCTGTGCGACGTTTGCGGGGGTCGCCGCTTCAACTCCGAGACCCTCTCAGTGCTTTGGCGCGAAAAGAGTATCGGCGACGTCCTTGCCATGGACGTAGACGATGCCGTCGAGTTCTTCAAGGCGCATCCGCGCATCCACCACGCCTTGAAACTTCTGCAGGATGTCGGCCTTGGCTACCTCACCCTCGGCCAGCAAAGCCCCACGCTCTCGGGCGGAGAGGCACAGCGCATCAAGCTCGTGACCGAGCTCTCCAAAGTCCGCGGCGACGTCGCGGCAGGGCCAAGGTTCAAGCCTAAGCACACCCTCTACGTGCTGGACGAGCCAACGGTAGGCCTGCACATGGCCGACGTGGAGAAGCTCATCCACGTGCTGCATCGTCTCGTCCAGGCCGGGAACACGGCGGTAGTGGTCGAGCACAACCTCGATGTCATGGCTGAGGCGGATTGGATCGTGGACATGGGGCCCGAAGCCGGGGATGGCGGCGGCCGGATCGTGGATCAAGGCGCTCCGGCGGAGATTGCATTGAAGAAAAAGACGTCCCACACCGGCCGGGTGCTCCACGACTTCCTCCGGGAGCGCACGAGGCAGTAAAATCTGCCCATGCCTCACGATCTGGTGTGCTGGAAATGCGGTGGCTCATTGGCGGCAATGAGCCTGCCGCTGATGCGCGCGGACGCCTGCCCAAAATGCCGCGCCGAACTGCATGTCTGCCGGATGTGCGTCGACTACGACACCCGCGTAGCCAAGCATTGCCGCGAGCCGACGGCCGAGGACGTCAGCGACAAAACACGCGCCAACTTCTGCGGTCACTATAAGCCGCGCCCCGCGGCCTACACGCCGCCCAACAGCGGCGAAATCAACAAATCGCTCAGCGAGCTCGAAAAGCTCTTCGGCAAGCGGTAACGCGGTGTAACGTACAAAGCGGCGGTGAGACCTGGGAGATTGGTCTTGAGAGCTTTCTGTTGCGAGCTGGACGCGCTGGGTGACCTGGGCGATGTTGACCTGTATTCCTGCCGGGGCGGCGGAGCTGCCTGAGTTCCCCATCACAGGGCAGGAACGCGAGGCGGTATCGACGGCTCGCTCGCGCAATTACGAGAGCTCTATGCAGCGGGAGCACTGCATTGGCGGAAGGTTACATCTGTAACGCGCGTCGGGCGCAAGGTAACCGTCCGGTAACGTTGGCGCGCAGAATACACGCGAGATGGTGCAGAGTTCCACACATAAGAGAACATCGGGCAGAGCTCTCAGCTCCGCCCTGTTGAGCGGGCTTTTGGGTTTTCTTTCGACGGGCGACGCTCAGGCGCAGACGCCATTGGCAGCAGGCTCACCGCAGGCCGCCGGCCGCGAGGTCTTCGCCGCACGATGTGCGTCATGCCACGGCACGAACGCGGGCGGCGGCGAGTTTGCGCCGTCCATTGTGGAGCGGGTTCCGCTGCACACAGATGAGGATCTGAGAGAGCTGTTGCACAACGGTCTGCCGGCTTCGGGCATGCCGGGATTTCCGGACATGGTCGATCCGGAGCGAGCCACTCTCATCAGTTTCTTGCGAACTCTCAAGCCGACTCATGGCAGCACGGCTGCGCGGGCCTCGGTCACACTGCAGGGTGGGAAGGTGCTGGAGGGCGTAGCCCTAAACCGTTCCGCGGACGGCATGCAGCTGTTGGGCGACGACCATGGGCTGTACCTTCTGCGCAAAACAGACGGCGATACGTATAGAAGAGTCACTTCGCAGTCCGATTGGCCGAGCTATAACGGGCAAACGACAGGCAGCCGCTACAGCGCTCTGCGTCAGATCACCAAGGACAATGTCTCCCTGCTGCAGGCAAAGTGGGTTTTCACGCTGCGCAACGCCAGTGAGATCGAAGCAACGCCCGTTGTCAGCGACGGCATGCTGTTTGTGACCTACGCCAATGAGTGCTTCGCGCTCGACGCGGGCAGTGGACGCCAGATCTGGCACTACCAGCGTCCCCGCACCAAGGGAATTGGCGGAGTGGCCGCGAAGGGCGCGAACCGCGGCGCGGCGGTAGCTGCGAATAGGGTGTTCATGGCCACTGACAATGCTCATCTGATTGCGCTCGATCGCACCACAGGCAAGCTGATCTGGGACACCGAGATGGCCGATTGGCATCAGAACTACAATGCCACGAGTGCGCCGCTCGCTATCGGCAGGATGGTGGTCTCCGGCATCGCCGGCGGAGATGAGGGGGCGCGCGGCTTTGTGGTCGCGTATGACCAGACCACCGGTAAGGAGCTATGGCGCTTCTGGACAGTGCCGAATCCGGGCGAACCGGGCTCGGAAACCTGGCAGGGATCGGCGATCCACCATCCAGGCGGATCGACCTGGATGACTGGAACCTACGACCAAGAACTGCATATCCTCTACTGGCCCGTCGGCAATCCCGGCCCCGACCTTATCGGTGACGACCGGCTGGGCGACAATCTCTATACCAACTCAATTGTCGCGCTCGATCCCGACACCGGCAAACTGAAGTGGTACTTTCAATTCACGCCGCACGATGTGCATGATTTCGACGCGATGGCTCCGCCGTCGCTGGTCGATGCGACGTGGCAGGGCAAACCGCGCAAGTTGATGGTTCAGGCCAACCGCAATGGATTTCTCTATGTGCTGGACCGTACCAACGGCAAATTTCTGTCGGGGCGGGCTTATACCAGGAAGTTGACCTGGGCCACTGGCCTGACCGCTGAGGGCCGGCCGATCGTCGCTCCGGGCCATGAAGCGACAGCCGAGGGCAGGCTGAGCTGTCCATGGCTGAATGGGGCGACAAACTGGTATTCGGCCTCCTGGAATCCGCTGACGTCGCTCTATTACGTACAGACCAACGACAAATGCGGAATCTTTACCCGCACCAACATGCAGTACCAGGAGGGGCGCAGCTTTATGGGCGGCTCATTCAGCGGCGACCCGGCCGATCCGGGACAACGAATCCTGCGGGCATTTGATATCCACACCGGCAAGGCAGTATGGGAGCTTCCCCAGACCGGTGACGGTAGCACCTTCGGTGGCGTGCTCAGCACAGCCGGAGGGGTGGTCTTCTATGGAGCCGACGACTACTCCTTTGCCGCCGCGGACGGGAAGACCGGCAAGCCGCTTTGGAGTTTCGAGGCCAACCAGCCGCCGCATGCCTCACCGATGACCTATCTGTTCGATAACAGGCAGTATGTTGCTGTCGCAATCGGTTCGGACATCATTGCGTTCGGACTCCCGAACTAGGGAGCGCGGACTCATCAGTCCGTATTTCGATGTTGTGCGGGCGTGACGCGTGCCATCCGGATCTCCTTCAGGACATGACGCGGCCGCCGGTCACATCCAGGGTCACGCCGGTGATCCAAGAAGAAGCGGAGGAAAGGAGGAAAAGCGTTGCAGCGGCAACATCCCGTGGATGGCCCAGTCGACCTAATGGAAATGCGGCACGCATCTGTTGCTCTTGCTCGTGCGAGATTGCCTGTCGAGTTCGCTCCGTCAGCACCGCGGATGGCGAGACACAGTTAACCCGGATGTCGTACTTGCCTGCCTCGTGCGCCAGGTGACGCGTGAGCATGATCACACCGGCCTTGGCAGCGCCGTAGCCGGCAGGAGCGCCCGCGGCCACCCTGCCCCCCGCAGACGCCATGTTCACGATGGATCCAGAACAGCGCGCGATCATTGCGGGCAGAAAGCATTTGAGGGTGAAGAAGGTGGACGTCAGGTTGTTGTCGATGCTCGAGCGCCAGTCCTCCTCCGTGATCTGCTCGAACGGCATTGGCCGACCTGTGCCACCCCCCGCAAATGCCACGACATAGTCAGGCGGGCCAAGCTCTGCGTGGACGCGGTCCCGCATCGATTCGACCGAGGACAGTTGGGCGCAATCCGCTGGCGCAGCAATGGCTTCGCCGCCGATCGCGCGGACAGCCTCCAAGGTCGTTTGAATCGCGACTTCGTCACGGCCGTTGATCGCGACCTTGACCCCGTTCTTCGCCAGGGCGAGGCACGTCTCTGCCCCGATTCCCCGGGACCCGCCGGTCACGATGGCAATCTTGCCCCGAAGGTCGGGAAACACAGGAGTCGTGGAGGGTGGCAGACACATGGCAGCACCTGATGGCTCGTATTGCGCAGACTTTGAGGCCGGCATAGACTCAATTCAAATCATGTATTGGTCAGTCTCCCATAACGATTTGTATGTCTCATCTGCTGTACCTGCGAAGCTTTCTCAGCGTCTACCGGCACAACTCGATCTCGAGAGCTGCGGACGCGCTCCATCTGACTCAGCCCGCCGTATCGCGACACATCAAGGTCCTCGAGGGTCGCCTGGGTTGCAGACTGTTTGAACGCCTGCCACGCGGACTGGCATCGACCCCTGCCGCCAACGAGCTAGAGCGCCAAGTGGGATCGCACCTGGACGCGCTGGAAACCGTCGTCGGTATCTCGGGCAGCAAGAACGAAGGGCTGGCAGGCACCGTCCACGTGGGATCGACGAGCGGTTTCACGAAGCTGCTCCTCGCGGGGCTGACGTCCCTGCCGCAATACGGTATCCGTCTCGATTTGCGGTCGGCACCACCGCCCGCACTGTTGAAATCCCTGGCTGACCAGGAGTTGGATCTTGCGGTGACGGCGGCACGTATTCCGCACAAGGCCATCGACTACGATCTGCTGTACGAGGGGCCGCTGCTGCTGGTGTGCGCGCCGCGTTGGCGCGAGCGCCTTCCCAAGTCGGCGGCGCCGAAGGGATTGCCACTGATCGAAATCCAAGGGCCGATGCCTGTGCTGGCCAGCTTCTGGCGTGCCGCATTCGGATCGGATCCCGACCTCCCCGCCGCGATCGTGCCGGATTACCAGGCGGCGCTTGATGCCGCCGCCGTGGGAACCGGGCTGGCGGTGGTCCCCGAGTGCCTGTGCACTGACATGCTGCAGACGGGTCAGTTGCTCAGCCAGAACATCAGAGCGAAGTCTCGGGTGTCCATCTACATAGCGCGAAGCAAGGCTAACATCGCTATCGACCGGGTTCGCATCAGCCATCAGCTGCTCGCCGAAGCAGCGAGAAGCTGGTAGCGGCAGGAGGCACGCATGCTCGCCCTGATAGTCATCGCCAATCCAAGCCCGAATAGCCTGAGTCACGCCATGGCGTCCACCGCGGAGCGCGTGCTTGTCACTCGCGACTACGAGATCGCGTATCACGATCTATACGCCGAGCACTTCGATCCGGTGCAACCAACCGGCGAAGACGGCAACGTTGGTTCGTCGAACGTCCTTGTAGAGCAACACTGCGCGGAGTTGGCCCGCGCCGATCTGATCCTGGTCTTCCATCCCAATTGGTGGGGCCAGCCTCCGGCCATACTCAAGGGATGGATAGATCGGGTTTTTCGGCTAAACACCGCGTACGCCTATCCCCCTGGAGTCGGGTTCGAAGGCGTTCCTGTTGGCCTGCTGCGAGCCCGGCTCGCGATCGTCGTCAACACGTCCAACACGTCAGCGCAGCGCGAGATCGCAGCGTTCGGGGATCCTCTTGAGACGCTCTGGAAGGATTGCATTTTCGGTCTGTGCGGCGTCAATAACGTGATGAGACGCATGTATGCGCCAGTGGCCGGCAGCACCGCTGAGCAACGCGCCGCATGGCTTTCCGAGCTCACAACGCTCCTCGAAAAAGCGACCTGACCCTCCCTGCTGGCCGGTTCAGGGTTGCGAGCCGGCCGCAGGCTCGACCTGGGCCGGCGGCCGCAATTCAAACCCGTTACAGCTGAAACGCCGATCAAGACCCATGACATGGGCTGAATGTATTGGGGGCGGATCGTAGCCATCGACGACTGAAGAGTGATGCAGAGCCCGGAAAAAGGCGACTGTCTTTCACTCGACTCACGGGAGACGAAGTTGATGCGTCGAGGCCTCACGACTCAGCACAGTCGCCGGTGCCTGGCGCCGCTTCGCAATACACGGCCGACTCAGTACGTCGGCCTCAGCATCGCACAACCCGGATCCGCGCGCCAATGAATGCACTCGTGCTCATAGCACTGAAGCGGCCTTACACGTTCGTCGTGTTGGCCATACTGATTCTCGTCTTTGGCGGACGGGCCGCGCTGCAGACGCCTACGGACATTTTTCCGAACATAGGGATCCCCGTGGTCGCGGGCGTCTGGACCTTTAGAGGTCTGACGCCCGAGGACATGTCGGGACGGATCGTCTACTACTACGAACGCGCGCTGACCACGACGGTCAGCAACATCGAGCATATCGAGAGCGAGTCGCTCTACGGCCGCGGAATCGTCAAAATCTATTTCCAGCCGGGAACGGACGTGGCGGCGGCGCAGGCACAGGTCACTTCCATCTCGCAAACCGTGCTCAAGCAAATGCCGGC
>JAQGOC010000367.1 GCA_028293805.1 Gammaproteobacteria bacterium
GGCCTGGACGTCGCGCTTGAGGCTCTGCGTCTGGCTAGAGAGCGCAAGAAGGTCTCGCTGCGCGAGCTCTCTGAAATTGCTCGCCTGCTCCGCGTGGAGAGGACGCTCACCCCATACCTGCAGGGTCTCGAGTGAAGCAGGGCACCAAGAATGTGGTGGCTTCCGTCCTGGCGCGGCTGCGTAACGAGGCAGCAGCACAGGGAGCTCCATTCAACCAAGTTTTGCAGCTCTATGTAATCGAGCGATTCCTATATCGCCTGTCAAAATCGCGGCACGTTGACGGAGTGGTGCTCAAAGGATGTTGCAAACAGTCGCATGAAGGACTTCTACGACATCTGGGCATGCTCCCGTCATCTAGCATTCGAAGGCGCGGTTTTCGCCAAATCAATTGCAGCGACCTTTGAGCGACGCGGCTCCCCGTTGCCTGTAGACGTGCCGACCTCGTTAACGGCGCAGTATTTCGAGTGGGACGCGCGCCAGCGTCAATGGCAAGCCTTTGTCCGCCGCATTGGAGAGCCGGAGCTCGCTGGTCAATTCGCAGACGTGGTTGGCAAGGTTGCTGCATTCGTTATGCCTCCAGGGACTGCCTCAGGGCAGGCGAAAGCGTTCCGATCACGTTGGCCAGCCGGAGGCCCTTGGGGCGCCTGAATCCCCAGCGATGCCAGTCGCTTCGACCGGAACGAGTGCCGATGGCGTCCTATCGCAGTGTGGGGCAGACATCAGGCGTTATGAAGAAGAGAAAGCACTTCCGCGTGAGTGACGAAAATCCGGAGTGGACGAACGAGGAGTTCGCTCGGGCGCGACCGGCGCGCGAAGTGCTGCCCGAGCTGTACGGAGCCAAGATCATCGCGGCGGGGATGCTAAAACCGCGCGGTGAAGCGCCATTATCGATGCCCCAAGTGCGACGCTATCCCGACGGGATCGGGGAGTAACTTAGGACCCAGTGCATTTGGCAGGCAGTGGGGAGGAGTCGTGCTCAACCCTTCGGTGTGCCCAAGCTGCGCTGCGCGCCTGCGTTGAGTCCACGTGTTTCGTCGATGTCGATGGGTCAGCGTGATCCGCCAACGGCTCCGAACATGACGCTACCGTCTTGACGCTAACCATACAGTGAGCCCGCGCCTGGCGGACTTATTGCTGGAGCCGTCGGGCGCCCGGCATCGTGGGTGCCCGACGGAGGGATGCGCAATTCGTCTGGGCCTGACACGAGCCGCAGCAGAGAGCCACATGCTTATGCGCGAAACTTAAATCCTACTTAAGGTTTGTGCAAGTCGCGCTTCACCCGAATGGGCTCATTCTGCTCCGAAGCGGGTTTCCGAGCGCGTCCGGCCCTCCATGACGCGATTTCAGCAGCCGGTCGGGGGCGTTTCCGTGCAGATCTATAACTCGGCACGGACCGTTGGGGGTGCTTCAAGTTTCGCAACAAAATCGGCCTGGACGTCGCGCTTGAGGCTCTGCGTCTGGCTCGAGAGCAGCTCGCCGGGTCAGACAAAGACGAGCGGAGCGAGCTTCAAAGCACAGACGGTGATGCCCTTGCTCGGGTCGCCTTTGATGGCGCGGAGCAGGGCGCCGACCTGAGCGGGAACCGTGATCGATGAGTGGTGCTCGATCACTGCAAGAATTCTGTCATGTGCCCTGGCTATAGTCCCGCCGGTGCATGCGGCGGATGCGACAGCACGACGCGAGACCTGTGCGCCGACCCAAGGACCTTCGGCAGTCACGTCTTCAGCAGTACAACGGCGCTAGATTCCACACTCGAGGGCAGTAGATCATGACCGCAAACAATATCCGTCGGATCGGCCGGCTCGTGTCGCTTGCCACGGCTACGACAGTCGCAACCGGCTTCGCTCTGCCCAGCTTGGCGAGCGACCCAGTGACGACGCCGCTGATTAAACACATCATCGTCATCTTTCAGGAAAACGTCTCGTTCGACCATTATTTCGGAACGTATCCTTTCGCGGCGAACCGCACGGCCGGGGAGCCGATCTTCAAGGCGGCCTCGGACACGCCCGCGGTGAACGGGCTACTCGCCGGCCCTGCCGCACCGCCTAATAATTCGACCCTCAATATCGCGGGTACGGGTACCATCCAGCCGTTTCGCCTCGGCCGCAATCAGGCGACCACCTGCGATGAGGATCACAACTACACCGACGAGCAGGCGGCCTATCACGCCGGCCAGGTGGACCTTGTGGTGCAGAAGCTCAGCTCCACCGCAGCCAATTGCGCGCCGGACAGATCGACGGTGATGGGCTACTACGACGGGAATACCGTCACTGCGTTGTGGAATTACGCGCAGCATTTCGCGATCAGTGACAATTCCTTCGGCACGACTTACGGGCCCTCGACACCGGGCGCGATCAACCTCGTCGCCGGCAATACTCACGGCGTCATGGGTAGCACCCAAGCCGGCTTCGGCCCTGTTCCGGGGATCAATCAGTCGACCGGGGAGAGCGGGTCCCAAACCGTGACCGTCGCGGGCAGCGATACCAACGGCAACACCGGTGGCGGATCTATCGTAGGTGATCCCCGTCCCTTCGGCGACGTCTGCAATCCTTTGGGCTCAGCTCAAGTGGCGCTCAATAATCCGAGCAGGAATGTGGGTGATCTTCTCAACGCCGCTCGACTGAGCTGGGGCTGGTTCCAGGGGGGGTTCAGCAATTGCAACTCGATTCACAAGGCGAGCGACGGCTCCGTGAAGCAGGACTACATCGGCCATCACGAGCCTTTCCAATACTTTGCGTCGACGCAAAATCTGACCCATCTGCCGCCGAGCTCGCCCGCGATGGTCGGCCTGACGGATCAGGCGAAGCACCAATATGACCTGAGTGCTCTCTTTACGATCAACAGCGTGTCGAGCGCGACAAGCCGCACGTACGACATCACCGGCTTCCAGCCTGGCGTCAACTTGCCGGCGGTGACCTTCCTCAAGGCGCCGGGTTTCCTGGACGGTCACGCGCAATATTCGGATCCGCTCCTCGAGCAACACTTCATCGTACAGGTCGTGAATACGATCATGACCTCGAAATACTGGAAGGACACCGCAATCGTCGTTCTTTACGACGATTCGGACGGTTGGTACGACCATGTCTATCCACCGCTGGCCAATGCCTCGGCGCTCGGCGCTCTGCCCTCGAGCTCGGACGCGCTGACAGGCCCCGGCCAGTGCGGCGCTCCGCTCGCAGGCGCGGTATTGGGTCGCTGTGGCTATGGCCCGCGCCTACCCTTGCTCGTGATCTCGCCCTTTGCACGGCGCAATTACGTCGATCACACGGTTACGGATCAGTCCTCCGTACTGCGCTTCATCGAGGACAACTTCGGTCTCGGCCGGATCGACCCGGCCCCGAAATCCGTTGCCGAAGGCGGCTCCTTCGATCAGATCGCCGGACCGCTCGACAGTCTGTTCGATTTCGACGGCGAGCACGACAGCTGGCATGGCGACCGTGATTCACGGCCTCTGCTCCTCGACCCCAGTACTGGACAGCCCATTCAGCGGTAGCTGCCCTGCCGGCCACGGCGCGCCGCCGTGGCCGGAACGAGCGAAGCGCGAGCGAGCGGAGTGGAAGCTCTCTGCGACCAACGTGTCACAGACGGACGCGTATTTTCGGAAGTCCCTCTTCGGGGTGGATCTCTCCTGCGACGACGGTCTCCGATGCGGCGCTGCATGGTTATTTGGACGGTCTGTTCGGCGATATCCTCAATGCCTGCATCCAAGGACGGCAAGCGTGTCGGCGAACCCGGCCATTATCGCGTGCTCGCATCTCAGGCCATCGTGTTGGCCCGCCTGGCGGGCTTTCTGGCCGGGCGACTGGATCTGCGCGAAGACCCGCTGCGCAGCTCAATCGAAGCCCTGATGGCCGGATATGACGTCCGACATCGCGTAGAACACACCTAGTACAGGCCGGGAGTCTCATTGAAGCGGGAAGTATTCAGCCACCAGGAACACTCGGTTCTCGATATAGGCCGCGCCACCGGCTCCCGAGCTCGTTCTGCGGTTGTGCTCGTAGCGGACTCTGAAACCCGTTGACCTGCCCGGTTTCAGCGCTATGGCGCCGCCGAGCACGCCGTACGCGTCGCTGAACCGCTGGCCAGCGTAGTTTTCCCGGTACAGCGCTCCAAAGGCTTCGGCCGTGAGCGTGCTGCTCATGCGCCGACCGACTCTCAATTCGACGCCCCCGCGAGTCACATTCAAAGCGCTATGTTGACTGTCGTACGCGTCGCGCTCCCATCTGCCCGTAATTTCGAAACTCGTGCGGTGGCGCTCGAATGCCCATCCGCCCGACGCGTAGCTGCTCAGGTAGTTCGCCGTCGTTCCCACCACTGGGGCGACCACGATACCGCCCGCCGCGCCACTTCGCAGACTGCGAAACGCGTCGGCTATGTCGATGAACTGCCTGCCGGCAAGGAATGACAGCTTCGAAGAACGCGAGAGCGTGCGGGTAGCATCGAGTTCCACTAATGGGGTCGTGACCCAGTGGCCCCGATCGTTGGCCTGGGTCGCGCCGCCGTTTGCGGAAAAATCGGTGTGAGACCCGCGAAGGTTACAGCCGATGTAGAGCTTGCGCCGATCGTAGTTTGTGTTGACCACGGTATTCTTGAAACGAAGCCTTTCGCTGACTACGTTCAACGACACGCTCGAGGTACGTGATAGATCGCGCCCGATTGTGGCGGTGCCGAGCGTGCGCTTACTATCGAATGGGCTGGACTCGTAGTACGAGTATGCGTAACGCGCGTTCAGTCGCAGGAAGATAGCTTGACCTGGACGCAGAACAATCTCCGGTCCGGTCGAGACCACATTGATCTTCTCCAGATTGGAGGGCGTTGTAGACTCGTACGGGCTGACGGCGGACTCGCCGAAACTATCGTCCACGACCCACGTCAGCCACTCCGGAAACAAGGCGAACGTGGCCTCACCGTCGAGGCGGCCGATGAGCTGTTTGCTATAGGCGTGCTGCAGATAATCGAGGTAGGCGAAATCGCCCTTCAGGTCGGTGTTCAGCCGCGTGCCGCGTCGCCGAACCTCAAAGTCGACTCCAGCAAGGGCCATCGTCTGGAACTTCGTGTCGCTCCTGCTCAGCAAGACGTTGTCCGTCTCACCCAGGCCGACGGAGAGGTCGATATACGAAACCTCGGGTCCGACGCCGAACGGTTGGGCTCGCACGCCGGGCGTCCGGACGCCAACGAGATTCGGGTCAGTCCCCACGCCGGTCACCCCGACTGCGAAGCTCGCGAGAGGCACCGTCGCTAAAATGACGAGGAGCGCCCAGCACCAAACCTGGCCCCGAGACGCCCGCCGCGGTGCCATGTCAATGAGCTGCCGCTCGCTCTGGCGATAACGGTCCGCAAGCCCCCGAGCCTGGCCCGCGCTGGCTGTCGTGGCGGTTCGCCGGAGCCTATCGAGCAGATTCTCTGCAAGGTGCATGAGAGTCAAACGTGCTCCCGGTGCGTATGTCGACGAACAGACGGACATGCCTTCCCCGCTTCTCAGCGTGCGACATCCCTCAGAATCGGCTCTCCGGAACGACCAGCACATCTCCGGGGCGCAGAGGTAGGTTCTCGCTCATGTCGCCCCGGTCGAGAAGCGCCTGAAGATTCACTTTGATCGCAGTCCGCTTCCCGTTCTCATTGCGTACCAGGTGGGCGCGCTTGGGGGCCGCAAACTCCGCGAGACCATCCACTGCCAGCACGGCATCGAGGAGTGTCATGCCCTCCCGATAGGCAACAGCAGAGGGACGCTTCACCTGTCCGACGACCCTCACCTGACTGTAAGCGCTTACCGGCTGGGTGACGATAACGTTCACCTGCGGTGATTTCACGTACTTAGAAAGCACGGTTTCCATATCACGAGCCAGGCGCGACGGTGATTTTCCCACCGCAGTCATGTCTTCCACGAGCGGCGTCGAAATCTTTCCATCCGGTCGCACGGGTACCGTGGTCGTGAGCTCGGGGTTACGCCACACGAATACCTGTACCGTATCGCCCGGCCCGATGATGTAATCAGGTGCTGCAACCGCTTCATTGTCGGACAGCGATGTTTTGTGTGCACTTGCACACGACAACGCAAGACCCGCGACCGCACAGACGACGAGATGCTTGCACTTCATTTGTCGAGACCTTCGCGCCGCTATTCGTGGCGCTGTTCTCCCTACACGGCTTAATTGTACGCCCCAGGGTACCACTCTCCACAAGCGCGGCGTGGCCTCCGACTCTCTCGGATTCTTGCCTGTTGAGTGATTCGGGCGGTCTGGGTGAGACGCCGGACCGAGCAATCACCGTGCCGCGCCATGTCGAGCGAAACAGGCGCGTGTGGCCCAGCGCATGGTGCGACACAACATTGGATCGTTTCAGGACACAAAGGAGTCTTCGTCCTATTCCAATGATCCCGCCACGACTGCGCTCAGCGTTGACAAGCTCCGGTCATCCTCAGACACTTCGGCGTCGCAAGACAGCGATCCCAGCCTTCGAGCTGCACTCCGATGTCCGGGAGCCCGGAAGTGAGAAGACTGTCGACAATTATCATTGATGGCGATCCAGGGTCCCGGGACAATCTGCGGGAGCTGTGTAAAAGCCGTACGGAGCTGGAACTCATCGCCGAGTGCAGCGGTCCCGAAGAGGCCCGCGATGTCATTCTGAGCCAGCGCCCCGACCTGGCATTTCTTGCAGTCAAAATCCACGCCACTACCGGATTTCAACTGGTTCGTGAGCTGCCGGAAAGCACTGCGCCACTGATCGTTTTCGTCAGCACACACGATGAGTACGCACTGCAGGCATTCGAGCTTGGCGCGGTCGACTACATACTGAAGCCCGTCGCACAGACGAGGTTCTGCGAGGCGGTCCAGCGCGTCGTTTCGCGTGCGCGTGCCTTTGGGCCTAGAGTAATACGTAATCGCGAGGTAGCCGCGCGCGAAAACTCCAGCGTCAACGTGACCGATCGCGCACCGCGCCTGGACGGATTTCGTAGATTCATCATCGAAATCGGCGACCGCGTCCATCTCGTCGAGATCACGGATATCGAGTCGATCGAGTCGGATCGAAATTACGTTTGGATCAACACCCGGCAGACCTATAGAGTGCGGGCCTCCCTCAAGGAGCTCGAAGAGCTGCTTCCCGCGGAAAATTTCTTCCGCGCGAATCGCAGCATGATCGTGAATGCCCGTTGTATCACCTCGATCGAGCGCCACGCGCACGGCAAGTACGCCATTCACCTGGGGGGCGGCGGAGTTGTCACGACAGGCCGCTGGTTCAAAGGACACCTCCCCGGGATCATCCTGCGCAGGCAGACATAACCGGGATCCTCAGGCCATCGCGGGACTCAAAGGCCTGACTTAGTCTGGAATAATCGAATCGAGCGAATTTGACGCTTCGGCGCTTTCGATCCACCGAAGACCAAGGCGAGTCACCTGGTTCGCCAGCAATCGCGTTCAGCAGTGCTCGGTAGCGTCAAAGTGGCCGGTCACCAAGCAAACTTCGCAGCCCAGAGCAGTTGGCACCGAGCAGATGCGCCTCGCGAGGAATCGCGCGGCCGAAATCCATTTCAGCCGCCTCTCTTCAGGCATGATTTTCGAGACCGGTGCGCCCGCTACTGAATCGTCTTGGTGCCTGTGTTGGACAGGGCGCTTTCCGCTCCCGCGCTCGTATAAGCCGCAACGCCGAAGTACCAGGTTCCGCTGGAAAGGTTACTGAGCACATAGCTCGTCAGACCCGGATTGGCAACCTGAACGGTCTGGGTGAGATTGCTGGCCGAGGTGCCGTAGTGGATCCTGTAGCCTGTCAGATTCGTCAGGGCCGAGCCGTCTTTGTTCTGAGTCGGCGGTGTCCAACTGAGCGTCGCGGAGCCGTTGGAAACTTGAGTGACGCTGATCGAAAACGCCGGGAGCGAGACACTGGTGGTGCCGTCGCTGACGGAAATGATGATGTTCGAGTAGGTGCCGGCGTAGGCGCTGGCCGGTGTTCCGGACAGGGTGCCGGTGCTGCTGCTGAAGCTTGCCCAGGCTGGCATGTTCTGCACGCTGAACGTCAACTTGTCACCGTCGGAGTCTGTCGCGCTCGGAGTGAAGCTGTAGGAGCTTCCGATATTCACTGAGGTCAAGGGCTGCCCGGAAACCTTCGGCGGCGGATTCGACACCGTCGGATTCGCGACCGTTATCGAGAAGGGCGCCAAGGAGGAGCGGCCTGCCGAGTCGCTGGCAGAAATGATGATATTCGAATACTTTCCGACGCTTGCAGCGGTCGGGGTACCTGAAAGCCGGCCAGTGCTGGTGTTGAAGCTCGCCCAGCCCGGTTTGCCGCTGATCGAGAAGCTGATCGTATATCCGCTCGGAGCGGATGCGGTGGGGGTGAAACTGTAAGGCTGACCGACTGTATCCGTCGTGGACGGGGTGCCGGAAATCACCGGCGCGCGCCACTGATGCCTGCTCGAGGCCTGTGTATACGCTGCGCTGCAAACTAAAAGGATCGAGGCGACGATTGCCGTGCGCACACGACGACGTGAGCGAGTTCCGAAATCGAGCGCAAAACGATGCATATGCTTCCCACCCCAGGTTCGAATGTGTTTCAGAAATCGCCAGGGCGGGCGGAGCACGATGCGAAAGCGCGCGACCTGAGGGTCGCCGATCTCCTATCGCACTGTCACGGCGGACTGCCCTTGAGAGCACGCCAGCCGGCGGCCCCGCTATCTCAGCCCTGTTGAGGCACTGACACCGGAGGCTTTGCGCCCCTCGTCTTGCGACGGGTTTGCCCTTGCTTGCCACAAGTAAGCCTGCAAACGAGGCAACATGCAAAATGTCGCTGTTGTTATACGTCGCTCCCCGGCAACAGCACGGGAACTTGACTTTGTTGGCCATTTACAGAAATGGCGCCCCGTGGGCGCCGGTCACTGTCTTCGGTTCGCGACAGTCACGGTCCGACAGACGAATGGTCGATGTTTGTGTTTCCAGCGTAACGAGATAACACGCACTGCAATCTGTGACTCTGGCATGGCTGTTGCCGATCGTGGACGATTCAATGAAAGAAGTTTCTGCCAGGCTTGCCGAAACTCGGGAGTTCAGCCAATCTCCCAACATCTGACGTAAATTATGTTTTAGAACAAGGGGAGGACCGTCAGATCAGGTCGTCCTGTTGTTGACTTCAGTGCAGGGAGTTGCTCCCGCACAGTCAGCAGCAGAGTGCCGCACCGCGTGGCTCACCACCTGATAGACGGGAAGGTCGCATGTTCGCGCCGAAAATAGACGTTGTCATTCAGAACGCGCTCGATCAGGTCCGCGGAGCCTGGTACTTCCGTTGGCTCGCACTCGTCGTTGCCTGGTGCGTGGCTGTAGTGCTGTGGACCGGCGTTTTCCTCATTCCCAATACTTACCAGGCATCTGCGCGGGTGTTCGTGGACACCCACACGGCTCTGAGCGAGGTCACCCGCGGTATCAGTGTTGACGGTGATGTTGATATCCAGATACAGCGCGTGCGTCAGGCACTCCTCGGTGGCCCACAACTGCAGCAGGTGGCCGAGGAAACAGGGCTGCTGGCTGGGATTTCGAGCCCGCGGGCCAGGCAGGTCGAGCTCCAAAGGCTTCGCGCAGCGATTGAGATCTCGGGGGGGATTTCGCCGGCCGCCGGTGTGTTTACCATTTCCTACAAGAACTACAGTCGTGACAAGAGCCTCCAAGTGGTGAAACGGCTGCTCGACAGCTTCGTCGAGGGCGCGCTGGGCGGGAAACACCAGGGTTCCGAGCAAGCGCAGCAATTTTTGGTCAGCCAGATCACCGAGTACGAACGGCGGCTCTCGGCCGCCGAGGAGCGTCTGGCCGAATTCAAAAGGCGCAACGTGGGCCTGATGCCTGGAACGGAGGGCGACTATTTCTCGAGGCTGCAGGCGGAAATGGAGGGATTGACCAAGGCGCAGGAGAGCCTGGCGGTCATGATGCGGCGCAAGGGCGACCTGCAGCGCCAGCTTCGTGGAGAGATACCGGTGCTTGCGGCGTCAAGCCGCACGAAGACAACAGAATCGACTCCTGAAGCGGCTCCCGACACGGCGCGACAGATCCGGGAAGTCCGGGCGAGACTCGATGCCCTGCGTCTGCGGTTCACAGACCTGCATCCGGATGTCATTTCCCTGGGGCAGACGCTGGAGGAACTCCAACAGCGGCAGCAGGCGGAGATAGAGGCGGTCAAGAACGGAGATATCGGTGCCGCCGAGCGCCTGGGACTCATGGAGAACCCCGTGTATCAGAGCGTGCAGCTCCAATATGACCAGGCGCAAGTCGATGTTGGCGCACTGCAGACTCAAATAGCCGGACTTCAGACCAGGATCGCAAATCTGCGCAGCCTTATCAACACCGCGCCTGAGGTTGAGGCCGAGTTTGCGCGGCTCAATCGTGACTACGACGTAACCCGGCTGCAGTACCGTGCCGTCCTGGAGCGCCTTGAGCACTCCCGACTGGGCGAGGAGGCCGAAGCCACCGGGATCGTGAAATTTGAAGTCATAGAGCCGCCAGCGGTGAGCTTCTCACCCATTTCACCCAAACGCCCACTCCTCATTGCAGGTGCGTTCGGGCTCGCGCTCACCGCGGGTGGTGGCCTTGCGTATGTCATGTCTCTCCTGAAGCCTGTATTCCTGAGCACACGACAGTTAGCCGGTGTCACGGGTCTTCCGGTCCTGGGTGCGGTAAGGGTGGCTTGGCTGAAGCGATATCGTGCAAGCCATCACCGTGGCATCGCGCTGTATCTAAGTACTGCGGCGGCTTTGGTGTTTGTGGCTGTCGAAGTCCTGCGGAGACAGGAATCCATATCTGAGTTCTTCCGGAGCGTACTCGCATGAGTTTGGTCCAAAAGACGCTCCGAAGGATGCAGGAGAAAACGCTCCACATGCCGACGCGAACTGCCTCGCGATCGGATGCGGAAACCACGGCGCCGACGAACGACGGCGAGGGGCGCCGACTCGGACAGGGCACGCAAGGGGGGGTGGCCGGTCGCAGCGTCGAAATAAGTCTGCCGGAATTGCGTGCAGCCGGTCTTTTGGCTCCCGAAGACGAGGAGCCTCAGATGGCACAACAGTACCGACGAATCAAGCGACCGTTGATCGTCAATGCCACCGGGCGCGGAGGAGCGCGAACGCCGAACGGCCACGTGATCATGGTGGCGAGTGCGCTAGCTGGAGAAGGAAAAACATTCACGACGATCAATCTAGCCCTGAGCATGTCCAGGGAAAAGGACGTGCATGTATTGCTCGTCGATGCGGACGTCGCCAAGGCCCACATTAGTCGCCTGTTTGGAGTGGGGGAAGCTACAGGGTTGCTCGACGTGCTACGCGATGGCCGAATCGCCGTCGAGAGCGCCATTCTGTCCACAAACGTTCCGAACTTGTCCGTTCTTCCGGCAGGCACGCGCTCTCATGAAACGACTGAGCTTCTGGCGAGTGCACGCATGGAGGAGGTAATGCGCACAATTGCCCAACACGACGAGCGGCGGGTGGCACTGGTCGATTCGCCGCCACTTCTTCTTACCACAGAATCGCATGCGATAGCGCAGGTCGCGGGCCAAGTTGTCATGGTCGTGCGTGCGGCCGGGACGCCGCAGAGTGCCGTGCTCGCTGCGCTGAGCTATCTCGGAGATCATCCTGCGGTGTCGCTGGTGCTCAATCAATCCACGGCCTCAGTACCTGCAAGTTACTACTACGGGTATCCGGAGCAGTCCAGCTAAATGAGTTTCTGTTACAACCTGGGGGAATGCTGGTATGCGGATCGAAATGACGAGTACGGTCCCTTCGTTCGAGCAGTCCAGCACTTTCACAGGTCGTTTCCTGGTCGCTTCCGTTGATCAAGCACGGAGGGATCCCTGATGCGAATTCTGTTGCTCACTCACCGAATTCCGTTTCCGCCTAACAAAGGGGATAAGATCCGCTCGTTCAACCTTCTATTATATTTGTCACGCCGCCACGAGGTTTATGTTGCGAGCCTCATAGACGATGAGCAGGACCTGGTGCACGTCCGGCAACTCAGGAAATTCGTGCGCGGCTTCGTGTTCGAGTTTATCGGGCGGAAGCTGCGTCCGCTGCTTTCTACTCGCGGCGTGCTGCGGCGACGGTCGATCAGCGTGACTTATTTCTATTCCTCGAGGCTGCAAAGCCGGATAGACGCGTTGATCGACTCGGTGCCGTTTGATTGCCTTTTTTGCTCCTCCTCACCAATGGCGGAATATGTATTTCGATCCCGGCACGCGGCTGGAAAGCTACGCACTGCGCTGCGAGTCATGGATCTGATAGATATCGATTCGTGCAAGTGGCGCCAGTACGCACATGAGGCGGCATTCTGGAAGGCGTGGGTATACCGGTTGGAGGCGACGCACCTGGCAGAGTATGAGCAGCGCATCGCACGGCTGTTCGATCACCTGTTCGTCGTGACGGAGCAGGAGCGCTGCCAGTTCCCGGAGAGTACGGATGCAAGCCGTTTACGGGCGCTCGCCAACGGGGTGGATCTGGAGTTCTTCACTCCGCAAAGTCTGCCAGTCAAACAGATGGCGGGTACGCTCCTGGTGTTCACGGGTGTAATGGATTATTGGCCGAACGTGGAAGGTGTCATCTGGTTCGTGCAGCGAATTCTGCCGCAAATCCAGCAGTCCATTCCCGGCGCGCGGCTGTATATCGTGGGCAACAGGCCCACGCCGGAGGTGCAGAAGCTCGCCGGTTCCAAGGGTGTTTGGGTCACCGGATACGTGCAGGACATTCGCGACTACCTGGCTGCTGCGAGAGTTTGCATCGCGCCGCTGAGAATGGCGCGCGGAATTCAAAACAAAGTGCTCGAGGCCATGGCTATGGGAAAGGCGGTGGTGAGCACGGTGCAGGCCTTCGAAGGGATACAGGCAGTCGCCGGGGAGGACATCGTCGTGGCGGAGGGCGAGGACGAGTTCGCCCGAGCCGTAGTGGGCCTGCTTCGCGACACAGGGCGTGCCGAAACGATTGGGGCACACGCACGCGCCTGCATGGAGCGTCATTATAGATGGGACTTGAATCTCGGTGGATTATCGGAAATCGGGCTGTAGGGTCGATGCAAATCTCGATGAGCACCACTCCTTCGCAAACGTTGCCCTTCCAGGACGCGGCAATGCTGGCGGAGCCAATCCGTGTGCTGCAGCTGGGCAGTCCGACGGGGTTGTACGGCGCTGAACGTTGGATTCTTGCGCTTGCGAAGCATTTGCGCTCGGATGAGGTTGAGTCGATCGTCGGTACGATCAAAGATGCACCAGGCGACATGCCGCCGCTGTGTCGGCAGGCGTCGGCCATGGGCTTGCGTACTCAGGTCTTCGAGGCATACGGCAAGCTCAGCCTCGGTTCCGTTCGTCTCATAAACACATTCATCAGGGCCAATGGCGTCGACATCCTGCATACGCACGGCTACAAGACGGACATCCTTGGATGGCGCGCGGCACGCGGCACCGGCTGCAAAGTGGTAGCAACCCCTCACGGATGGAGCACGAGAGAGGGGGCCAAGGTGAAAATGTACGAATCCCTCGACCGTCTGGCGCTTTATTTCTTCGATGCCGTCGTTCCGCTGTCCACCGATTTGTATATGGGGCTGCATAGGTTCCCTGGGCTGCGCCGCAAGCTGCACCTCATCAACAATGGCGTTGATTTGGCCGAACTCCAGATACCCGGTACCGCCGCTGCGGACACGACAGAATGGAAGGAAAGCGGCGAACGCATCATCGGCTACGTCGGTCAGCTCATTCGGCGCAAGGGGTTAGACACTCTCATTCGGGCGTTCAGCGAGTTGCCGTTCACGAACCGCCGGCTGTGCATCGTGGGCGAGGGGCCGCAACGTGCGGAGCTCGAGAGTCTGGCAGTGGGGCTAGGTGAAGGCGAGCGCGTGCGGTTCCTCGGATATCGTGCAGACCGTATCGCATTTCTTAGAGGGTTTGACGCGTTCGTGCTGCCTTCGGTACTGGAAGGCACGCCACGCTGTCTTCTAGAGGCCATGGCGGTCGGTATCCCCATCGTCGCGACGAACATTCCGGGCTGTCGATCGGTGATCACGGCCGGAACCACGGGTCTGCTGTTCGAGTGCGGTGATGTAGCAGGACTCTCGCAGGCACTGGCGAGACTGTTCGCTGACCCCCGCGAGCGGGCGGCGCTGGCGCAAGCAGCCAAGGTGTACGTGAACGCGCAGTTTTCGGCGGAAGTGATGGCCGCCCGTTACGCAGATTTGTATCGAGGCATGTTGCAGAATGGACTGGCCCAGTCGGATACGGATCGCTGAAGGTCGGGAATCCCCCATGACTGGCGGTGCCCTGGTGCGATGGCTGGAAAAGTCGCCTGGCGGCGCTTTCGACTTGGGGAACGAAAGGCGTGGTTTTCGATCGCCTAATCCCCGAATAGAACATCGACAAGATCCTCGGCCTTTGCCTTCCAGCTTTCGCCCCGCAGTCGTTCTCGCGCGGCAGATTGTGCGTCCGGCAGTTGGCCGCCAAAACGTCGTTGCACCGCAGCGGCGAATTCTGGCGGGTCGTCCGTCACATCCAGGCAGTCATCCCAAGCAGCAAGTGCAGGGAGGCGGGTGCTTACGACAGGGCGACCGGTCGCGAGATACTCCTTTAACTTGAGCGGTTGCATGGCCCGAGTCACCGGAAGATTGGCGTACGGCATGATCAGCACGTCTGCTTCCGCAGCCAGGGCAGGCAGATCCTGATAGGGGCTGGGGCCTGGCCTCCTGAGGTGTGCAAGTGCATCAAGCGCGGGATCCGGGTCCTGCGTTGGCCCGACGAGTACGATCGTGCCAAACCTCATACTCTGATCGAGCGCGCGCAGAACTGATATGTCGAGGCGACGATCGATCAAACCCCAGAAAAGCGCTATGGGGCGCTGGTATCCTCTTAGCAAAGTGGCCGATCCGTGACTGCCGCGCCAGTGTTCCAAGTCTACACCGTGTGAAATTACCCGCGAGACACGGCCCAGTGAACGCATTCGTGCAGCTGAATTCTCGCCCGCCGCGACTATGCGATCCGCGCGAGCGACGAACTTCAGTTCCATCGAACTCAGAGCCGGTGAGTCGAGTCCAGGCCAAGCGGAGAAGTCGTCCACGCAGTAATACACCCACCGCCGCGCTTGTATTCGCTCGGGAAGGTCCGCCACGATCGGGATGCTGCTCAGGATGACAGTGTCTGCAATGTTGGCGAATTCCCTACTTAGACAGCGTGCGAGGAGGTTGGCATTAACTTTTCGCTGCCACCTGGAGCGGAAGCCTGGGTACATGAACGGGCTGCAGACGAGAGGCAGCGGACTTGAGTCGGCTTGCGTGCTGGCCGCACCACCCCAGTCCAGCAGTTTTCCTAGCCCACGACGCATCGCCGTCGCGGTCAGCCCTGGCGAGCGAGTCCCGATTGTGTTCATCCAGGCGACAGCAAAATCGCTCAACAGGTAGCGAACGAGGTGTTGTGCGCTCGACGGATGACGCCCCCAGTCATCCGCAAATACGATGAGATCGGGACCCGGCAGCTTTGGACGCCGAGGCTTGCGAATGTCCCCCGCGTAATGCGTGGCGAGCACCGAGACTCCTGATGCACTGAATCAGTATCAGACTACTCTCAGTACAGGGACCGGGATAGGATGGGCTGCGCGATCTGCAGCCTCGACCCATGCGCGGATGAAGCCGCACTGGACGATCATTTGCCTCAGCGGGGTAAATCAGATTGAGTGGGATAGAGATCCCCATCCATCTCCAAGAGCGCGATCGGCTGCATCGTGAAGCCGAGCCCATTCGCGTCGGCATACCATTGCCCTCGGGCCGGGTTTACGAGCTTGCGGAGCTGGTCGTGACGAATGCGGCAGGTGTTCTGATTCCCCATCAGTTCGAGGCTCTGGCGTTCTGGGCTGATCGGAGTGTCAAATGGCTGCTGGTCGATGCGCTTGCGCGCGCATCAGCCCAGGAGCGTACGCAGCTGTTCGTTCGAGCCCGCTCGGACCCGCGCAATTGCGAACCCCGGAGCCTGCCGCTTCTGCAGCTGGTCCGAAATAACGACGTCATCGAAATCGACACAGGCGCGTGTCACTTTACGATACGGTCCCAACACGGCGGGCCGATCTGCGCGGCTCGGGTGGGGGGATTGGAAGCGCTGCAGGGGGTTGGATCGCTCATCCGGCTCATTACGCTGCCGGGGGCGGTTCACGAGCTGGAGGTCGAGCGGCTCGCTGTCGAAGAGCGAGGGCCGTTCCGGGGCACGATTCTCGCTGAGGGCGGGTTTCGCGGCGCGAGTGCTCTGCCGTTGCAATTCAAAATGCGAACGGTCTTCACCGCCGGCACGGCGATCGTTCGCATCGACCTGCAGATCCGCAACACGCGGGCTTCCATGCACCCCGGCGGCCTCTGGGATCTCGGCGATCCGGGCTCGTGCCTCTTCAAGGATCTGACTTTGGCCTGCTACCCACGCTCGCTCGCTCCGGAGCTGAGCTGGCACATCGAGTCGCCTGCAGACGAACGCAGTGAACGCATCGATTGCTGGGCCGTTTATCAGGACTCCAGCGGCGGCGAGCAGTGGCAGTCGCCCAATCACATCGATCGTCATTCACAACCGACAGTTCGCTTTTGCGGCTATCGCGTGACTGGCGGGCCCGGGGACGCGCTACTCGCGCAAGGCAAGCGTGCGACACCCGTCATCACGGTCGCCGGGCAGGGCACCTGGGTCGCAGCTGCCGTCCGGGGATTCTGGGAGAACTTTCCAAAGGCTTTGCGCTGGGAGAACAGCTCGCTGGAGGTAGGAGTGTTCCCCCGCGAAGCACGTGGCGGTTTCGAGCTTCAAGGTGGCGAGCAAAAGGCGCATACCATTCTGCTCGACTTCGGCACGAGCGCGAGTCAACCTTGTCTCGCGCAGCTGCAAAGACCACTCGAGCTGTGGATCGAGCCAGCTTGGGTGGAAGCATCCGGCGCCATCACCTGGTTCAGCGCCCGAGCGCCGGATGATGACCCGACGCAGGCCAGATACGTCGAGCAGATCGTCGAAGGAAGTCGCTCCTTCTTCGCACGGCGCGAGCTGATCGATGAATACGGTTGGCGCAATTTTGGCGACTTGTATGCCGATCACGAGGCGGTCCATCATCGCGGGCCACAGCCGTTCATCTCCCACTATAACAATCAATACGACTTCGTCTTTGGCGCGTTCCTGAACTTCATGCGCACGGGGGATGGCCGCTGGCGGCGTCTGATGGAGGACGCAGCGCGCCATCAGATCGACATAGACACCTATCACACTCAGCAGGACAAGGCGGCTTTCAATGGCGGCCTGTTCTGGCACACCGATCATTACAAGCCGGCTGCTACCAGCACCCATCGCACCTACAGCCGTAGCAACGCCCGATCTCGCGGCTACGGGGGTGGCCCGAGCAACGAACATAACTACACATCCGGCCTGCTTCATTACTATTACCTGTCAGGAGACCGCGAAGCGGCGGCCGGTGTCCGGGAACTGGCGGACTGGGTATTCGGGTTGGATGATGGTTCGCGCACGGTTTTCGGATTGATCGATGCCAATGCGACCGGAGGGGCGAGCAGAACTGTCGAGTCCTCGTATCATCATGCAGGCCGCGGCTCCGGCAACTCGATCAACGCACTGCTGGATGCTTATACTGTTTCCCGCGAGCGACGCTATCTCGAGAAAGCTCAGGAGATTCTGCAGCGTTGCATCCACCCGGCGGACGAGATCGGTGCTCTGAGACTGGACGATCCGGAACACCGCTGGTCCTATCTCGTCTTCCTCCAGGTAGTCGGCAAGTTCCTGGAGAAGAAGCGTGAGATTGGCGAGATCGATTATGCATTTCATTACGCGCGTGCCAGCCTCCTGCATTACGCGGCCTGGATGGCCGAGAACGAAGTGCCGTTCAAGGATGTCCTGCACAAGGTGGAGTTGCCGACCGAGACCTGGCCCGCCCACGACGTGCGTAAGTGTCACGTGCTCAACGTTGCTGCCGGTTATGCCATCGGCGCCCAGCGCGAGCGTCTGAGACAGAGAGCGAAATTCTTCTTCGAGCGCTGCCTGGTGGATCTGATGAGTTTCCCGACCGCCGACCTCACGCGTCCCCTGGTGATCCTGAGCGTGTATGGATCGATCCAGGATTATTTCCGCAAGCACGCGAAATCACTTGCGGAATTCAGCGTTCACAATCACGACTTCGGCGCGCCGAAGGTCTTTCTTCCGCAGCGGGCGCGTCTGAAGTCGACCCTCGGCTCCCGAGTGCGGGTACTCTCGGGCGAGCTCTCGCGCATCCTGGCCGACAAACTATATGCCGTGAAGGTCCGGCTGAGGCGTTCCGGATGAGCAGCGCAGCGCAGCCTGGGCTATCGCACGTCGTACACAGCCTAAATCCCGGGGGCACCGAACGACTCGTGATCGAGATGAGCTGCGAGTTCTCACGGGAGTACGATGTGCAGGTCCTTTGTCTGGATACACCGGGCGCGTGGGCGGAGGAGCTACGAGACCGAGGTGTGCGCGTGCACACCATATGGCGGCAGCCCGGTTTCGATGCGTCGATGCCTGCAAAACTCAGGGCTCATTTCCAGGGTCAAAGAACCCGAATCATCCATGCGCATCAGTGTACGTCCTGGTTCTATGCTGCATTGTCGCGCCTTTTATACTCCGAGCCACGACTGCTCCTTCAGGAACACGGCCGCTTCTATCCGGAAGTCGAGAATCGTGCGCGGGCGTTCGTCAACCGGACGCTGATTCGCAGGCTCACGCATCGTTTCGTGGCGGTCTCCCGCGACATTCGCGACCGCCTTGCGAGGTACGAGGGGTTGGACGCCGCGCAGATCGAAGTCATTCACAACGGGCTCGGCGCTGCTGCGCAGCTCACCGCTTCCGAACGGCAGGGCTTGCGCAACGAGCTCGGGTTCGCCGAGAGCGATTTTGTCGTGGGCACCGTTGGGCGTTGTGACTCCATCAAGAACCTGCCCATGCTCGTCTCGAGTCTTGCGGCAGCCGCCGCGCAAATAGCGCCGTTGCGTGGGCTGTTCGTGGGCGACGGACCGGAGCTCGGCGACCTCACGGCCCGGATCGCCCGGCACGGACTGTCCCAGCGGGTGCGCCTCACCGGTTATCGGAAGGATGCCCGGCGCCTGGTCCAGTGCCTCGATCTGTTCGTTTTGTCCAGCTGGAGCGAGGGCACATCGCTGGCACTTCTGGAGGCTGTGGCTGCCGGTGTCCCGGTCGCAGTCACGGAAGTCGGTGGGAACCCCGAAGTCGTTTTGAGAGGTTCAACAGGCTGGACGGTTCCGTCCAACCGCCACGAAGCGCTCACCGCAGCAATCATAGAGGCGGCTCGGAATCCGGCGCAGCGCATGCGGCTGGCCCAGGCCGGTCAACAGCGCTTCGAGCAGCATTTTTCCTGGTCCGGGATGATCGAAGCTTACCGCAGCCGCTATCACCAGTTGCTCGCATTGAGGCCGTAACGCCATGTCCGCCAGACAGCTCGCGAAAGCTGCGGCATTTGCCACGTGCATGACTGCCGTTGCGCCGCTCGTAGCGCTTGCGTGGGCCGAGAAGCGCCTTCTCAGCGGTGATGCACTGTTCAATCTGTTTGCGCAGTTACTCGCTCCGTTCCCCGGGGTTCCGGGCAAGTATCTGCGGGGCGCGTATTACTTCGGAACGCTCGACGGCTGCTCGTGGGAAACGCATGTCGGATTCGGATCCATTTTCACGCACCGTGGCGGCGCGCTGGCAGCGCACGCATCCATGGGCTCGTATTGCATCATCGGTCACGCGCGCATTGGCGCCGAAGCAATGATAGGAAGCCGCGTCAGTATTCCCAGCGGAAAGCATCAGCATATGGACGAAGCGGGAAATCTAGTAACGTCCGCGAGATACGAGACGATCAGCATTGGCGCGCGCACTTGGGTGGGAGAGGGCGCCATTATCATGGCGAATGTCGGCAGCGACTGCATCGTGACTGCCGGGGCTGTGGTGACGAAGGAGATGCCCAGCCGCGTTGTGATTGGCGGCAATCCTGCCAGAGTCATCAAGGAGCGCAGCTAGTACCGTGTGTGGCATCAGCGGGTTCGTAGATTTCAGTGGCCACGTGCGCATCGAGGCCCGGGCGCGCATTCAGGCGATGACCAACGTCATTGCGCATCGAGGCCCCGATGGGGAGGGCTTTTACGTCGATGACTTCGCTGCGCTGGGGCATCGGCGGCTGGCGATCATCGACGTGGCGTCTGGTCATCAGCCGATGGGCGCCTGTGACGGCCAGGTGCAAATCGTGTTCAACGGGGAAATTTACAACTTCCTCGACGTGCGGCGCGAGCTCGAAGCAAAGAGGTACGTTTTCCGGACGCATTGCGATACGGAGGCGATCCTGTTCTCCTATCTCGAATGGGGCGAGCGCTGTGTCGAGCGGCTCCACGGAATGTTTGCGTTCGCGATCTGGGACACCCGCTCGAGATCGCTGTTGCTCGCGAGAGACCGTGTAGGCAAAAAGCCGCTTTATTACTGCCGCGTGGGATCGGTTGTGGCATTCGCCTCGGAGCTCAAGGCCTTGCGTGCCGGCGGCCTGTGTCCGAGCGAGATCGACCCCGAAGCCCTCGACTGCTATTTCTGTTTCGGCTACATCCCTGCACCGCGAACCATCTACCGCCGCGTCAGCAAGCTGCGCGCCGCGCGCTCCCTGGTGGTCTCGGCTAACCATGAAGTGGAGCGGCAGTACTGGCGATTGAGCTTCGCGGACCCCGTCGAGCGATCGATGGAGGATGTCGTGGCCGAACTGGAACCACTCCTTGACGATGCCGTGAAGTGCAGACTGATGAGCGAGGTGCCGCTCGGTGCCTTCCTCTCGGGCGGGCTCGATTCATCGCTAGTCGTAGCGTCGATGGCTCGGCTGATGGATCGGCCGGTTGTCACGAATTCCATCGGATTCGAGGATCGAGAGCTCGACGAGCTCTCGGTGGCGCGGCAGACGGCGGCGTACCTATGCACTGAACATCACGAGTTCGTTGTGGCTCCCCGCGCGGAGAACGTACTCCAGAGGATTGCCTGGCACTTCGATGAGCCGCTAGCGGACTCGAGCGCGGTGTCTACGTGGTATGTGTGCGAGATGGCGCGTCGGACGGTTACGGTGGTGCTATCCGGGGATGGTGGCGATGAGGCGTTCGGAGGTTATACGTTCCGCTATCTGCCTCATCGCGTGGAGTCGCTCGTCAGGGGCGCACTTTCTACCGCGTTCCGGGGAACGGTGTTTGGTGCTCTGGGGACTTTTTGGCCAGCATCCGCCCGGCTGCCCCGGGCGCTACGGCTGAAGAGCGTTTTGGAGAACCTCGCCATATCCGATGCCGAAGCGTTCTATCACGACTTGATCTGGCTTCGCGGAGACACGCGGACGCGCCTCTACAGCCTCGAGTTTTTGGCAGAGTTGAAGGGGTTTACCCCGTTTGAAGCGGTGCATTCATACTACGCCGAAAACGACGCGCCGGACGCGCTGGCCCGCGCGCAGTCTGCCGACATCCACTTCTATATGACGGACGATGTGCTCGCCAAGGTGGACCGGATGAGCATGGCTCATTCCCTCGAGGTGCGTTGCCCACTGCTCGACCATCGGGTCCTGGAATTCGCCGCCAAGCTGCCGGCCCGTCTGAAGATGAACGGCCGCCGGGGCAAGCTTCCGCTGCGCGCACTTGCGGCCACTCGGTTGCCTGGCGAAGTCCTTGCGGCGCCGAAGCGCGGATTTTCCGTTCCTGCTGCGCGCTGGCTTCGGCAGGAATTGCGACCGATGGCCGAGGACCTGCTTTTCGATAGGAACTCGACGGTTGCCTGTGTGCTTGACCGTCGCGCTCTGCGCACCGTGTGGGAGGAGCATCAGAACCGGTCGCGCGATCATAGCGTCCTCATCTGGGGTCTGATGATGCTCGGCTTATGGGAGCGAGCGGTGTCATTTCAGCCGGGGACGCGGACATCACATCCGATGTGCGTGTCTCGCGGGTTTCCGGGAGTCAATCATGAGGCGGTTTAACCGGCCACTTGATTGGCAGGAGGCAGCGAACATCGTCATCAGTCAGGATTTCCTCCCAAAAATAGGGGGAGCGCACTCCTGGCTGTATGAAACGTACAAGCGCTGGGGTTCCCCAGTCCGCGTGTTGACGAACCGCTATTCGCAGCTTGCGGAGATCGCCGAATCAGAGCGCACTTTTGACAGGGAAAAACACGACAGCATCGAGATCTTCAGGACAATAATGCCTTCTGCGGACCTGAGCCTCGTCAGTCCCGCTTGCCTGAAGTCGTATGTTCTGCAGCTACGCAGCGTCCATCATCTGGCAGAACGACACCGGGTCATTCTTCATTGCCTCAGGGCATTCCCGGATGGCTTCGCTGGAGCGCTGTACAAACAGCTGCGGCCTCGCTCCGCAACGCTTGTCG
>JAQGOC010000378.1 GCA_028293805.1 Gammaproteobacteria bacterium
GCGGACCGTCATCTCGCCGTAGGTGGGCGCGCCTTCCGGCAGGTACCCGAGGCTCGCATTGGCGCCCAGCGGATCCGTCTCGATGTCGTGGCCGCAGATGCTCGCCGTGCCGGACGTGGGGGTCACAAAGCCGGCGAGCATGCGCATCGTCGTCGTCTTGCCGGCGCCGTTCGGCCCCAGGAATCCGAGCACCTCGCCCGGGCCCACTTCGAAACTCACATCGTCGACAGCCGTGAGCGGCTCGTATCGCTTGGTCAGATGTTCGGTCTTGATCATAAGAAGGCGTCTAGATAAATGGTCCGTACAAAAGTTCCCCGGCCGTTTCGGGCGCGGGATTGTGGACGTGGCCGATAGCGGAATTCAAGCGGCCGGGCATCTTAGTGTCTGCCCCCTGCCGATTTCCGCGGCAGCGTGGGCCTGCAACCGCGGCGGGTCACGCGCGGCATCGGTGGCGCCCGCGACGTGCTGTGAAATTCTTTCGTAATATCTGGCTGTTAAGGTGCATACCTGAGGTGGATAGGAAGATGGCGTGCCAGGGGCGTCATACATTCGCCATGGGGACGTCACATCCGCGTCAAACGTAAGCGGCACACTGCATGCTACCTGGTCCTTGACCGGATCATTGGGCCACTGGCTCGACGAGGGTGCACGAATGCAGTCGATGAGCTTCGATGCTGCCGCAGACGTCCTGCGTCCGTCCCGGCACGCGGAGGATGTCTTGGCTGCCCACAATGAACTCGAACGAGGCGCGCCGTTCTGCGCCAACCCGTCATGCGATCTGCACGTCAGGCTAGTCGATTCGCAGGTCGAGGGCGGCGGGAATTGGGTGTCCCTGCCCGATGGCCGCATCTTCGGTCGCGGATGGTTCGGGCACCGGATGCTCTGCGATGCCTGCGGAACGCGACGTGGGCCGGTGCGGCTCGACAGTCGGCGGCTGCGTAGCGTCCGCTGACGGGTTCGGTCATCAGTAGCCTTGGAAGCGGCCGCGCATCCGCCAGTACAGGATGATGAGCGCGCCGCCAAGCATCCCGCCGAGGTGCGCGAAGTGCGCGACGCCCGCCTGCGATCCCGTGACTCCCAATACCAGCTCGAGCGCTCCGTAGAGCGTGACGAATAACCACGCGGGCATCGGGATCGGTGGGAACAGGAGCATGAGTCGCTGCCTGGGGAAATACCAGGCAAACGCCAGCAGCAAGCCAAACACGCCGCCGGATGCGCCGATGACGGGCCCGCCGCTATCAGAGGCGCCCTGGACGGCGAGCTCCGTCGCAGCCGCCGCCAGCACGCTCGTGAAGTAGTAGATCGCGAAGCGTCGGCTTCCCCAGAATTCCTCGAGCGTGCGGCCGAACATGAATAGGGCGAACATATTGAAGAAGATGTGCGCCAGGCCTTCATGCAGGAAGGCGTACGTCACCACCTGCCACGGTTTGAAGAGCGGATAGCCGAGCGGCCACAGTGCAAACAGCTCGACCAGCGTATTGCCTGCCACTTGCTGCAGCAGGAAGACGGCAATATTGGCGATGAGGATGGCCCGTGTGACGGGCGGTAGCGACGAGAACATCTACGGAGTTTACCGGGAGCCGCGTATGGAGGCGGCTAGTTTATCGGCCTTCGGCGGCAGCGACGGCTCCGTTCGCGCGGTTGGGGGCTTTGCTGCGCAGTGAATCGCTCAGGAACTGCACCAGTGGCGCTGATGCGCTGTGGGCGACGTTGAACCGTAGCCATTGCCCACAACCTTGAGAGGGTGAGAACAGCGAGCCTCGGGCCAGCAGAATCGATTTGTCGCGCGCGCGCCGGACAAGGTCGTCCACGGCAGTGCTGGGATCCGGTACCCGCCCCCAGAGGAAAATGCCTTCGCCGCCGACGCTCTCGAAGACGATACCGGCCGATTCCAGTGCCTGGCGCGCGTCGCGCCGCATGCGTGCGAGCCGCATGCGAACCTGCTCCACGTGCCGCTTGTACCTGCCGCTGTCGAGTACCTCCGAAACGAAGCTCTCGAGCAGTGCGGAGCCCGACAGCACCGACAGGACTTTGCGCTCCACGAGTTGGGAAATGAGCGCCGTATCGCCCGCCACGAAGCCGACGCGTAAGGCGGCTCCGATGAGCTTCGTGAAACTGCCGACGTAGATCACATGGCGCAGGCCGTCGATCTGGGCGAGTCGTACAGCCGGCCCCTCGTAAAGATCTGCGTAGACATCGTCCTCGATAACCGCGAACCCGAACTGCTCGGCGAGCGAAAGGACGCGGTGACAATTGGCGGGATCGGCATTGGTTCCGGTCGGGTTGTGCAGGAGCGTCTGCGTGAAGAACGCCCGAGGCCGGTGCGTCCGGCAGGCGGCCTCGATAGCTTCCAGATCAGGACCCTGGGCGCCTCTCGGGATAGGAATGAGCCGCACGTGATGCGCGCGCAGTTGCTCGAACAGCACGAAATATCCGGGATCTTCCACGAGCACGGCGTCGCCCGCGGTGAGCAGGATGCGCGCAATGAGATCGAAAGCCTGCGAGGCACCAAAGGTAGTGACGATGTTGGGGGCGCTTGCGGCGATCCCATGTTGAACCAGGCGTTCCGCGATCTGCTCGCGCAGTTCCAGCAGGCCCTGCGGTGGACAAGGCAGCCACGCCTGCGGCCGGCGGCCCCGCGAGAGGCGTGCCAGGACATTGCCTGGCGCCGCTTCGAGCAACCAGTTTTCCGGCAGAAAGCCGGAGCCCGCCGCAATGAGCTCCGTCGATTGCGACATCGACATGCGCGCCAGCGCCAATGCATCCGACCCGGGGTCCGGCACGGCTTCAATGGCGGCAAGCGGCGCCGCCAACCGTCGTCGTGTGACAAAGAACCCGCGGCCGGCGCGGGACTCGATGAGACCCCGGGCGACGAGCCGATCGTACGCATCGACCACGGTGAACGGGCTTGTGCCGACGAGCTTCGCGAGCTTGCGTATGGAAGGCAGCCGCGCTCCGGCCGCCAATTGGCCATGATGGACGAGCTTGGTGATGCGCTCGGCGATCTGGTCTACCAGAGGGACCGCGGACCCGCGGGAGAGCTCGAACATGAGGGCGCTCCGGAGAAAGCTCGGCGCTCGAAGCCTGTCTGGCTCTTGGAGGCCCTGTCAAGGCGTCCCCTGAGCCACACGAGCTGCTACATGACCATGATGACGCCTGTGGCGGCTAGAGCAACCGCCATCGCCGCGTTGAACCCCATGCGGCTGGCGGGCCGCGCCAGGAAGCTTCTGAGCGAGCTCCCGAACAGGGCCCAGATGGCGATGCAGGGCAGATTGATCAGCCCCATCACCGCCAGCATGTAGGAGTCGGCCGCGAGGACTCCCAGTTCGCGCGGCAGGAACAGGGTCGCGGCCGTCAGCGTCATGACCCACGCCTTGGGGTTCAAGAACTGGAAGAGCGCCGCTTCGAGAAAGGTGACGGGCCGGGTGGTCGCTCCGGCACGCGCGTCCCCTCCGCCCAACATCCGCACACCCAGGTAGAGCAGGTAGGCGGCGCCCACCCAGCGCAGCACGGTCTGCAATTCCGGCCAACGAGTGAAAATGGCGCCCAGACCGGCACAGACGGCCAGCAGCTCGAGACCAAATCCGGCACAGATACCGAGCATGTGAGGCACGGTACGCCGGAACCCGAACGTGGCCCCGGCCGCCGTCAGCATGACATTGTTGGGACCGGGGGTGATCGACATCACGAAGGAATACATCGCGAAGGGAAGGGGATCGACCATGAAACTCCACCTTGTTGCGTGGGCGTTGCCCGCTCACCGTTTGGCCCGGGGTCGTCGCGTGCAACTCATGCGACCTATGCCTGCACCCAACCCTGATGCCCGAGCTTCGGGGCTTTGGCATGGCAATGGCAGATACGCGAGAGGGCGGCGCGCCGTCTACTGTACCGGCGCGCGGCCAATACGCCGCAGCGGAGTCCGGCCGCCTCGAGCCCAAGCGTTTGCTCAACTGCGCGGCAGCAGCGCCAATGTGCCGCGCGCTGGCGCGTTCTAGCGCGATGGCGGGAGCTGGCTTCCGAGTCTGTCCGCAGCGGTCTGAAGAACCGGCAAACACCGTTCGATCAGCTCCCGTCGGGACACGCGTGAAGCCTGGGTGCTCACGTTCATCGCCGCCACCACGGCACCGACGACATTGCGCACCGGCACTGCGATCGAGCGCAGCCCGATCTCGAGCTCCTGGTCGTTCAACGCGTAGCCGTCGGTGCGTACCTGGAGCAGGATTTCTTCCAGCTTCTTCCGCGAGGTCACGGTGTGTTTGGTATGCGCGACGAAATCAACCTTCCCCAGCTCCACCAACGCTTGTTCATCATTGAGGTAAGCGAGCAGCACCCGCCCGAGTGCCGTGCAATACGCGGGCAGGCGGCTTCCGACGCCCAGCGTCACTGACATGATCCGCTTCGTTGCCGCGCGCGCCACGTAGACCACCGCACCATCGTCAAGTACTGCGACGGACGACGCTTCGCCCAGCGTTTCGGCCATTTCCTCGAGCACTGGTTGTGCCGCTATCGGCACCGCCGCGGTGGACAGGTAGGCGTAGCCGAGATTGAGAATCCGCGGCTGCAGAAAGTAGGTGCGCCCGTCAGTAGCCGCGTATCCGAGCTCGC
>JAQGOC010000019.1 GCA_028293805.1 Gammaproteobacteria bacterium
CGACGCGTAAGCGTCGCTCACGGTAAAGAAATTATGGTCAGGTTACAGCAGTACTACCGCGACACCGTCGTGCCGAAATTGAGGGCGGACCTCAAGATCGAGAACGCCATGCAGGTGCCCCGCATCACCAAGATCACCCTCAACATGGGTGTCGGTGAAGCCGTTGCGGACAAGAAGATGATGGATGCCGCCGTCACGGATCTCACCAAGATCACGGGACAGAAGCCGCTCGTCACCAAGTCGCGCAAGGCGATCGCGTCCTTCAAGCTGCGCGCCGGACTTGCGATCGGCTGCAAGGTGACGCTGCGCGGCGCTCGCATGTACGAGTTCCTCGATCGTCTCATCAGCATCGCGATTCCCCGTATCCGCGATTTCCGCGGCTTGCCAGCGCGCTCTTTCGACGGCCAGGGCAACTACAGCATGGGCGTCAAGGAGCAGATCATTTTCCCGGAAATTCAGTACGACCAGATCGATCAGGTCCGCGGCATGGACATCACGATCACCACGACGGCACTGGATAACCGTCACGGCCGAGCGTTGCTCGAAGCTTTCAACTTCCCGTTCCGGAAATAGGCTATGGCGAAGACGAACATGGTCATGCGCGAAAAGCGTCGCGCGAAGATCGTGAAACAATACGCGGTAAAGCGCGCTCAGCTCAAAGAGCTGATCCGCAGCCCCGACACTTCACCCGATGACCGCGCAGCCGCGCAGGTCAAGCTGCAGCAGCAGCCGCGGGATGCGAGCTCCTCGCGCCTGCGCAATCGCTGCGCGATCACGGGCCGCTCGCGCGGTGTGTACCGCAAGTTTGGGCTCTCACGCGTGAAGATTCGCGAAGTGGCGAACCGCGGCGAGATTCCGGGCCTCGCGAAGGCGAGCTGGTGAGGAACGCCGTATGAGCATGACTGACCCCATTGCCGATCTGTTGACGCGCATCCGCAACGGACAGACCGCGGGCAAGACCGAAGTGAACATGGCTTCCTCCAAGCTGAAGACGGCCGTCGTCAAGGTGTTGAAGGACGAAGGCTACATCGCGGACTACCGCCTCGATGCGGATAACGTGAAGCCGACGCTCACGATCGGCCTCAAGTATTTCGAGGGACGTCCCGTCATCGACCGCATCGAGCGCGTCAGCCGTCCGGGCCTGCGGATCTACCGCGGCAAGGACGAGCTGCCGAAAGTGCTGAACGGCATGGGTACGGTGATTGTCTCCACGCCCAAGGGCGTGATGACCGACAAGCAGGCGCGTGCGATCGGACAGGGCGGCGAAGTCCTGTGCATCGTGGCGTAACCGGGAAGATCTTTTCATGTCCAGAATTGCCAAAGCTCCGGTCGAACTGCCGAAAGGCGTGACCGTGACGATTGCGCCGGAGTCGGTGAGCGTCAAAGGTGCCAAGGGCACCCTTAGCATCCCCCTGGTGCGCGGTGTGACTGTGGTCCAGGCGGACCAGCACCTCGAGATCAAGTACACGGATGAGGGTATCGGCCGCACGCAGGCCGGCGCCACGCGTGCGCATCTCGCCAACATGGTTCTAGGCGTCACCAAGGGCTACGAGAAGAAGCTCGAGCTCCAGGGCGTCGGCTTCCGTGCCGCGGTGGCTGGCAAGGCCCTGAACCTCACGTTGGGCTTCTCGCATCCGGTGAGCTTCCCGATTCCCGAAGGCATCAGCATCGAGACGCCGACGGTGACCGAGATTCTCATCAAAGGCATCGATCGCCAGAAGGTCGGCCAGGTAGCGGCCGAGATCCGCGACATTCGCCCGCCCGAGCCCTACAAGGGCAAAGGTGTGCGGTACGCGGGCGAGAAGATCACCCTCAAAGAGGGGAAGAAGAAGTGATCACCACGAAGAAAGAGCGCCGCATGCGGCGCGCAGTGAAGACCCGCGCGCATATCCGCAATCTCGGTGTTGCGCGTCTGACCATCCACCGCACCCCGCAGCATATTTATGCGCAGGTGACGGATGCTGCCGGAGCGAAGGTGATCGCCGCGGCGTCCACGCTGCAGGAGAAGGTACGCGAGGGTTTGAAGGGTACCGGGAACGTGGAGGCGGCCAAGGCCGTCGGCCGTGCGATTGCCGAGCGGACCAAGGCCGCGGGCGTGAGCAAGGTGGCGTTCGACCGCGCCGGATTCCAGTTCCACGGGCGTGTAAAGGCGCTCGCGGATGCGGCCCGCGAAGCGGGTCTCGAGTTCTAAGTAGGTAAAACATATGGCGAGACCGGAAAAAGGCCAGTCGGCGGACGAGTTCACAGAGAAGCTCGTCGCAGTCAACCGTACCGCAAAAGTCGTCAAGGGCGGCCGTCAGTTCGGCTTCACGGCCCTGACCGTCGTGGGCGACGGCGCGGGTCGGGTCGGCTACGGCTTCGGCAAGGCACGCGAAGTGCCGGTAGCCATCTCCAAGGCGATGGCCCAGGCCCGCAAGAACATGATCAACGTGGCGCTGCGGAACGAAACGCTCCACTACGCGATCAAAGGCTTTCAAGGCGCCACGCGCGTGTACATGCAGCCTGCGTCTGACGGTACTGGCGTCATCGCCGGTGGCGGCATGCGCGCGGTGCTGGAATGCGCTGGCGTGCGTAACGTGCTCGCCAAGAGCTACGGCTCGCGCAACCCCATCAACGTCGTGCGCGCAACGATCAGCGCCCTGTCGTTGATCCGCTCGCCCGATGAGATCGCGGCGAAGCGTGGCAAGACTCTGGACGAGATTACGAGCTAAAGCAGTATGGCGGACAAGAGCCAATACACGGTCACGCTGGTCAAGAGCCTGCACGGGCAGCTCGCGAACATCGCGGCCTCGGCGCGCGGCCTGGGCCTGCGCAAGATTCATCAGACCGTCACTGTCGTGGACACTCCCGAGAACCGCGGGATGATCAACGCAGCGACGCACTTGTTGAAAGTCGAGAAGAGCGCCTAAATATATGCGACTGAATTCACTGAAGCCCGCCGCTGGAGCGAAGCGCCCGCGCCTGCGCGTGGGTCGCGGTGCGTCCGCCGGCCAGGGCAAAACCTGCGGCCGCGGCACCAAGGGACAGCGCGCGCGCAAGGGCGGATACCACAAGGTCGGCTTCGAAGGCGGCCAGATGCCCATCCAGCGCCGGATGCCGAAAGTGGGCTTTCGCTCGGCCGTGAAGCGGACCCGCGCCGAAGTGATGCTGAGCGAGTTGCACAAGATCAAGGGCGAGCTCGTCGACCTGGAGACCCTCAAGAAGGCCGGCGTCATCCCGGAGTTCGCTGAGGTCGCCAAGGTCGTGCTCTCCGGCAAGATCGACAGGGCCGTGACGTTGAAGGGCGTCCTGGCAACGAAGGGCGCGCGGGCGGCTATCGAAGCTGCCGGCGGGAAGATCGAGGCTTAAGCCGTTTTCGCTTAATACGTAGCACGCGTGGCCACCAACACACTCAGCAATCCAGCCGCCGCCTTCAGCGAAGCTGCCCGTTTCGGGGAGATTCGCGGCCGGCTGCTGTTTCTGATCGGCGCTCTGGTGGTCTACCGCTGCGGCACGTTCATTCCTGTGCCCGGCATCAATCCGAGTGAAGTGGCGCGGTTCTTCTCGGACCAGTCGAACACCATCCTCGGCATCGTCAACATGTTCTCCGGCGGTGCGCTCTCCCGGTTGTCGATCTTCGCGATGGGCGTGATGCCTTATATCTCCGCCTCGATCATCATCCAGATGATGCAGATGGTCATTCCATCGCTCATGGAGCTGCGGAAAGAGGGCGAGTCGGGCCGGCGCAAGATAACCGAGTACACGCGTTACGCGAGCGTCGTGCTCGCCGCATTCCAGTCATTCGCGGCCGCTAGTGCTCTCCTGAAGGGCGGCATGACGACCGTCACTGGATGGCAGTTTCTATTTACCGCCACGATCACGATGACGACCGGCACCCTGTTCCTGATGTGGCTCGGTGAGCAGATCACGGAGCGCGGTATCGGCAACGGTATTTCGATGATCATCCTGGCCGGCATCGTCGCGGGCCTGCCGGGTGCCATCGGCAGCACGGCAGAAGCTGTGAGCAGCGGCGAAATGCAGGGACC
>JAQGOC010000072.1 GCA_028293805.1 Gammaproteobacteria bacterium
TGGCGCAGAAGGCGCTCGAGCGCCGACCAGCCAGCAGGCAGCGGTAAAGCGGACTTCAGCTCCGTGCACGTAGGGATCAAAGGCCGCGCGGACCGTTTCGATGACCTGCGTGCGAGTCCGATCGTCCGCCTCTTGAAGGATCAGGCCGACGGGGCCGAGCCGGGTCAGATATGGGACCAACTCCTTCTCGGGCAGGGCGCAGGCAACGTCGATCGGCCGGATATCGATTCCGGCCCAGCCGCTCGCGTCCAGGATGCGGAAGACCCGGCGCCGGTCCGCGAAGGCGAACTGCCCCGGCGCGTCGGGCCGGCGGGCGAGGACGTTCGGCAGGAGTGGTGCCGCGACGCGCTCGGCTGTCGTCATGAACGGATTTTCGGCGGCACTCCGCCAGGCAACGAACCGCAGCTCGGCGTCGTCGCTTGCGGCACGCCGCAGGTTCGCAAAGGCCCGGAGAGAGTCGTCGAAGAACATGACGCCGAAGCGCGAAATGATCGTGTCGAAGCTTGCAGGCTCGAACACGTGGATCTGTGCGTTGGCGCGGATGAAGCTTGCCGGCGTGCTTTCCCGTTCGGCGCGGGCCCGGGCGGCGGCGAGCATCGGATCCGAAATGTCGATGCCGAAGCAGCGGCCCTTCGTTCCGAGCCGCCGCGCGACGGCGAGAGTTGTGCTGCCCGTCCCGCAGCCGACGTCGAGTACCCGGCCTGCGGATCCGGCGCAAGCCGCTTCTACGAGCAGGTCCTCGAACGGTTTGAACATCTCGTCGAGCACCTCCTGGGCCTCGACCCAGGCGCGCCCGGCGAGGCCGTTCCAAAGCGTCGTCTGTTCGTCATCGGTCTGGTGCGTAACATCCATGATCGTCTCCTTTTGCTTGCCTTCGAGATCCGGCAATTGCACTGTGCCACTTCAAGTCGACTTGAGGTCAAGAGGGTGAGAGACCTGGACATCACCGAGGTGGCACAGCGGTCCGGCGTTCCGGCCTCGACTCTGCGGTTCTATGAGGAAAAGGGCCTGGTCGCCTCTGTCGGCAGGCGGGGCCTGCGCCGGCTGTTCGATCCCCGCGTGCTGGAACGGCTAGCGCTGATCGCGCTGGGGCGCGCCGCGGGCTTCTCGCTCGATGAGATCGCGCTCATGTTCGCGCCGGACGGGCGGCCGCGCATCGACCGACTGATGCTCGCGGCCAAGGCGGAGGAGCTGGACAGGACGATTCGCAAACTAAGCGCCATGCGCGACGGCCTGCGGCACGCCGCTGTCTGCCGCGCACCGAGCCACATGGAATGCCCCACCTTCCGCCGCATCCTGCGGGCCGCCGCGTCTGGAGCTATTGGAGCGCGGACGAAGAGAGAAGTGGCTGGCCGCCAACGGCCATTTGGCGAATGAGGACTATCGCCCCCTATGCATAGAGGTCAACTAGGCATAGTTACCGACGCAATATCGGTTGGCGGCAGCCAAATTGCCCAGCGGAGCAGTGGGTAAGACCGGTCCTGAACTCAGCATAGTTCGCCGGTCACCCCGAGTCATTGCGGCGCCGACCGCACGCACCATCCGGCGCAAGTCGACTCTGCCTCTGGTGCGATCCGGCGTCGCATTCATCGGCGCTCTGGTCCTGCCACGCGAGCCTTAAACCGATGGACAACTGCGTCAAGGCGATCTTCGTCATGCGCAGGCTACGAGGAGCCGAACACCACAGTGAGCAGATAACATCCCATCGACGAACTCGTGGCCGTTCTCCGACACGTGAAACTATGCGGAGGGCGCACCCCTCCAATGTCCCGCGGCACTGGGCCGCGGCCGCACTTCTATGCCTAGCTGAGTTCTACGCCTAGGGTCCGCTATGCCGAGCTTTGCATAGCGACCCTTATGAGACGTTCGCCAGGGCCGACTTTCGAGGCATTGAGAGGTTCGATGGCCAGCGTCTTACTCGGAGCGACCGTCGCAACCTCGCTCGGATGCGCCGCCGCCAATCCATGCGGTACGATCCACACTAAAGCTCGCCGACGCTGTCTCGCGCCCCACTTCCCAATTGGATGGCGATTTGGGGGCGCCGGTACCGAGGTATTGCCAAATGACGGAATCGCTGCTAACAGGCCAGTGCTTCTGTGGCGCAGTGCGCTACCATTGCGGTGCGTTCATCTGTCCGCCAACGGTGTGTCATTGCGAGTCCTGCCGTCGAGTCGCGGGCGCCCATTCTGTCGCCTGGCTGACGGTAAGGGCCGATAGCCTCGTCTACATAACCGGAGAGCCGGTCGAGTTCAATTCCTCATCTCGGGTGTTTAGGTCGTTCTGCGGCAACTGTGGCACTCCGCTGACCTACCGGCACGAAGAACGCGTGGGCGAGATCGATATCACACTGGCGACCCTGGATCGGCCCACGAACGTGGTGCCGGTCGATCACGTTTGGATGGAGGACGCGCTGCCGTGGGACGTGCCGGGCGACGGACTGCCGCAGCATTTGAAGTCGCGCGGAACCGGATAGCAACGCAGCGAGCGAGCCCGCCAATTCACCGCGACTGACTGGTAATGACAAACTCCGCCAAGAAAGCTGGGAAATGGATCGACTTCTTGTCATCGGTCCCCGAAATACCTTTCGCCGGAAGTTTGCGGGCGCACTTCGATGCCGGAGAAATCAGCAGATTATGTGACTGCGGATGTAACTCCTTTGACGTAAAAATCTCGCCCGGAATTGCACTTACACCACTATTGACGCCGGACGGAAAACGGTCTGCCAAATTCTTCGAGATCGCATTTGAATCTGATGCGGACGTCGAAGTCGCGTTTCTGTTTTTTTCTGACGCAAGGGGCTATCTGACAGGTATCGATATTACTTGCGGATCCGCCAATCACGGAGCGGTTCCAGACAGCGTCACGCTTGGCAAAGTCCTTTACATAATTTGAATGTCTGGTTTTGGCCCGAAACCGGACTGTCGGGTAATGGTCGCCTCGAGCACGAAAGCGGACTAAATGAACACGATCTGCTCCTCCGAGTATCTTGAGCGCTTCATCGTCCTTATCTCATCCGGCCACGCGGCCGCCTCGTGGAGGACTCCGAACGCCACTTTCGGTAATGTTGCGCGCTATCTGCGTCATCCATAAGTCATTAGGATGAGAGGTGATGCCGGCAACCTGTACGGATCGGGAGACGATCTGGGCTCCCCAGATGACATTGGCAATGGAGGTCATCGCTAAATCGTTGGGTGCAGATTATGGACAACCGGCAGTTCAAACCACGGGCGATCTTTAAGGCGTACCCAGTTCAGCCGGCGTCGTTGACCCCGGCGGTTTAAAGGCGCAGAGCCAGTGACGCTGTACTTGCCGACGTATCCCGCTGAGCTTGCGCTCGCAGTGATGCAAGGCGAAGTACTGATAAAAGCCGCGCAACATTTTTGTCAGATGTTGCTGCTGCTCCCAGCGTTTCCGGTGACGATTCTTAAAGATCCAATCCCGAGTACGAGCCAGAAACTTCCGGCAACTCTTCACGCTGGGGATGCGAATCAAGGCAAAGCGCCCCGCTCGATCCGTCCCACTGACATGCTTGAAACCCAGAAACTCTAATGTCTCTGGTCTTCCCTGCCTGTGTTTCAGCCCTGTGAGAACTGAAAAGCGTCCAAAGAGCATGCGCCGAGTTTTCTCCTCGGCTTGCTCCAGCCCGAAGTCAGTGAACCGCTCTCGCACCTTGGCGCTCGAATCGGACCGCGCCTTGTCGGAACTCGCTGCGCATGCGCTCATCCTCAGACAGCATCGCTCGTGGCGCTGCAGGCTCTGGTGCGCAGTTTGCGGGGGGAATTCAATCTCCCTCTCTTTCTCAATGCAGATCATACTGACTCACTACCCGAAGCTGTGGAGGCAGCCAAGGCCGGGTTTGATGCCATCGTCTTCGACCTTTCCGCGCTTCCGTTCGAGCAGAACATGCGCCAGACCAAAGAGGCCGTCGAAGCCCTCAAAGCCATTAATCCTGCCATCCTCGTAGAAGGAGAACTCGGCGACATCGATACCTCTCCAGCCCACCGCGCTGTTCTCGATCGGGCGTTTATGGACCGCATAGAAGGCTTGGAAACCGTTTCGGCCGACACCTTCGTGCAATCGACCACCCGCATCGTGTCTGGCTAGATGACGCCATGGGCTGCAAAGGTAGCGTCCTTACCGCACAGACCATGACGTTCAAATTGCGGGGCGAATAGGCTCGTCCACGACATCTATGAAAGGATCAATCATGAAGCGCAACAGCAGGCTCACGATAGCGACGGCCACGGCAGTGCTCGCCCTCCTCGGCATGGCCGTTTACGCGCAAGACAAGTACTCGCTGAAGTCGCCGAGCGGAATCGCGTTCTCAGATTTCAGAGGATACGAGGACTGGGCGGTGGTCTCTTCCGCCCGGACCGACGAAGTGCTGAAGGTGATCGTCGCCAATCCGATCATGATCAAGGCCTACAAGGCCGGCATTCCAGGCAACGGCCAGCCTTTCCCGGAGGGCTCCAAGATTGCGAAGCTCCAGTGGAAACCGAAGAAGAGCACGGAGGCTCCCTTCGCCGTGGACGTGCCTGATGTCTTCACGCAGGCGTTTGTCATGGAAAAAGACAGCAAGCGATTTCCGCAAAGCGGCGGATGGGGATATGCGCTGTTCAACTACGCCGCCGCCTCCGACAATTTCACC
>JAQGOC010000103.1 GCA_028293805.1 Gammaproteobacteria bacterium
GTTGGTGGCCACTGCGAAGCGACTCGCTTCTTCCAGACCTCGTGACGTTTCGATTTGGGTGAGTGCCGCGTCGTAATGGCCGCTCAAGAGTTCTTGGGAGCCGCGACCGTTGCTGTACACGCTGACCATGAACTGCCCAGTGCTCTGTTCTGTGGCATTGGCGGTGGCGCTGACCCACATTAGTGCAGATGTTAGAACGCCGATGGTGATCCGGGGGACTTGTCGGAGATATGACAACATTGCGACAGACTCCTTTGTCATGTTAGCCACTCGCACGAGCGAGCGGTCAGTTGGCACGTTAAGAGGTCTCCGACGCTCTGGACAAATGAAACATTCTCATGCTGCTGTGCAGCGTGTTGACTCTCACCGCCCCGCTGCCGCCCAGCAACTACTTCGAAACTTCCTTACGTAAATTCTCAACATTAGCGGCCGTTATGTTGGAAGGCGATGATCCGAAGCGCGCCGTGAGGTAGTTGGCCACAGCCGCCACTTCCGTATCCGAATAGGCTCTGCCGAAGTCCGGCATGTACAAGCTCCCATGCGCACTATCGCGCGTAGTGCCGGATATAACGATCTGCACAGCGTTAGTCGCTGTTGGATCGTTAACCGCGCGCGCGCCAACCAGGTTTGCATAGTCGAGAATCGGGCTCGTCCCGCTCCACCCATGACAACTAACACACGCGCCTGCGTATATCTCCTTGCCGCGCGGGTCAACAGAAGCGGCGACCCCCATGTTATGGTCGTCGGGAGCGGGTGAGTTCTTGACGGGCGGCTGATCGCTCGCCTTGACTGCGGGAACGGTGGCTACGTATGCGGCCAACGCCGAAACGTCACCAGGAGTCAGATACCGCAGGCTATATTCGACCGCCTCGCCCATCGGCCCATCGGCAGTACCCCGCCCCACCGCATGCCCTTTACCGATGTAGCTCGCGATCTCCTCCGGCTTCCAATCACCAATTCCGGTTTCCTTATCCGAGGAGATGTTGTACGCCATCCAGCCTGCCTGCTTCGCGCCGGCAAACTTGTGCCGGTTGTCCAGCGAAAACGCAAGACTCCGCGGCGTATGGCACTCACCGCAGTGGCCCATTGCCTCGGCGAGATACGCCCCGCGGTTCCACTCTGCGCTGCGCTCAGCGTTGGGCTCGAAGCGCTTGTCCGGATTGAAGAACGCGGACCACATGCCCATCAGCCAGCGCTGATTGAACGGAAACGAGAGTGTGTTGGTAGGCCGGGGAGACTCGACGGGCTGTAAGCTGAACAGGTATGCCTTGATCGCAAGCGCATCGGCGTCGGTCATGTAGGTATACGACGCGTAGGGCATCGCCGGGTAGAGCCGCGTTCCGTCGCGCGCAATCCCGTTATGCATCGCGCGCAGGAACTCCGCATCGCTGTAGTCGCCGATGCCTGTTTTCTTGTCAGGCGTGATGTTGGTGGAATACAGCGTGCCGAACGGGAGCACGAAGGGCCGGCCTCCAGCGAAAGGCTGCCCGTCCTCCGTCGTATGACAGGCAAGGCAATCAGCCGCCCGGGTCAGATATTGACCACGCTCGATGAGACTTGCGCCCTGAAGCTCTGCGGGCACGCCCGTGGGGCCCGCGCCGGAGGTACTCGTCAGAGAGGCGCGCTTGCCGCCGGCGAAATCCATCGGTCCAGGCCCCAGTACCAGCCACAAACCGAAAGCCACGACTATGAGCACCACCACGGCGATGCCAATGAGGAGGGGCCGGGCCACGGCACCCCGTTCGGAAAATCGCGTCATTGAGATCTCCCCGTCCGAAAACATCAACTGGTAGCAGGTTTCTTGCCCGCCAGCACGTCGCGATCGATCGGCAAGCGGCGCAGCGCGACTCCGGTAGCCGCGAAAATCGCATTGCGCAGCGCCGGAGGTCCGGCGGTCGTTCCGGTCTCGCCAATGCCCCCGGGCGCCTCGCCGCTCGGAATCAGGTGCACTTCGATGACCGGTGTCTGATCGATGCGCAGCATCCGGTAGTCATGAAAGTTACTTTGTCGGACGCGCCCCTTGTCGATCGTTATCTCGCCGTAGAGCGCAGCAGTCACCCCGAATATCAGACCGCCCTGTAGCTGTGCGATCACTGTATCCGGATTGACGACAATACCCGTATCCACCGCCGAGACGATACGGTGCACGTGGACGTCGCCAGCCGAGTCCACTTCCACTTCTGCAACGGTTGCAATGTAGCTGCCGAACGCTCCCTGCACTCCCACACCGCGGCCGGTTCGACCACCGTTGCGTGCGGGTAGCGGCTCTCCCCACCCGGCTTTGCTGGTAACCCGTTCGAGCGCGGCCTTCAGTCGTGGTGTCTTGTCGAGCATGGCGTGCCGAAACGCGACCGGGTCCTTGCCGGCCTTCTTGGCCAACTCGTCCACGAAGCTCTCGATGGCAAACACATTGTTGTTTGGGCCTACGCCCCGCCAGAATCCCGTCGGCACCCCTGGGGGCTCGTTGCGCACGTACTCGATCTGCAGATTCGGGATGTCATAGGGCATATCGATGGCGCTATCCACAGCATCGATGTCGATTCCCTTTTGAAACGCGGGCGGAATCCAACGCGCAATGACGGCAGAGCCCGTGATTCGATGCCGCCAGCCGACGACCTTCCCGCCGGACAGTGTTGCAGCGAGGCGGTCCCGATAGACCGGCCGGTAAACGTCGTGCTGAATATCCTCTTCGCGCGTCCACACTACTTTGACCGGGCCATCGACCTTCTGGGCAATGCGGACGGCCTTTTCGACGTAGTCCACCTCGAGCCGCCGCCCGAAGCCGCCCCCGATCAAGTGGTTGTGTATCAGGACTTTCTCGGGAGGCAGGCCCGTGACCTTGGCCGCGATGTCGTGCGCACGGGCCAACACTTGGGAGCCCACCCAGACCTCGCAACCGTCCGGGCGGACGTGCACGGTGCAGGCCAGGGGCTCCATGGTCGCATGCGCGAGGAAAGGCAACTCGTAGTCCGCCTCGAACCGTTCACCCTGGCTCAGCCCGCGGGCAGCATCGCCCACCGACTTGGCGACGACGCCTTCCTGCTCTGAAGCCGCGCGCAGTTGCTTCCAGACTTCGTTGGAATCGACGGTCGCGTGAGGACCGGGCGCCCAGACGATCTTGAGTGCCGCGAGGCCCTGCTTGGCTGCCCACATATGGTCGCCGACGACAGCGACGAGGTCGTCAAGGACGACCACCTGTCGAACACCCGGCAGGCTCTTGGCCTTCGAGTCATCGACACTGCTCACCTGGCCACCGAATTCCGGGCAAATGGCCAAGGTTGCAAATTTCACGCCGGCCGGCATTAC
>JAQGOC010000142.1 GCA_028293805.1 Gammaproteobacteria bacterium
CTGCAACTGGCGCTGAAGCTGCCGGAAGAGCTCACCGAGCAGGCACAGGGCACGACGCCGTCGACCGCGCCGTTCAATTCCTGCGAGCGCCGCATCGCAGCGCGCTTCCGGATCGCCGACCAAGGGCGTCCGGCGGATGCGTGGCTGCTGCAGACGGCGCGCTGGACGTGGCAGGTGAAGCTGGGTTGGCAGCTGGAGGGAGAGCTGTTCTCGGCGTTGCGCGAACGGGCTGAAGAAGAGGCCATTCGCGTGTTCGCACGTAATCTGCACGATCTATTGCTTGCCGCTCCGGCTGGCCCGCGAGCCACGATGGGGCTCGACCCCGGCTTACGCACCGGTGTAAAGGTTGCCGTGGTCGACCGTACCGGCAAGGTGCTCGAAACCGCGACGATCTACCCGCATGTGCCGCGTAATGATTGGGATGGCTCGCTGCAGGTCCTCGGCAGCATCGCCAAGAAGCACAATGTCGACTTGGTCAGCATCGGTAATGGGACCGCGTCGCGCGAGACCGATAAGCTCGCAGGCGAGCTCATGAAGCGGCACCCCGAGCTGAAGCTCACGAGAATCGTGGTGTCGGAAGCGGGTGCTTCCGTTTATTCGGCCTCCGAGCTGGCCTCGCGCGAGCTACCGGGGCTCGACGTTACTTTGCGCGGCGCCGTCTCTATCGCGCGGCGCTTGCAGGATCCGCTGGCCGAGCTGGTGAAGATCGATCCCAAGTCGATCGGCGTGGGACAGTACCAACACGACGTCAGCCAGACGAAGCTGGCTCGTTCGCTGGACGCGGTCGTGGAGGATTGCGTCAATGCGGTAGGCGTTGATGTGAATACCGCATCGCCGGCCTTGCTCGCGCGGATCTCGGGCCTCTCGGCCTCATTGGCCGAGGCGGTCGTGCGACACCGGGACGAGAACGGTGCGTTCACGAGCCGCGAAGCCCTGAAAAAAATACCGCGTCTGGGCGCCAAAACCTTCGAGCAGGCGGCGGGATTCCTCCGCATCACGGGTGGCGAGAACTCGCTCGACAGCTCGGCTGTCCACCCGGAAGCCTACCCCGTCGTGGAACGTATCCTCGCGGATATGGGGCGATCACTCACCGAGCTCACGGGCGACACGCGTGCACTCAAGCAGGTGGATGCCGCGCGCTACACCGATGAGCGCTTCGGTTTACCCACCGTGCAGGATATTCTCCGGGAACTCGAAAAACCCGGCCGCGATCCGCGTCCCGAGTTCAAGACAGCTTCTTTTCAGGACGGTGTCGAGGACCTGAAGGATCTCGCGCCCGGCATGCTCCTCGAAGGCGTCGTAACGAACGTGACCAACTTCGGAGCGTTCGTCGACATCGGAGTGCACCAGGACGGCCTCGTGCACATTTCCATGATGTCGCACAAATTCATCAAGGATCCGCGCGAACTGGTCAAGGCGGGCGACGTGGTGAAGGTCAAAGTGTTGGAAGTAGACCTACAGCGGCGGCGCATCGCTCTCACCATGAAGCTGGACGAAGCGCCGGCGCGGGGCCGGCCCGAGGCGCAGTCGCAGCCGCGAACGGGGCAGCCGCTCCGTGAGTCACACCGCGACCGGGGAGGGCGAGACCGACAACCCGCCAAGCCCCGCGAGCGTGAGCCGCAGTCCAATGGCGTAATGGCCGAAGCGCTGGCGCGTGCTCTCAAGCGTTGATCGCAGGCGCGCCTCCAGCCGGCGCGCCTCTCCTATATACGCAGCGTCACGCACCAGGCGCCGGCTGCGATCATCGCGATCCCCAGCCAGTTGATGACCGAAAGCTTTTCGCCGAGGAAAGCGACCCCGAAGACTGCTACGAGCACGACGCTCAGCTTGTCGATGGGCGCGACGCGAGATGCGTCCCCCACATGCAGGGCGCGGAAGTAACACCACCATGACGCGCCGGTGGCGAGTCCCGAAAGAACCAAAAAAGCATACGTCCGCGACGAAGCTTCAAACAGCGCCCGATACTGTCCGGTTGCGGCAACGACGGCGCCCAGCACCAGCAGAATGACGATCGTGCGAACGAAGGTCGCCACGTCCGGATTGACATTTTCGACGCCGATTTTGGCGAAGATCGCCGTCAGCGCCGCGAAACCCGCGGACATCAGAGCCCATAATTGCCAGGAGGACATCGCAGCACCTTTCTATTGCGTAACGAGATCGACAGGTCCCTACGTATAGCAACGCCGCGACGACAAAGCTATCGAGCCCTTCCGTTGCCGGCTGCGCTGGAGACAGTCGCGCTCCCGCGGCGCGTGGCAGAAACGAAAGGCCCCTGAAAGCTCGGCGAAAGCGTACAGAAATCCTGGCCCTCTACAATGCCGGTTTGCGGTCGAGGCAAGCGGGCGATGGGCATGGAGAAGTCTGACAGTCTTTTATCGCGGCGGACGCTGCCGCTAGGTAAGCAAATCCGAGTGGTGCTGATGGTCGTGCTCATCGCGTCCGGCGCGCTCGTGACCGGTTGGGGAGCGCTGCGAGCCCCCGCCAGCGAACCCATCGAGAAAAAGGCTTCGGTGGCAGCGAATGAGCTGCGCCTCACCCAGGCACAACTCGCGACACTCGCGATCGACCTTGTGACGACCCGGCCCTTCCGGACCGAGGAGGTGACGGACGGTCGGATCGCATTGAATGGCGATACCACGACGCAAGTGTTCTCGCCGTACTCGGGGCGTGTTGTCCGCGTCATCGCCGGCCCCGGAGAGTCCGTCAAGCAAGGCGCGCCACTGCTGCGTATCGAGGCGACCGAATTCGTGCAAGCGCAGACCGATCTGCTCAACGCGTCGGCGGCTCTGAAGCTCGCGCGCATCAACGAACAGCGCAAGCACGCGGCCTACGACGGCAAGGGTGGTTCACAGCAGGATTGGCAGCAGGGGCAGGCCGATCTCGCGGCCGCGCAGACCGCGTTCGCATCCGCCAGCAACCGCCTGCGCATCTTCGGCAAAACGGACGGAGAAATTGCGGCGATCGAGCGAGCGCAGAAGACCGAGGTGGCAACCTACGTGACCGCTCCAATCGCCGGAGTCGTCACTGACCGGCAGGTCGGCCCGGGACAGTACCTTCAGGCGGGGAGCTCGACGCCTGTATTTACTATTGGCGATCTTTCGACGGTATGGCTGGTTGCCGAGATCCACGAAACGGCGGCGCCGTTCATCGAGCGTGGCCAGACGGTCGAAGTCCGGGTGCTCGCGCTTCCGGGACAGGTGTTCGAGGCCAAGCTGACCGCGATCGGAGCCGAGGTCGATGCCGTCACCCATCGCGTCGCGGTACGCGCCACTCTAACCAACCCGGACGGCAAGCTGAAGCCGCAGATGTTCGCGAGTTTCAGCATCATCACCAGCGATGAGTCGCAAGCGCCCGCCGTTCCAGAGGAAGCCGTGATCCGCGAGGGAGATCAGGCCCGCGTCTGGGTGGTTGCGCAAAACAACACACTCACGCTGCGCCCGATACACACCGGACGCACCAGCGACAGCATGGTCGAAGTGCTCGACGGTCTGAGGGCCGGGGAGCGGGTGGTCACTCGCGGGAGTCTCTTCATCGACCGTGCGGCGCAGCCGGGCTAAAACTCATGAGCCGATCGTGATCGTGCTGGTCAACAGCGCTGCCTGTCATGACTGGCCTGCCGCCGTTGCAAAATGAATTCGATCATTGCGTTTGCGCTCAAGCAGCGCGTATTTCTCGCCATTGTGCTGCCGCTGGTGCTCATAGGCGGCTTTGCAGGTTTCTCGCAGCTCAATATCGAGGCATATCCCGATCCCGTACCGCCTCTCGTCGATATCGTTACGCAGAACGCCGGCCAGTCCGCCGAGGAGATCGAGCGTTACATCACGATCCCCATCGAAGTTCAGATGGCGGGCATTCCGCACGTCACGACCGTGCGCACGATTTCGCTCTTCGGCCTGTCCGACGTGAAGGTGCAATTCACTTACGATTTCACGTACGAGCAGGCGGAACAGTGGGTCATCAACCGACTCGCGCAGTTGCCGGCACTGCCCAACGGCGCCGCGCCGCAGATTTCACCCAGCAGTCCCATCGGTGAGATCTACCGCTACCGGGTCGTCGGGCCGACGGGTTATTCGCCGACAGACCTCAAGACGC
>JAQGOC010000181.1 GCA_028293805.1 Gammaproteobacteria bacterium
GTGGAGGTGCGTGCCTATCCGACGCCACAAGGACTGGCGGTCAATTTTCGCGACATTGGTCAGCGCAAGCAGATCGAAAAGGAGCTCAAACACGCGCTCGCCGAGCTTCACGGCCGTGAGGAGCAACTCAGCGAGTTCCTCGCCATCCTGGCGCACGAACTGCGCAATCCGCTTGCGCCGGTTCGCAACGGGCTGCAGATCCTTCGGCTGCGAGCCTCCACGGATGAATTGTCGCAGCGAACCGTGAATATGATGGATCGGCAGGTCTCGCACCTCGTACATGTGGTCGATGATTTGCTGGATGTCAGCCGGATCACACGCGGCGCCATCGCCCTGAAACGCGAGAAGATCCTCTTGACAGACGTTCTGGCGAGTGCGGTGGAGGCTTCGCGTCCTATGATCGAAGCGCACGCGCACGAGCTGGTGATCGACGTGCGCCCCACCGTCCCGATCGTCATCGATGCAGATCCCCATCGCCTTGCACAGGTATTCTCTAACTTGCTCTCGAACAGCGCGAAGTATATGGATCGCGGGGGTACCATCACGCTCACGCTCGATTGTCTGGGAGTTGAAGCGGTGGTCAGCGTACGCGACGCCGGGATCGGTATTCCTCCCGATGCGCTCGAGCGGGTGTTTGAAATGTTCTCGCAGGTGCGACCCGATGATGTGAGCTCGGATGGCGGTCTTGGAATTGGCCTTTCCTTGGTCCGTACGCTCACGCAATTGCACGGCGGTTCGGTGAGCGCCTCGAGTGAAGGTCCGGGCACCGGTAGTGTTTTCACGGTCCGCCTACCGGTGGTGCAGCAGCAGCTGGCAGCCTCGGTCGCGGCCGCGGACATAGCCCTTCATTCACCCGTTGAAAGCCCACATCATTGTGTTCTCGTCGTCGACGATAACCGCGATGCAGCCGCCGCCCTTGCGCTGCTTTTACAAATGAGCGGACATGAGGTGCACACGGCGGCCGACGGAGAGGAGGCGATCAAGCGTGCTCAACAGGTTCACCCTAACATCATATTCATGGATCTGGGGATGCCCAGGATGAATGGTATCGAAGCCACTCGCCGCATTCGCGCGCTACCTCAGGGGCAGGGCATCAACATCATTGCGCTCACCGGATGGGCTCAAGAGTCAGATCACGAGCGCACGCACGGTGCCGGCATGGACTTTCACCTCGTCAAGCCCGTCAGCAGTGAGGCGCTTCAGGATGTGTTGGATCAAGCGAACGGGAACGATCGTTCTGGGGATCGGCGCACAGGACGCGCCGGTCAACCGCCGGGCGAATGAGGAAGGGCCTCATGCGCACAGCAACAGCGTTCTAAGCCTCGACATTTCAGTTACGCAGGCTTGCCGAGCGAAGTAGTCACACAAACGATCGGCCTGCCCACCCCGTCCGGGTGATGCGTCACGGTCTCAGGCATCGGACAACGCCTACGCGCGCCAGAGCCGTTCGGTGACATACATAGCGCCAGCATTGGGGTTCAATCACAGCTAGCGATGTCGGCCAACGGGATTTGAGCGATCAAAAGGGGCGTGCGATTACCACATCAACTCCCAGGGAAATGTTCGAGCGCCCACTGTTCGAGCGATACACGTTCGTAATGGTGACGACGCAAAATTTGGCTGCCGCGCGGGAGTTCTGGGTCGAGCAGCTGGGTTTCCCCGTCACCGAGGAGCGCCCCGGGGAATCTTTCATCATTGACGCGGGCGGCCTGCGCTTGGGGATCGACCTCAAAGATAAGGAGGAGAGGGTCGTCAGAGGTGCTGACCCGGCCATCGGGCTGAAAGTCCGCTCGGTGGAAATGGTGTTGAATTCACTGGCCGCACGCGGTATCACCGAAACAGTTGAACCGCTGTCCGCCAGTACAGGGCTCTATGCCATCATTCATGACCCTGACGGCCGCGCCGTAGTACTGACCGAGGCGGGACAGTAGGTCCACGGAAGCTTCGGCGTATCAGGTGCGGCGCACGGCTGGAGCACTCGTGTTGTGTTGATAGCAGTTGATTTGCATCAAGGCACCCGATGCGCTTCGCGCTGCATCCTTCGCCGTACCCAGGGCGGTGATTGACTCGGAGCCGAAAGCGGCATTGCCCGGCGGCCTGAGCGGTCAAGGAATCTCCAATGGACACCAAATTGGCGCGCGCTGAAGCGCACCTGCCTGTCTTCGAACCCTCGAGCGAGCAAAAATGTCGAACGCAACTCGCGGCGTTCATGAAGTACTGTGCACGGCGTGCCAACCAAAACTTTGGCGGCTATCCGAGCTTCGAGCGGTTCTGCATCGAGCGCTATGAGCAGTTCTGGCCGCTGCTGCTCGAGTGGTCCTCGATTCTGTGCGAGGGCTCCCCGGAGCCGGTCGTCACTTGTGGGGAGTGCGAAATCGCGGAGTTTTTTCCGGCGCTGCGCCTGAACTATGTTGAGAATCTGCTGCGCACCGACCTCAGCCTCTGTGCAGCATCGAAACCGGCATTGACCGCAGTTCACCTGGACCGCCCGGCGGAGCATTGGTCCCGCGGCGAACTGCGAGATCGGGTGAACGCTCTCGCTGCTGCACTGGCAGATCTCGGTCTGGGCCCGGGGAGCCGGGTGGCGATCATCGCTGCCAACAGCCCTGGCGCGATTCTCGGATGTCTGGCCGCAGCGGCGATCGGCTGCACGGTCTCAACGGGTGCACCCGAGATGGGAAGTCTTGCGTTGAGCAGTCGTCTTGCTCAGGCGCGGCCGGTATTGTTGATGGTCGATCTGCCTGGGCCGGCCGCAGGTGCCCAGCGCGAACGCCTGACAGAGATCGTGCGATCGCTGCCGAGCCTGCGCTATGTGCTGCTGCTCGATGATGGACCGCCACCGGCTTGCCAGGACATCCAGCTATTTCGTGCATCCGAGATGCTCGAGCGACATCGGGGCGCAGCCGTAACATGGCCGCGGCTGCCGTTCAACCATCCACTGTTCATCCTGTTCACCTCAGGCACGACAGGGGCTCCGAAATGCCTCGTTCACGGAGCCGGTGGTACGTTGATCGAGCACGTCAAGGAGCATCGTCTACATTGCGATCTGCGCGATACAGACAAATTGTTCTTTCAGACTTCCACTGGTTGGATGATGTGGAATTGGCAGCTGACGGCTCTGGCAAGCGGCGTCGAGCTGGTCTTATACGATGGTCCGTTCACTGGCGTCGATCAACTGTGGCGAATCGTTGCGGAGCAACGAGTGACGGTGTTCGGGACGAGTCCGGCGTATCTGCAGATGTGTAAGGGATGCAATTGGGTGCCCGATCGGGAGCTTGGCTTCACGAGCCTGCGTGCGATCCTCTCAACCGGATCGATTCTGCATCCATCTCAGCAGGAGTGGGTATGGGGCAGCATCAAGCGGCTACCTGTGCAATCGATCTCGGGCGGCACGGACATCGTCGGGTGTTTCGTGCTCGGCAACCCAATCCTGCCGGTCTATGGCGGAGAGTGCCAATGCCGCAGCCTCGGATTGGATGTGCGCGCGCTGCTGCCCGAGACAGCCCCGCTGGG
>JAQGOC010000193.1 GCA_028293805.1 Gammaproteobacteria bacterium
CGACGCGAGATCATTCACGCAGTCTTCGCTTCACGCCGCGGATTGTTGCCGTCGGTCAGGACACTGATCGACTTTCTCGCGGAACAGTTCGAGAGCTTGAACGAAGATTGATGCAGCACAGTGACACAAGAACTCTCGGTGCGGCCATTCTCGCGGCCACCGCAGGCAGCTCGGCGGCGTTCTTGTGGCTTTTGTTTCCGCCACCAGACGGCCGCCTCAACTGGTAACCGGAATGCCGGATCGCAGCAGCGCGGTGCGGCGATATGCGGTATTTGTCGTTGACCCTGACAGACGTCGACCCCAGCAGATCACCGAGTCAAATTTTGAATTCAAACCATCCCCTGTGGTCCCCCGATCGGCAGCGAGTGGTCTTTTCCGCTCGCGACCCGCGGGCATCGAATGGGACGCGAATCGCTGTTGTCGATCTTCCAGCGCAACAGTGACCGCGCCGGGAAACGCCAATTGCTGAATGTCCGTTCGTTCGATTTCGAGCGGCGGCTATGGAGAAGCTCGGAGGGCAGCAAGGGTCGAGAGCACGCGTTCACGAGGGGCGCTGAACGGCCAGGAGCGGACATTCGAACCGCGAACGAGTACCGGGACCTACTCAGAAGGTCCCCCTCATCCCATTCGCCGAACCGCCGCAGCGAGTCGCTTTACTCCTCGCTCGATCTGGTCCGGATCCAGGAGCGCGTATCCAAGCACAAGCCCCGCCGAACGTCTGGGTGCTTGGCGACCGCCATGCGTCAGGTATAAGGGGCCAACTGGATGCACGAGAACTTGTTCTCGCCGCGCAGCTGCCACAAGATCGGCCTCGCGAGCACTGGACAGCTCGTGAATCCAAATTACCAGATGCAGTCCGCTGGACGCACCGTCCACAGTTAGGCGCCCGGGCAGATACCGCTCCAAGGCGGCCAGCAACGCGGTCCGACGAGCCTCCTGGAGGCGGCGGAGGCGGCGCACATGTCGATCGTAGCTGCCTTCTTCCAACAGAATAGCGAGCGTGCGCTGCGCCTTGGAAGCCGAATGGCGGTCCGCCAGCTGCTTCGCGGACGCCATTGCGTCGACGAGCCGCTCCGGCACGATCATGTATCCTAGCCTCAGCTCCGGAGACAATATTTTCGAGAAGGTCCCGATGTAAATGACCGCGCCATTCTCGTCCAGGGACTGCAGGGTTGGCACAGGGCGCACCGCGTACCGATACTCGCTGTCGTAATCGTCCTCGAGAATCCACGCCCCAGTCTGCGCTGCCCACTTCAACAAGGATTGGCGCCGCGGCATCGTGAGGAACGACCCTAGCGGAAACTGATGTGTGGGCGTCACGTACGCAAAGGTTGCTCTTCGCACACGGCGTAGTTGGTCCGTCTTCAATCCTTGATGATCGACCGAGATGCCGTGCAGCCGCGCACCAGCGGCGCTGAAAACATGGTGGGCCATCCGATACCCTGGATTCTCCACGACGACTTTGTCGCCAGGGTCCAGAAGAAGGCGGGCGCAAAAGTCCAGTGCCTGCTGCGAGCCATTGACGATCACCAGCTGGCCCACACTGCAGGAGATGCCTCGGGACCGGGCGACATAGGACTGGAGTGCCCGCCGCAGTCTCAGGTCTCCGCGGGCATCCGTGTATGCGAGCCTCTCCGGTCGCTCCCGGTCCACTTGGCGTGATGCCTTCATCCACGTCAGTGTCGGAAAGTCCGCCCCTGCGAGGGGCCCATACATGAAATCAATATTCCCCGTAAGGGGCGTGGCGGTCGAGGGCAGTTTTAACTCCGAGACACGCTCACCGAACGCCGACAGCCGAGCGCGGGCCCCACTGCGGCAATGACTGTCGGCGGGGCGCGTGATGCATGCTAGAAAGTCTGAGTCGGACTTTGCGCCGGCAGCGACTCGACTGCTTCCGCCCGGCTTGGTCTTGATGAAGCCCTCTGAAGCAAGCTCCTCGTACACAGTGCTGACCGTCGTTCTGGATAGGCCTCGTTCAGCCGCGCACGCGCGTGTAGAGGGCAGCGCCGCCCCGGCGCCGTACGTACCGTCGAGCACCCGGGCCTTGATCTCTTCATACAGGGCCCGCCCTCGTCCGCGGTGGCTTCGGTCGCTCATGTTCACTCCCGCAAACTGGTCCAGAAAGACCAGTTTAAACTGGCAGTTTAGATCATGCCAGGTTGCGCCGATACTTGACGACATCCACCGCGCCAACCAGCCAGTGCCGAGCCCATGTACCTGCCAGAACATTTTGCCGAACGCCGTCCCGAGGAACTCCAGCGCATCATGCGTGACTTTCCGCTTGGGATCCTCGTTACACATACCGATCGAGTCTTAGATGCCAACCACATCCCTTTCGAACTGGATGCAGCGCGCGGCCAGCGCGGCACATTGCAGGGTCACATTGCGCGAGCCAACTCGTTGTGGACGGCAGTTCCGAACGGAGCTGAGGTTTTGGTGATCTTCCGAAGCCACCAAGGCTACATCTCGCCGAACTGGTATCCGAGCAAGCACGAAACCCACCGTCACGTACCCACCTGGAACTACGAGGTGGTGCACGCCCACGGCAAGTTGCGGATCATCGACGACGAGAAGTTTGTAGCAGGTGTGGTCGCTCGTCTGACGCGAATGCATGAAGCCGCCGAGCCGAGCCCATGGCGAATGCGCGACGCAGCTCCGGACTACCTCGATCAAATGCTCAAAATGATCGTCGGCATTGAAGTGGAAATCTCACGCCTAGAGGGGAAACGAAAACTTGGGCAGAACCGGGACGTCCGCGATTTGGAAGGCGCCGTGCGCGCTCTACGTGACCGCGGGCAGACGGAACTCGCCTCGGCGATGGCACGCGGGACTGTCCGGAGCTAACTGCACATTTTTCAAAAAGTGCCGACCGGCCGAATACGGTTCGGGTTGCTGTAGGACGAGCATGCGGTGAACTATTGAACCGTCAGTGTAGTCAAACATGCTAATTAGCGTTTCGAAGCGGCGAATGTCTCCTTTGGGTTGCGGATTCAACCGGTCGA
>JAQGOC010000200.1 GCA_028293805.1 Gammaproteobacteria bacterium
AAAGACGCCGGTATCCTGGATGGTGACCTCGTTGCCGTGCATCGCACCTCGGAGGTGCGCAGCCGCCAGATCGTGGTGGCGCGGCTCGAGAACGAAGTTACCGTGAAGCGTTACCGCCAGGAAGGCACCGTGGTCTGGCTGATGCCCGAGAACACCGACTTCGAGCCCATCAAGGTGGACCTGAAGGAGGAGCCGTTGCTCATCGAAGGTATCGTAGTGGGCGTGCTGCGCCGAGGCAGAGCGCAGGGATTGATGTGATGTCAGCGCGTGAGTACCGGGTGTGAGCACTCACGCGCCAAGCACGGGCACTCATAGCGCCAAGCCCGCTAACCGATGGTGTTCATGAGTCTTCCATGTCCACCACCACCCCCGAACTCGCTCGCTTGCTCGAGCATCCGGCCATCTGGCGCGGTCGTACTGCCGCGCGGACGGAAGTCCTGCCCACTGGCTTTGCCGCGCTCGATGAATGCCTTCCCGGCAAGGGCTGGCCGCGCACCGGCCTGATCGAGATCCTCGTCGCCCGATTCGGCAGCGGCGAGTTGTATCTATTGCTCCCCGTGCTCGCCGCTCTGACATGCCGTCCCGCGGCCCGCTGGTGCGTATGGGTAGCGCCGCCGGCTGAGCAAAAGGCGCGACTCGCTCGGCCCGCGGACAAAAGCCGTGATTTTTATCCGCTGACGCCTTTTGCTCCGGCACTCGCCGCGCATGGCGTTGCACTCGAGCGAATGCTCGTAGTGCGCGATCCCTCATTGTGGTCTTTTGAACAGGCTCTCGGCTCAGGCGCCAGCGATGTCGCGATGGCGTGGGCGCGGAGCCCGCGCACGCGTGAGATCCGTCGCTTACAGCTTGCCGCCGAGCGCGGTAAGACGCTCGGAGTCTTGTTTCGTCCCCAACGTGCCGCCCGGGAGCCTTCTCCCGCGGTTTTGCGCATAGCACTCGAATCAAGACCCGCAGGAGTGTGCGTCACGCTCTTGAAGAGCCGCGGCGGCGCACGCGGCTCGATCGAGGTTTCGTGGACACCTGGATGGTCGAGGGTCGGGAGTTGAATGCGTGCGACCGCGTGTCATTCAGCAGGAAAGTGAGCGTCAGGCGCCTGCATCCGCACCTGTACCTGGCTCTGCACGCGCCCGCACAGGGCGGCTAACACCCCTAAAACCCGGTGCACTGTGGCGCTTTCCGGGCGCGTCGTCCGTCGTCTCCACCGAGTTGTGGGTTGGTCTCCATCTGTGCGAATCGAACTCAGAGGGTGGCGATACGTTCCTGCCGGAGCGGCCCTTGGCGCAGGGTCAGGGGGCAGCACGGCACGAGCAAGTCGTCCAAGGGCTGGAGCGGCTCGCCATGCGCGCACAACAGTTCACGCCGCGCGTAAGCCTCGTGCCGCCGGATGGCCTGGTTCTGGAGGTCAAGGGTAGCCTGCATCTGTTCAACGGCGTGGAGGGTCTCAGCCACGCTCTGGCGAACGAATGCGCCTCCATGGGATTGAAGTCCATGGTGGCACTCGCCCCCACACCGCTTGCCGCGCTGGTGGCGGCCCGTGCAGGTAAGCCGTTCGTCGTAATGGACATGGCGCGGCTCGTCGGGCAACTGACGCCGTTGTCTCTCATAGCGCTGCGATGGCCGCAGGAAACGCTCGAGCGTCTCGCACGCATGGGGGTGCGGACCATCGGACAGGTCCTGCGTCTGCCGCGCGCCGGTTTCGCGCGGCGCTTCGGCACCGAGCAGCTCGCGATACTCGACCGGCTCACGGGCCGCAATCCGGATCTTCGCGACCGCTTTCATGCCCGCGAACGTTTCCGCCGCCGTCGCGAGCTCCCATACGAGCTGGAAAATCACGACGCCATTCTCGCGGCGCTCGCTCCGCTATTCGCTGATCTCGGGAAGTTTCTGGAAGCACGACAGAGCGGCGTCATGGAGCTCGAGTGTCTGCTGCGGAACCGGCATGCGTCGCCGACGAGTTGTGTGCTCCGGCTTGCCACGCCCATGGCGGATGTTTGTCGTCTGACCGAGCTCCTGGGCGAGCGCCTGAACGTGCTCTCTTTGCCGGAGCCCGTGCGTATCTGCGAGCTGCGCTCGAGCTCTCTCGTGGCACGCGTACTTTCTTCCAGCCATATCTGGCAACCCGGCGAGCACGGTGGTGGCTCCGGTGTGCAGGCTATGGAGCTCATCGAGCGCCTGCGCGCGCGCCTCGGACCCGAAGCGGTGCATGGGCTGCGGGTTCTGCCGGGGCATCGACCGGAAAATGCCTGGGGCGTTACGGAGCCGATCGAGGTGCGGCGTGGCGCCGGCGGACGCGGGAGCGCATCGGGAGGCCGTACGCGGGCTGCACATGAAGTTGCCGCGCAGCCTCCGTGGCCGGCTTTTCGCCGCCCCATGTGGCTTCTGCCGGCTCCAAAGCTTCTGTCCGAGCGTGATCGCCTGCCGCGTCGTCGTGGCCCCTTGCGTCTCCTCGGCGAGCCGGAGCGTATCGAGACCGGTTGGTGGGATGGTGGCGAGATTGCACGCGATTACTACACGGCCGTCGATCTCCATGGCGTGCGGCTGTGGGTTTTTCGCGAGCGCAACCCACCCCATCGCTGGTACCTCCACGGGGTGTTCGGATGAAAAGGCCCGTATGCGCCGGGATCGTTGGAGCACACCCATGACACTGCGGGGACACCTGTCGGGACATGAGCCATCATGAGCCGCGACCCCATGCAAAAGCTGCCCGAGTCGTATGCGGAGCTGCATTGCCTCACGAATTTTACGTTTCTTCGCGGCGCTTCGCATCCGCAAGAGCTGGTCCATCAGGCCTGCGCGCTCGGCTACACGGCGCTGGCCATTACCGACGAGTGCTCCGTCGCCGGTGTCGTGCGGGCCCACATGGCGGCGAAGAACACGCCTCTGAAGCTTCTCATCGGCGCGGAGTTTCGTCTCGAATGCGGTCTGCGCTTCGTGGCGCTCGCCATCGACCGGCGGGGCTATGGAAGGCTGTGCCGTCTGATCACGCGCGGCCGCCGCTCGGCTCGTAAAGGGACTTACTCGCTCACGCGCACGGACCTCGAGGAGTGCGATCTCGAGCAGTGTTTCATTCTCTGGTTGCCCGCCTCGCCGCCACGGGCGGAAGAGGTGTTTTGGCTCGCCGAGCGCTTTCCCAGGGTCAGGATCGCCGTCGAGCTGTTCTGCGAGGGAACCGACCGCGAACACCTTGCCACACTCGAGCGTATCGGCCGCGAGGGGCGCGCGCGCCGCTTCGACTTGCGTCTCGTTGCCGCCGGCGATGTTCACATGCACTCGCGCGCGCGCCGTAGATTGCAGGACACAGTGACCGCGATCCGGCTCGGTGTGCCGCTCGCCGCAGCCGGCTGGCATCTCTATCCCAACGGCGAACGCTACCTGCGCGAGCCTGTGCGCCTTGCAAAACTCTATCCGCCCGAGTTGCTCGCGGAGACGGTCGCTATTGCGCGGGAGTGTCACTTCTCGCTCGACGAGTTGCGCTATGAATACCCGCATGAGCTGGTGCCGGCGGGTGAGACGGCGACCAGCTACTTGCGCAATCTCACGGAACAAGGCGCGCGCTGGCGCTGGCCGGGCGGTGTGCCCGAAGCCGAGCGTGTTGCCATCGATAAAGAGCTGGCGCTGATCGCCGAGCTGCGCTACGAGCCGTACTTCCTGACTGTGCAGGACATCGTCGCGTACGCTCGCGGCAAGAACATCCTGTGCCAGGGCAGGGGGTCGGCCGCGAATTCCCTCGTCTGCTACTGCCTCGGCGTCACGGCGGTCGATCCGAAGCGCGGCGCGGTTCTGCTCTTCGAGCGCTTCATCTCCCGCGAGCGTCACGAGCCTCCGGACATCGACATCGACTTCGAGCACGAACGGCGCGAGGAGGTCATCCAATATATCTACGAAAAATACAGCCGCGAGCGGGCGGCAATCGCCGCGACGGTGATCATGTACCGGCCGCGCAGCGCTCTGCGCGATCTGGGCAAGGCCTTCGGCTTCGATCCCGCACAGAGCGGGCTGCTCGCCAAAGTCATGCAGTGGTGGGATGGGCCTGAGGTCATGGCTGAGCGCCTGCGCGCGGCGGGCTTCGATCCCGACAGCCCGGTGCTCGCCCGGTTGCTGCCGCTCGCGCAGGAGCTCGTGGAGTTCCCGGGATTTCCGCGGCATCTGTCCCAACACGTCGGCGGGTTCGTGATCTCGGAAGGCCCGCTCGAAGAGCTCGTGCCCGTCGAGAACGCCTCCATGGCCGAGCGTACGGTGGTGCAGTGGGACAAGGACGATCTCAACGACCTGGGCCTGCTCAAGGTCGATGTGCTGGCGCTCGGGATGTTGACGGCCTTGAGGAAGGCATTCGATCTTGCGAATGCGTTTCGCGGCAACACGAATTATTCTCTCGGCGGACTGTCCGCCGAAGAGCCCGCGGTCTACGAGATGATCTCGCGTGCCGACACGGTGGGGGTGTTTCAGATCGAGTCGCGCGCGCAGATGGCGATGCTGCCGCGTCTGCGGCCGAAGTGTTATTACGACCTGGTGATCGAGGTCGCCATCGTGCGTCCCGGGCCTATCCAGGGGGACATGGTCCATCCCTACCTGCGGCGCCGGAGTAAGCAGGAGCTGGTGGAGTATCCGAGCGAAGAGGTGAGGGGGGTGCTCCAGCGCACGCTGGGCGTGCCCATCTTCCAGGAGCAGGTGATGCAGATCGCGATCGTCGCCGCGGGGTTCTCACCGGGCGAGGCGGACAGGCTGCGCCGCGCCATGGGGGCCTGGAAGAGAAGCGGCGGCATCGACCATTTCAAGGACAAGCTGCTCGACGGCATGCGCGCCAAAGGTTACGAAGAGAGCTTCGCGCAACGCATTTATCAGCAGATGCTGGGCTTCGGCGAATACGGTTTCCCCGAGTCTCACGCGGCAAGCTTCGCCTTGCTCGTGTACGACTCATCGTGGCTCAAACATTACGAGCCCGCGGCGTTTACCTGTGCGCTGCTCAACAGTCAGCCCATGGGGTTCTACGCACCGGCACAGCTCGTACGGGACGCGCGAGCGCATGACGTCGAAGTCCGGCCGGTGGATGTCTGCGTGAGCGTCTGGGATTGCACGCTCGAGCGTCGCGAAGATGGCCACCCCGCTCTGCGCTTGGGATTAAGGCTCGTGAAGTCTCTATCGAGCGCCGGGGTGGCTCGGCTCGTCGAGGCGCGCCAGCAACGGTCTTTTGCCAGTGTGCAGGATCTAGCCGAGCGCGCCGCTCTCGAGCGTGCCGATCTCGAGGCTTTGGCGGCCGCAGGGGCCTTCAATTCCCTGAGCGGCAATCGCCATCTCGCGTTCTGGGAGGTGGCGGGCACCGAGCGCTCGTTGCCATTGGCTCCCGCGGGCGTGCCTCTGCGGCACGCTCTCCCGTTCGGCACGAGGACGGGGAATTTTGCCGAAGGCCGGCCCTTGCTCGCGGCGCCGACCGAGGGAGAGCGCATCGTTGCGGACTACGCCTCCATCGGACTCACGCTGGGCCGTCATCCGCTGGCGCTGCTGCGGGAACGTCTGCGCAGCAAACAACTCCTCAGCGCGAGCGAGCTCGGCTGCGTGGCGCACGGCAGGCAGGTGCGAACGGCGGGTATCGTCCTCATGCGCCAGCGCCCGCAAAGTGCCGGCGGCGTCACTTTCCTCACGCTCGAGGACGAGAGCGGGCAAGTGAATGTCATCGTGTGGGAAAGTGTCGGTCGGGAGCAGCGTCGCGCGCTGCTCGAGTCGCACCTGCTCGAAGTGCATGGAGAGCTGCAGCGGCAGGAGGAGATCATGCACCTCATTGCGTGGCGGCTCATCGACCGCTCGCGGCTCCTGGGCGAGCTCCTGACGCGCTCGCGCGACTTTCACTGACCTCTCATTCGAGGGGCGGCAGCTTACGGCGCCGCCTGGCGCCCTTGAGGTCGTCGTCGCCGATCTCGTAGTCCTCGAAGTCGCTGGTGAGCTCGGCGGTGCGCTTTGCTTCGAGCAGCCGTTCGAGGCGCCGCCAGGCGGGGTCGCCCACCTTCTGCCCACGGCGCTTGGCCATGTCGAGGTCTTTGTTGACCTGATCCAGGTCGACGTCGCCTTCTTCGGCAACGGGCTCTTCAGCCTCCTCGTCCTCGAATTCGTCTGCTTCGGTTTTCTCACTCATGCCGGGCACCGTCGCGCGTACAGCGCGCAGTCCAAAGACAGTCGCCTAGATCTCGACGGCGCGAACTTAAATCAGTTTCAGTGACCTCTGCAACGTCGACTTCAATGAATCAGCTGGTTCATCTGGAAGATGGGCAGGAGCATCGCAAAAACGATGCCCATGACGAACAGGCCCATCAGGACGATGAGCAGGGGGCCCAGCAGGCCCACCATGGCGTCGAGCAACCCGTCGAGCTCCCGTTCCTGGGCAATGGCGGCCCGTTCGAGCATGTTTTCGAGCTGGCCGCTCGATTCGCCGCTGGAGATCAGGTGGATGGTCATCGGCGGAAACAGTTTGCTCACCGAGAGCGAGCGGCCGATCGGCGCGCCCTCGCGAACCCGGGTCGCCGCGTCGGATACGGCATCGCGCATCGGCAGGTTCGTCACGACTTCCCCCGAGATGCGCAGCGCCTCGAGTATCGGCACGGAGGCCGCCGAGAGAATGCTGAACGTGCGGGTGAAGCGCGCCGTGTTGAAGCCGCGGGAGAGCCTCCCGACCATCGGCATCCGCAGCTGCAGGCGGTGCCAGCTCCTGCGCGCCGCCGGATTACGCAGCCAGCGGTTGAACAAAATGAACGCGAGCACCCCTGCGATGAGCAAATACAGGCCGTACGCCCGCAGGAAGTCGCTCGTGGCGATCAGCGCCTGCGTGATCCAGGGCAGCTTGCCTTTGCTCGCCTCGAATACGGCAACCACCTTCGGCACGACGAACACCATGAGGCCGGAGACGATCGCGAAACACATCACGCTGAGCACGATGGGGTAGAGCATCGCGGCCATGACCTTCTGCCGCATCTGCTCGCGGCTTTCGGTGTAGTCGGCGAGCCGCTCGAGCACGTTGTCGAGGTGTCCCGCCTGCTCGCCCGCGGAAACGGTGGCGCGGTAGATTTCGGGGAACACTTTCGGGAATTCGGTGAAACCGTCGGCGAGGGTGTGGCCCTCCATGACGCGTGCCCGTACGCCGAGGACGATGCTTTGCACGCGGGGCTTTTCGGTTTGTTGCGAGACCGCCAGCAAAGCCTCCTCGAGCGGCAGGCCGGCACGCACCAGCGTTGCGAGTTGACGGGTGAAGAGCGACAGATCGCTGGCCGACACGCGTCGCGCGAAGCTGAACGACTTCTGGCGCGTCGCCTCCTTTTGCGCCACCTCGTTGACGGCGACGGGGAGCAACTGCCTCTCGCGCAGCAGCTGGCGGATGTGGCGGGGTGTATCGCCTTCCAGAATGCCGGTGCGTTCCTTGCCCCCGGCGTCCAGTGCGGTGTATTCGAATGCGCCCATCGTCAGCTCTCGCTCAAACGGCATGCTTTTCGCAGGCTGCGCGCCCCGGGCAAAAGTCACGTCTTTTGCCTCGGCCGGACAGGCCGCGTGTCAAAACAGCCAGAAGGTTGGCTGCTGAAAGGGCTGGCCCATTTCGGCCGTAGGACCCTTTCAGCCAATGAATTTAGTCCTCGCGGGTGACCCGCAATACTTCCTCGAGAGTCGATTCGCCGCGCAGCACTTTTGCCCGCCCGTCATCGCGAATCGAGGGCGTCATCTGGCGCGCGTGACGCTCGAGCTCCTGTTCGCTCACGCCGTCATGGATCATGGTGCGCATCGCATCGTCCACGACGATGAGCTCGTAGATGCCCGAGCGGCCGCGATAACCGCCACCCGCAGTCTCGCGTCCGGGACGGTAAAGCACCGGAGAAGGGTCCTCGGGCCGCAAATTGAGCAGGCGGCGCTCGTACTCGCCCGCGTGAAACGGCTGTTTGGATTCCGGGCTGAGCACGCGCACCAGGCGCTGCGCCACGACCCCGATGAGGCTCGAGGACAGCAGGAAAGGCTCGATGCCCATATCGCGCAAGCGCGTGATGGCGCCCGCGGCTGTGTTGGTGTGAAGGGTCGAGAGCACGAGGTGACCGGTCAAGCTGGCCTGGACCGCAATCTGCGCGGTTTCCAGGTCACGGATTTCGCCGATCATGACGACGTCCGGGTCCTGGCGCAGTATGGCGCGCAGGCCGCGCGCGAAGGTCATTTCGACCTTGGTATTCACCTGGGTCTGGCCGATGCCGTCGATGTAGTACTCGATCGGATCCTCGACCGTCATGATGTTGCGCGTGTTGTCGTTCAGGCGCTCGAGAGCGGCGTACAGCGTGGTCGTCTTACCGGAACCGGTCGGCCCGGTGACGAGCAGGATGCCGTGAGGCTTGTGGATGAGCTCGTCGATGAGCCCCTCGGTCTTCGGATCCATGCCCAGCGCACCAAGTTCGAGCTTGCCCGCCTGCTTGTCGAGGATACGCAGCACCACGCGCTCACCATGGCCCGACGGAATCGTCGACACGCGGACGTCGACCGCGCGTCCGGCGATTCGCAGGCTTATGCGGCCGTCCTGCGGCAGCCGCTTCTCGGCGATGTCGAGCTTCGACATGACCTTGATACGTGAGACGACGAGCGGCGCCACAGCGCGCTTGGACTGTAGAACCTCACGCAACACACCGTCCACGCGGAAGCGGACGACGAGGCGGTTCTCGAACGGCTCGACGTGAATGTCGGACGCGTTTTCCTTTACGGCCTGCGTGAGCACGGCGTTGATCAGGCGGATGATCGGCGCATCGTCATCGCTGTCGAGCAGGTCCGCCTGCTCGGGCAGGTCCTGCGCCAGATGCGCGAGGTCAGTGGTGTCATCGAGCCCTTCGACGGCCTGCATCGTGTCCTGGCCGCCCTCATAGGCTTTGCGCAGCAGCAGGTCGAACTCCGCCTCCGAAACCCTCTCGAGCCGGATCGAGCGCCGCAGGTAGCGCCGGACTTCCGCTATCGCGAGCGGCGAGGCGTGATCGCGGTACGCGCACTCCGCTACACCGTCGACGAATTGCTTCACTACGATGCCGTGACGCTTCGCAAAGGCGAAGGCCAGGCGGCGCTCCGGCAGCGACGCCGTGACCGTCGTCGGCGCCCCGGTCGTTTCGGGAACAGCGTTCATCACTTGCCTCCATCCCGCGGGGGCGGCGCCGGCGTATCGGAGGGCGCAGCAGTGCTGTCCGGGGCCGGCATCCCCGGTGTTACGGGCGCCGGCGCAGTGTTGTTCCCCTGCGGGCGTGGTGACGGTGCGGCCCGGTTGTCCGCTGGCGGTGCCGGCGCCGGTTCCGGCGTGGCGGGCTGCGGCTTGCGTCGACTCATGGCGTCGTCGTCCCGTCCCTGCCTTTCCGCTGCCCGCTGTTTCTCTTCCGGCGAGATCGGCGCGGCCTGCGTGCCGGCGGGCGGCGGCGGCGGCAGGTTCGGGAGTATTTGCGGTTTGTCCGGCAGGAGCGGCAGCACCTCGCGCTGCTGCGAGCCGCGCTGCTCATCCTGCATGTAATTGTATTTCAGGTCGGTCTCATACGCCGCCTGCGACTGGTCGCGCAGGATTTTCGGGCGGATGAAGATCATGAGGTTCGCCTTGTCGAACGTGTGGCTGCGCGTCTTGAAAGCGAGCCCGATGAGGGGAATGGCACCGAGGTACGGGACACGCGATTCCTGCTTGTTGTTCGTGTTCGAGATCAGTCCGCCGAGCACCACGACACCGCCGTCCTCGATGAGCACATTGGTGGTGACAGTGCGCTTGTTGGTCACGAGATCGACGGCGCCGGCGGGCCTCTGGCCGATGCTGGAGCTCTCGATCGAGAGCTTCATCATGACCGAGGTGCCCTCGGCAGAGATGGTCGGGGTCACTTTCAGGATCGTGCCCACCTCTTCGCGCTGGATCGTCTGGAAGGGGTTCACCTGCCCGTTGTTCGTCGAGCCGGTGTTGCTGAACTGGCCGGTGACGAACGGAACTTCCGATGCAACCTTCAGCTCGGCTTCCTGATTGTCCATCGTCATGGCGGAGGGCGTGGCGATGATGTTCGTGTGCGCGTCGTTTTGGATGGCCCGCAGGATTGCGGCGAAGTTCACTCCGGCGCCGGCAATGCGGCCGACGCCGAGGGTCGTGCCCGTGAGCGCCGTGGTCGTTGCGTTGGCCGGATTCTGAATCGCGGCGGCGAGATCGACGATGCTCGTGCCGCCTATAGGGCTGACGAACCCGGCTGCGGGCACGCTGCTGTTGCCTTTGCCATAGAGCGCCCAGTTGACCCCGAGCTCCGCGTTTTTCGTCACGTCGACGTCGGCGATGACCGCCTCCACCAGCACCTGCGGCCGGCGGATGTCGAGTTTGTCGACGATGCTCATGATGGAACGCATGATCTTCGGCGGCGCAGTGATGACCAATGCGTTGTTCGACGGGTCCGCCCAGATCAGCGAGTTCTTTTCCGCCTGCGCCTGCGGCGAGGCCTGGCCGCCGCCTGCGCCGGCCGTGCCCCCGGCCGCTTGCGCGATGCCGGTCATCTGTTCCTTGAGCTTGGGTGCGATCTTGTCTGCGTCGGCGTAGTGAAGGTAGCGCACGCGCGTGTCGCCGCCGGCCTCGAGCGGAGTGTCGAGATGAGCCACCAGGGCGCTGACGCGCAGCCGCTGCGTCTGATCCCCGCTGATCAACACGCTGTTGGAGCGCTCGTCGGCCACGACTTTCATGGCCATGCCGCCCTCGGCGGCGTTCTGTCCGCCCTGATAAAGGGAATTGATCACCCGCACGATCTCGGCCGCCGAGGCGTTCTGCAGGGGGATGATCTCCACGTTCTGGTCGCCGACCTGGTCGATGCGCCGGATGATGCGGATCATGCGGTTCACGTTGCTGGCGCGGTCGGAGATGATGAGGATGTTGCCCGCCGGGTAGGCGGCCAGGTGGCCGTATTGCGGGATCATGGGCCTGAGGATCGGGACGAGCTGCGCAGCGCTGACGTTCTTGACGTCGATGACCTGCGTGACGATCTCATCGGAGGTCGGGCTCACCGAGTCGGGAAGGTCGATCGAAGGAAGCTGGCGCGCATTGGCGTCGGGCAGGATCTTGTAAATGTTGTTCCCGGCCGGCACTGCGATGAAGCCGTGCACCTGCAGAATTGCCAGGTATGCCTCGTAGAAGGCCGCCGGGGACATCGGCGTGGAAGACAGCATTGTGACCTGCGCACGCACGCGCGGGTCAATGATGAAGTTCTTGCCGGTCGCCGCGCTCACCGCTTCGGTGATTTGCGTGATGTCGGCGTCTTTGAAATTCGGCGTGATGCGCTGCACCTGCGAACCCGCCTGCGCAGGCTGTCCGGGCTGCGCAGGCTGCGCAGAAGCCAGCGAAGCCACAGCCAGCAGCGCCAGAATGCGGCGCACGAACCCGAGCGACTCCAAAACTCTCGCCTTCCGCTCGCACCCCACCTGCCTGCCGGCCTGCTGAAAGCGCTCGGCCATTTCGGGCCGCAGGCGTCTTTCAGCCAAGACAACGAATAGAAAACCTTTCACTACTGATTCCCCCGAAAGACCGGCGCGCCGGCCTACTGCGTGTTCTCAGGCGGGACGGGCGGTCCCGCCGACTGCTGCGGCGGTGGCGACTGTGCGGGCTGCGCCTGCTCGCCCGGGGCGTTGGCTTGTCCGCCGACCAGGGCTTCCGCTTCCTGCGCAACCTGCGCCATGTTCAGATTCAGATCCTGCTGCTGCCCGTTTCGCATGACCGTGACGCGGGCCTCACTGGACGTACCGAGCGTACGGAAAATCTCCACGCCACGGTTGGGGTCATCGAGCGGCGTGCCGTTGATCCCCGTAACCAGGTCGCCCGGGCGCAGTCCGAGGCGGATGAAAGCCTGCCGGTTACGGCCGGGGTAAACGCGGTACCCACGCTGCTTGCCATCGGCGAAGACCGGCTGCGGCCGCATGATGTCGGCCAAGAGCCCCGGCTGGTCGTTCACGAGCTTGCGCATCCGGTCCATGACCGGGCTTTCGGTTTGCAGCGCGGTGGCGGAGGGAGGCGCCCCATCCGGAGCTGTCTGCCGCGGTAGCGCCAGAGTCTCGAGACGTCCATTCCGGTCGATCACGACGCGGTCGGAGAATACGGAATGAAGCTTGGCGCCCCCCGGAACGTTGTCGCCGACCGCATACACCTTGGCAGTCGGTGCCGTCTGTCCGAGGATGGCCAACCCGTTTTGCGGATCCTCAGCTGAAATGATTCCTGTCAGGACTAGCGGCATGCTCGTCTGCGGTGCGTTCGCGGCATCCTGCGCGCTCGGCGCGGCGACCGGCGCGGTGCCATACAAATGGGCATTGACTATGGCGGCAACGTCCACATCGTGTCTTGGTACGGCGACGGAAGGGGCTTTCGCAGGAGCGTGGCCAGCACCTCCCAGACCCGTCACGATGACAGCCGCCTGCGCGGCGAGCGCCACGGCAAGCGCCCACGTGGCTATGCGCGGCCCGTGCGCAAGCAGGAGCGTGCGCCATTTTTCGGGCGCCGGAAGTCCTTCGAGCCATGAAGCGGCATTCATCGGTTCAATCAGGTCCTATGACCGGGGGCGGTCAGGCGGGACAATACGCAATAGACAGCGGGACGCCCAAACAGTGCGCGCGCGCCGGGGCAATCATACGGGCCGCTTGCTCGCGCTCTCAAGCAATTGTTTCTGCTGGAGTAAACTGGGAGCATCATCGCAGGCTTGTGTTGCTGTTTGGCGACCCATATAAAGACTCCATGCCCGATCAGCATCCCGCTCGCCCCGACACCGGCGTCGTCGTTGAAGAAGCACGGCCTCAGGTCAAACAGCCCCCCC
>JAQGOC010000201.1 GCA_028293805.1 Gammaproteobacteria bacterium
CGGCAGCTGTGCACAGCAGGTGCTGGCGCCGTCGATCAACCAAGCGACGGTCCGGCTGTTGACGCGTCATGGCTACGACGTCGTGATCGTGCCCGATGCCACCTGCTGCGGTGCGCTCGTCCATCACTTAGGAAATGAACATGCGGCGCTTGCCTGCGCCCGCCGCAATATCGACGCTTGGACGCGGGAGCTGGAACGCGAGCCACTTGATGCCTTAATCACCAATGCCTCGGGCTGCGGCACCATGGTCAAGGACTACGGCTTTATGTTGCGACTGGATCCGGCTTATGCAGAGCGTGCACGCCGAATCTCGGCGCTGGCTCGAGATGTCTGTGAATACGTCGCCGCCGCCGGTCTCAACCTCCGGAGAGCTACGGTGCCGCCATTGCGCGTCGCCTATCAGGGCGCATGTTCGCTGCAGCATGGACAACGAATTCGACGGCAGCCGCGCGATTTACTGGAGGGCGCCGGATTCACCGTGCTGGACATCGCCGAAGACCATCTGTGCTGCGGCTCGGCGGGCACCTACAGCATTCTGCAGCCGGCGTTGGCGAACCGGCTGCGAGCGCGCAAGCTCGCCCACATTGCGACCTCCGCACCCGATGTCGTCGCCAGCGGCAACATCGGCTGCATCAGCCACCTGGCTCAAGACTGCAGCCTCCCGATCGTACACACGGTGGAGCTGCTCGACTGGGCCAGCGGCGGCCCGGCGCCACCGGCGCTAGCCACGTCACCATTTACCGCAACCAGGAGTAAGCCATGACCGCAAAAGAAACTACCGCGGACGTGACCCGCGGGTTCGTGATGAATCAGACCATGCTGCGGGTGAGAAACCCCACCGCGTCTGTGGCCTTTTACCGCGACGTGCTGGGCATGACGCTACTGCAGCGCTTCGACTTCGCGGAACTGAAGTTCTCGTTGTACTTCATGGCTTATCTGCGGCCGGAAGACGGCCCCCTGCCGGAGAACACGACAGAGCGCGCGCGGTTCCTCGCTCATCAAAGGGCGACGATCGAACTGACCCACAACTGGGGCACGGAGACGGATCCGACATTTGTCGGCTATCACCACGGCAACAGCGAGCCGCGCGGCTTCGGTCACATCGGCATCACGGTACCAGACGTATATGCGGCTTGCGAACGATTCGAGCGCCTCGGGGTGCCGTTCGTCAAACGACCGGACGAGGGCAAGCTGCAGGGGATCGCGTTCATCGAGGATCCGGACGGCTACTGGATCGAAATCCTGTCCGCGGAGGCGATGGGGCGATTTTCCGCCCTTTGAATGAACGGACGGCGGCCTTCCCGCCCGCAGGCCCAGATAATGAGGAGAGTCTGATGCCCCTGTCATATGTGAGCGGCTGCGGAGCGGTGCCCTTGCTTGGTGAAACCATCGGGCAAAACCTGGAGCGAATCGCGCGATCCTTCCCGAGTCGCGACGCCCTGGTCGCGTTAGACTCGGGGCGACGTTGGAGCTATGCGGAGCTGAACGCCGAGGTCGATATGCTGGCGCGCGCCCTACTCGGCGAAGGCGTCGAGCCAGGGGATCGGATCGGCATCTGGGCACCGAATTGCCCCGAGTGGGTGCTGGCGCAGTACGCCACCGCCAAGATAGGCGCCGTTCTGGTATGCATCAACCCGGCTTACCGCGAACACGAACTGCGTTATGTGCTTCGCCAGTCAGGCGTTGCAGTGCTCCTGGCGGTCATGTCCAACCGTGGTGCCGACTACCGCTCGATGATTGTCGCCGCACGGCGCGAAACCCCGGATCTTCGTCGCGTCGTCTACATCGACGATCTCAGCTGGGCCGAACTCATTGCAGAAGCCGACAAAACCCCGGCGAAAGCACTACAAGATCGGGCGGCGCAGTTGTCCCTCGACGACCCGATCAATATCCAGTTCACCTCCGGCACAACGGGATGGCCGAAAGGGGCGACGCTAACCCACCACAACATCCTCAACAATGGCTACTTTGTTGGTGAGCTGCTCCATTATTCTGAACACGACCGCATCTGCGTCCCGGTGCCGTTCTCCCATTGCTTCGGCATGGTCATGGGCAACCTAGCCGCGACGTCCCACGGCGCCGCCATCATCATTCCGGGCAAAGTCTTCGACGCCGCCACCACCTTGCGGGCAGTCCACCAGGAGCGCTGTACTGCTTTGTATGGCGTGCCAACGATGTTCATTGCAGCCCTTGCGGCTCCAGAGAGCCACACGCTGGATTTGACCTCCCTGCGCACCGGGATCATGGCCGGTGCGCCTTGTCCGATCGCAGTGATGCGCGAAGTGATCGATCGGCTGCATATGCCGGAAGTCGCCATTTGCTACGGCATGACGGAAACCTCCCCCGTTTCGACGATGACACGCAGCGATGATGACCTTCGACGGCGCACCGAAACAGTGGGCCGCGTCATGCCGCACGTGCAGATCAAGATAGTCGCCCCGGCAACTGACCAGCTGCAGCCACGAGGCATTCCTGGCGAGCTGTGCACCCGCGGCTACTCGGTGATGCGCGGCTACTGGCGAGACTCAGAGCAGACGCGGCAAGCGCTTGATGAGGCCGGCTGGATGCACACCGGAGACCTCGCCGTAATGGACGAGGACGGCTACATCTCGATCGTTGGCCGGATCAAGGATATGGTGATCCGCGGCGGCGAAAACATCTACCCGCGAGAGATCGAGGAATTCCTGTTCACCCATCCGGACATTGCTGAGGTGCAGGTGATAGGCGTTCCCGACCAGAAGTACGGCGAGGAGGTGATGGCCTGCATCCGCTTGCGGGATGGCACAGCGCCGATGACGGTGGACGCGCTCAGGGCCTTCTGCGAGGGCCGCCTTGCCCGATACAAAATTCCCCGTTACTTGCGGGTGATGAATAGTTTCCCGATGACCGTCACAGGAAAGATCCGCAAAGTGGAGCTTCGCGAGGAAGCGAAGTCCTGGCTAGCCTCGACACATCCGCGCGAGTACAGCCTTAGATGACGCGCCTCTATTTCCCTGCGCCTGGCAAACTCCGGTCAGAGCTCGCCATCCACCATGTCTCGCCAGACTTTCGATGCGCCGGTGGACGGTTGCGCCATTGCTTGATCAGATCCCGCCTACTCCTTCAGCGAGTCCAGGATGCGGCTGCACCGGCATCGCGGCCGTATTTCAGGATCGCTTCGGTAACACGGGCGGATGCGATCGCTTTCTCATCCGCGAGTGCCTTCAGCGCAGCGATTACGATCGACGCGGCATCGACCTCGAAAAACGCCCGGAGTGCGGCGCGCGTATCGCTGCGCCCGAACCCGTCGGTCCCCAGCGTCACATAACGGCGCGGTACGAACGCACGGATCAACTCCGGCAGTGCGCGCATGTAATCGCTAACGGCAACAACGGGCCCTTCGGCGCCCGCGAGCACCTGGGATACGAAAGGCAACGGCGTCGCGGACTCCGCATGCAGCCGCGCCCGACGCTCACAGTCGATGCCGTCGCGATGCAGTTCCACATAGCTCGTGACACTCCACACGGCTGCATCGATGCCCCAGTCCCGTTTCAAGAGGACACGCGCGGCCAGCACTTCCGTCATGATTGCGCCAGAGCCCAGCAGCTGCACGTGCGCTTTGCCGTCCCCCGGCAGGCGATACAGCCCTTTGAGGATCCCTTCGCGTACCCCTCCACCCGAAGGGATCGGGGGCTGTGGATAGTTCGCGTTCATGACGGTGAGGTAATAGAAGCGATCCTGCTGTTCTACGAGCATTTCCTGCATGCCGCGCTCGATGATCACCAGGCAAAGGCCGGATCGTAAGCGCGACAGTTCAGCCCTGAATCCATGAAGCGTGCTCGCGCCACTGCGTGATGTAATCGTTCGGAATCAAAGATCCGGCTCCCCGCTCGCGTTGATCGCGAGTTTCCAACCCTCCTCGCGCCGCGCATGTGCAGTTGCGGGTCACTTGCGCTCAATATTCCGGCAGCGGTGGCTCGGGAGGCGGCAGACTTTCCACGAGCTCCGACTTGAGTCCCTGGACAGCCTGGGCCACGCTCGCGGCGGTAAGGTTGGCATCAGCAATGGTGAGGCGAGCGTAGGCTATCGGGCGCGGACCATCACACAATTCGGAGCGGATGAGTGTCCCATTCCGAGGCGCTGTTACCGATCGGTTCCGGCCCGGGTCGAGCGCACAGTATTGGTCTCGAGCGGGCACCGATGTCCCACCGACGTATACGACTACTCTCGGCATGGCCCCGAGACTCACCCCTGTATGATGGAAGTCCGCTTGCGCCTGCTCCGCCACACCATGATCGATGGCGGCGACGGTTTGTGCACTCGTCTCGCCGGGAACTGTGCCGTGCACATCAACGGGCAGCTCCCGCACTCGCGTGGCCCACACATCCGGGTGGTCCTCCGCAATCGCCTGCGTCACTCTCGGCGGACCCACGGCGCATCCCGATGCCAGCGCCACGAGGCAGAGTAAAGCGACCGTGCCCGTCCCACGGCATGTTTGATTGGAGATTCTATTCAGCATGTTCATAACAACTCCTTCAGATCGCGACGATGCGCGCTCACAGCGGCATCGGGACGTAGCCCAGGTGTTCGAGGTTGGTAATCGTGGTCAGGCCGGATAGCGCCAGAGTGACCTCGGGCGCAATCCACTCGTCTCGTTCCTGATTGCGGACCAGAGTCTGACCACTGGCAGCCACGTCGATGCCCGCGTTTCGCAGCGTTCGGATCAGAGTCAGGTTTGGATTGTCGACGCCGTATTTCTGGCGGTAATGCTCATTGTCTAGCGTCGCGTCTATCGCGTTGTCGTAAATTACGGCGACGAATCGCAGATGACTGAGCGGCACACCTGCGGAGGTGTACAGGTTGACTACTCGCGCTACGCGCCGCAGCGCCGGGTTGATCTCGGTGGGCGTCTCGGCCGCCTTGGTGATCGGGAAAACAACCGAATACACCTCCTGCTGCTGTGGCTGATAGGCTGCTTGAGGCAGCGCGTGCACCCTGCCCACGCCTACGAGGGCCGGAGTTTGCCAGGGTCCCTGCACGGACTGGCTTTCGGCCGCCAGCGCGGACGTGCTGACGGCGAGAAGCGCCGCCGAGAGAATCACATGTCGTGTCGGTTTCATGGAGCGCTCATCCTGTTGCGGCGAATCTGCCGGGTGAGATGCACGCTATGCTTGACAGACATAGATCACAAATACATTCTTAATATCCCTGCGCCATCTTTCTGATATATGAATCTGCGACACCTGTCCGTGTTTCACGGCATCGCAAAAGCCGGCAGTGTCAACGCGGCCGCGCGGCTGCTGCACACCTCTCAACCGGCTGTCTCTCGCGAGCTGCGCACTCTGGAGGATCGGCTGGGTGTACCGCTGTTCGATCGCCTGCCGCGGGGAATGCGCCTGACCGAAGCGGGTCGGATGCTCCTGGGATATGCGGAGCGCATCTTCGGACTCGAGCAGGCGGCCGAACGCGCCATGCGCGAGCTTGCCGACCTGGAAGGCGGCGAGCTCGCCATCGGCGCCAGCAACACTTTGGGTACCTATCTGCTGCCGCCCTTCGTGGCGGCCTTCCATATCCGCTATCCGAAGGTGAGTCTCAATCTGGACATCCGTAATACCCAGGAGGTCGTCAGGGGCGTACTGGATTTGCACTTTGCGCTCGGATTCGTGGAAGGAAGGGTTCGGGACGAGTCGCTCGAGGTAAAAGAATTCCGCCGCGACCGCATCCTTGCCGTCGTTGCACCCGGCCATTGTCTCGCCAAGGCGAGCGCACCTTCGGTGCAATCGCTCGCGGCCACCGCTTCGATCCTGAGGGAGCCCGGCTCGGGGACACGCGAGATCGTCGAACGCGCCTTTGCGCGGCACCGTCTGCAGCCGCGCCGCGGTCTGCAAATCAGCAGCTCGGAAGCGGTGAAGCGCGCTGCGCTGGAGGGCGGCGGCGTCGGTTGGATCTCGGAAGTTTGCGTTGCCGAGGAGCTGCGTACGGGCCGCTTGGTAGCGCTCAGGACACCACGCCTCTCGCTCGAGCGCCCGCTCTACTCGTTGAGGCTCCGGGGTCGCCATATCAGCCGGAGTGCGCTCATGTTCCTGCAGGGCTTCGACCCTGCCGTAGGATAGCGCTTCGCCCACTCGACGACGATTTTTCGGGTGTCAGAAACTCGCACGCGACTCCTTTCGTCTTGGCGAGCCTTTTGTCCAATGTAGCGAGCGGCAGGGAGACAGATTCGGCGAGCGCCACGTACCACGCGTCATAGCTGGTCACGTTGTAGCGCAGCTCCCAGATACGCTGCGCAAACGGCTGGAACGGAAACAGCTCGAGATCCAGCTGCAACAGATCTTCGTAGGCCGCGTTCGCTTCGGCGCTCGTGATCTGCTTCGCGCGCTCGAGCCGACGCAGGATGCTGGCCGCCTCAACACCGACGAGCTCTGGGGCATACAGAGGCACATCCGCAATGACTTCCTCAGCCCAAGCCCCGTCGAGACCGGAGTCGACCAGCGCCGCCACCAGCACCGATGCATCGAGGACCGCACTCAACGCCGATCAGCCTCGCGACTGCGCAGTATTTGCTCCGACGACACCCGCGTCGCGGACGCGCGCTTGCGCTTACGCACCTGCTCAAGCCAGGTACTCACCGAGGGCCGAGCCGCCATGCGCTCAAGCTCGCTCCGCAGGAATTCCTGCATGGACTTGCCTTGCAAAGCCGCGCGAGCGGCAAGCTCGTCGCGGACCTTTTCGGGCACATCGCGAATGGTAATCTGAATTGCCATGCATTCATATTGCCACTGTTGCATGCAAACTGCCATCATCGGCCTGAGAACGACCGACTTGAGGCCTCGACCCCACCTCGAACCGTCGCCTGCAGCAGACACTCGCGCAAAGCGGGCAGTTTCACCTTTATTCCCTGCCCCAAGAGCCCACATTGGGCCTGGCATCGCGATCGACGAGGGCCCTACTGTCGCTAGCCGGCGACGTCGCCTTTTGTCTGACGAATCAGCGTCTTAGTTGTCCGACGGGACAATTGCAGCAGATAGCTGTCGCGAGGCGCAGACAACAATCGGTTCCGCCCTCGTCTCTGACGTTCCCGCCCAAGCTGTCCGTTTCAACAGTATCAGTGTGTTAGGTGACTGGCACGCAGCCTGCATTATGTCGAACGTGGCGCCGGCAGGCTGGCGACACGTAAGAGCAAACACGTCGAAAGACGCGGGCGCAAAACTTCCGGTCTACCGGCACGAAGGGCCTATGACAGCGGGGTTGCCGGGGCAGTCACATGCCTCGTGAGAATGGCCAGTAGTCCTAAGCTGCGCCGCACTCGTGCAACCCCCTGATTGACACCTTCGTCCCGCCCGGCCGGCATCGAAGTCATTTTTGGGGAGGTCGCATGGGAATAGCCAAACGGGCGGTTGGGCCGGGTCGTAGTGTCCGGATCGCGTTCCTGGGAAGCGTGGGGATCGCACTCGCCGGCGGCGGAGGGGCTGATGCGTTCGGCTCCTCGGCAACTGCTACAACGAGCAGCGACAACTTTCCGCGCCTGGGCCTTCTTTCAACGGCTGGCCCCCAAAAGTATGCGAGCTCCTTTCAAACATATGCCGCCAAAGTTCACCTGGTTATCATCGGTGGCAATTTCGAAGGCTGGGAAAGAGGTGCTGGTTACAGCAAAGAAAAGGTCATCGCGAGCATCAAATCCCAATCCTTCGTGAACACTCGCGTATTTCAATACATCGGCCTCAACGAACTCTATAATTCCACCTATGCCAGCTACAATTGGGGCCCCACCTGGTACAACCAGGTCAATGCCAGGAACTGGTGGCTCCATCCAACCACCACCGTAGGCACTCCCGTTACGGACCCGCAATCATCGCAAAAGTGGCTCGTGGACATGGGACCGAACGTTCCCGTTGATCCTGCGACGGGCCTGGGTCCGTACGAGTGGGCAGCGAAATTCGTAGATGATCTATTTCGCCTGGGTCGATATTCCGGAACTTCAGCGGCTCCATCGCATCACGGTTACTTCCTGGACAACTTTTAGATCGATCCATCCAACTGTGGCGGCAATGCCGCCAACGGTGACTGGTTGAGGATCGGCACGACGCAAGCTCATAATGCGGCCACGACGTATTCGGCCGTAATGGCGGGCGAGAGGTCGTTCTATACTTATCTTGAAAGCGCCTGGCCGGGCAGTCTGCAGCTGGGTAATGCAGGCAACACCTTTGGCTCAGCTGTTGGCGGCAGCTATAGCAGCACGGATGCAACTCTCAACAGTCAGATTCTCGCGGGTACATCCACGCTCAGCGCAGTCATGCAGGGCGGTGACTTCGAGCACGCCATCGGTAAGGGCTATTCCGTCGAAAACTGGGGCGGCGCGCTGAAATTGCAACAGTGGTATCGAACGGCGATGACCAATTTCGGCGGCCCCAAATTACTGCTTTTCAGCCAGGGCAACGTTCAGGCCAACGGCAGTGA
>JAQGOC010000228.1 GCA_028293805.1 Gammaproteobacteria bacterium
ACGAGGACAAGTTCGCGACGCACAGGATGATGGGGGCCGGACACCCGCGGCTCAGCTTCGAGCTCGATACGTTTCTGGCTCTGGAACCGCCGCACTATCGGGTGGATGAAGGCTACGAGAAGCGCAAGCCCACCTACCCCCGCACGCAGGTATGGGCTTACGGCCAGCTCACGGCCGCACAGAGGCAGATGGAGCTCCTGCAAGGTCCTCTCGTTCGGCAGACCGCGCTCGTACCTGAGCTCGCGCTGCTGGACTGTCACGCCTGTCATGAGAATCCGCTGCATAGATCCGACTGGAGCCGTGGACTGCTCACGCGCTTGACCCAACCGGGGTCGATATCCTTTCCCGAAGGGCATCTCAAGATGTGCGTGATCATCGCCCGGCGTCTCGATGAATCCGCAGCGAAGAATCTCTTGTCCCTGGCGCAGGCGCTGCAGAAGGCCGCTGGCGAAAGTCGTGATAGTGTGGCGGCGACGAGCGCACAACTGGCTCGCTCTCTCGCTCGCACCGCAGAGGAAGCGCAGGAGCATCACTGGACCCGTGCCGACACCACTCAGGTGTTGGCGGACATCGTGGCTCTGGGGAGCGAAGGCGAGTACCGCGACTACATCAGCGCCGAGCAGGCCGTGATGGCCATCGAGCTGCTCATGATCGAGGCAGGCGCCGCGGACCGGTATCGCAGCCGTCTGGATGAACTGTACCGCACCCTTCGGAACGATGACGCCTACGACCCGGCGCAGCTGCGCGATAGCCTGAAGAGCCTGTCCGCCTCCCTGCACGCAGAACCTCCTTAAAAGCGGCCAGCCCTGCCATGGGTGCCGAGCATGGCGCGAAGCGGCTATGCTTGCGGCCCAATTTCAGCTGAAGTTCCCAAAGTGCGCACACAGATATCCTGCTTCGTCGCGGTGCTTGGTGTCCTCTGCTCGTCGCTGGTGACGCGCGCTGCCCTCGCACAGCACTACCCGCCAGGCATCGACGGTGATTTCAAATGGCGGATGATCGGACCGTTTCGCGGCGGGCGCACCCGGGCCGTCGCCGGCGTGCCGTCGCAACCGAATGTCTTTTACGTGGGCGCGGTCGATGGTGGGGTCTGGAAAACGAACGACGCCGGCCGCACGTGGCAACCTGTTTTCGACGAGCAGCCGACACAATCGATCGGGGCGATCGCGATCGCGCCCTCGGATCCCAACGTCATCTACGTGGGCAGCGGCGAAGGGCTGCATCGGCCCGACTTGTCGGTCGGCAACGGCATCTACCGTTCGGCGGATGGTGGCCGGAGCTGGACACATCTCGGCCTGACGGACGGTCAGCAGATCGCCGAACTGGCCGTCGACCCGCGCAATTCCAACCGCCTGTTCGCCGCAGTCCTCGGCCACCCTTATGGACCGAATTCCCAGCGCGGGATCTATCGCTCAGTGGACGGCGGAGCGACCTGGGAACAGGTACTTCACAAGGACGAGGACACCGGCGCTTCCGCGGTCGCGATCGATCCAAACCGCCCGGACATCGTTTATGCGGCCCTTTGGCAGACGCGCCTGGGTCCGTGGGAGGATAAAAACGAGTTCCACGGGACCGGTGGCGGCCTGTTCAAGTCGTCCGACGGTGGAACCACCTGGAAGCCGCTGACAGCGGGTCTTCCGAAAGACCTGTCGCAGATCAACATCGCGATCGCGCCAAGCGCGCCCGATCGCCTCTATGCCACCGTGGGCACGAATGAGCCCGGGGATTATTCGTCCGCCGCCGGACTGGGCGTGTTTCGGTCGGACGATGCTGGCGAGAGTTGGAGTCGAATCACGTCGGATCCACGGCCTGCGCTGCGCATCGGCGGCGGCGACTTGCCAGTCGTGCGCGTGGATCCCTCGAACCCTGACGTCGTGTACAGCACTGGCATCGTCACGACGAAGTCGAATGATGGCGGCAAGACCTGGCAGTCACTGCGAGGGGCACCAGGCGGCGATGATTATCAGAATCTATGGATCAATCCGCATGATCCCCGCATCATCGCCCTGGTCGCTGACCAGGGTGCCGTCATCAGCGTGAATGGCGGGCAGACCTGGAGCTCATGGCTCAACCAGCCGACCGCGCAGCTTTATCATGTCAGCGTCACACCGACTTTCCCGTATCGCGTCTGCTCCGGACAACAGGAAAGTGGCTCCGTATGCATCGCAAGCCGCGGCAACGATGGAGAAATCACTGCGCGCGACTGGCATCCGGTGGGGGCCATCGAGTACGGCTACGTCGCCCCGGATCCGCTCGACCAGGACGTGATCTACGGGGCCGGTCGCAATGAAGTCTCGAAGTATCACTGGTCGACCGGGCAGGTGCAAAATGTAACACCGGTGCCGGTGCGCGGTACCGAGGTCCGCGTCGATCGCACCGAGCCGCTGCTCTTCTCGCCACTCGATCCGCATACCCTCTACTACGCCACCAACAGGCTCTACAAAACGAGCGATGGCGGCGCGACATGGCAGGCGATCAGTCCCGACCTCGCGCGCGAGAATGCTGGAATCCCTGCGAGCGTCGGCGCTCTCCATGGCTCGGGCGCCGAGCATCGGCGAGGCGTCATTTACTCCCTTGGCGCATCACCACGCAACATAGACACCCTGTGGGCTGGTACTGACGACGGCCTCGTTTTGCTGACCGGAGACGGCGGGACACACTGGGCGAACGTGACTCCGCCGACGCTTACGGCATGGAGCAAGGTGACCCAGATCGAGGCGTCTCATTTCGATGTGAACAGCGCCTATGTCTCGGTGAGCCGTATGCGGCTCGATGATCTGCGCCCGTACATTTTCCGGACGCGCGATGGAGGCAAGAGCTGGCAGGCCATCGATGACGGCCTGCCGCCGGACGCGTCCGTGAACGCGGTGCGTGAGGATCCCGTACGACAGGGATTGCTCTTCGCGGCTACGGAGAACGCGGTGTGGGTGTCGTCAGATGATGGCGATCATTGGGAGTCGCTGCAGATGAATCTGCCCCACACCTCGATGCGCGACTTAGTGATCCACGACGACGATCTCATCGTGGCGACCCATGGGCGCTCGTTCTGGATCCTCGACGACATTTCAAGGTTGCGGCAGATCACGACAGCGAAGCTGCGCGATGCCGTGCTCGTTCATCCCGCCCCGGCGTATCGCGTAAGACGTAGTACCGGGACTGATACACCCCTGCAGCCTGACGAGCCGCTTGGACTCAACCCGCCCGCGGGCGCCGTCATCGATTTCTTTCTGCCACGGGACGCGAAAGGCCCGGTGATGCTCGAAGTGCTCGACAGCAAAGGCGGGCTCGTACGCCGCTTCAGAAGCGACGATCCCTTGGAGCCGAGCACGGAGGAACTGGCTCGCGAGCTCATCCCGCAGTACTGGATTGCACCACCCCATGCCTTACCGGCACAGAGCGGGATGCACAGGTGGGTGTGGGATCTTCACTATCCGGCGCCCCTGACGGCCAGTCATGGCTACCCGATCTCCGCCGTACCTCATGCAACACCGCGGGGACCCGAAGGTCCGCTCGCCCTGCCCGGGAGTTATATCGTGCGCCTCACGACAGGGGGTCACAGTCTCGAAGCACCCCTGATCCTTAAGCTCGATCCGCGCGCGCAGCTGCCGGCCGGTGCGCTCGAAAAGCAGCTCCGCTTGGCCACCGAGCTTGCGAATGTGCTCAGCGCGACGTCGCAGGCGTTCCTGACAGCCAGATCCGAGCAGGAACAGCTGAAGGCGCTTGCGCCGGCCGGCGCGACAGGGCAAGCCACTCAAAGCTTCGCTGCACGCCTGTCCTCCTTGTTGGATTCCCCGCCGGAGAAGGAAGCGGAGAAAAACAGGGACCAGGCGCAGCCTATGGCCAAACTCACGCTGTCCGACGTACAGGGCCGCCTCGATACGCTCTATGCCGACGTGACTCGCGCCGACGCGGCGCCGACAGCGGCACAACTGAGCGCCAGCGAGGCGGCGCAACAGGCGAGCTCGGACCTGTTGCGTACGTGGCAGCTGCTCCAGGCCGATCTGCCGGCGCTCAACAAGCGCCTGCGGGCGGACAAGCTAGCTCAAATTCGCCCGGACCTGCCGCCACCCAGGGACCTCAATGCCGCGGATGAAGAATGAGCGACGCGGGTACGCCGTGCCCCTTACTCGCCGCCCGGCACCGTGAGATGCGGAACACCCGCCTCTTGCAACCGGGCGTTGAGCGCCGGCAGATCCGTATCCAGGAGTGAATTCCACCTGGCGAGCTGCTCGCCGAGGCGCCGGTGCAGATCGGCAAACACCTGCAGCTGCGGCTCGGTCGGGCGGACGTCCTCGCCGTCGAGCGTGGCGCTGAACGTGTCGTATTGCTCGTTGAGACGATTGGGGTATCTGAGATTGTCTTCCGATGCTTTCATGTTGACCTGAAGCAACTGTTCCTCGATCGGAGCCATCTTGCTTGCGAAAGCCGCGGCCGCAGCGAGCAGCGCGCGGGCAGCCGGCTGCGCTCCGGTCGGCCGCTGCAATTTTTCGAGCTCCGTCCGGCTCGCGCGCATCTTGTTCACCGCGCGATGCAGCGTTTCGAGGTCCTCGGCGGTCTTTTTGACGAGATCCCAGTGAGCCGCCATATCGTCGGCGGTCACCGTATCCTTCAAACGGGGATCGAGCACCACCTCGAGGGGCACGGATTGCGTTCCGTTGCGGGTCGTCATCCGAGCCACGTATGAGCCGGGATTGACGACCGGTCCTCTGGGTCCCTCGTCGGCGTAAAAAGCACCGGGAATCTGCACCGGATCCTCGACGCGCAGATCCCACGCGAAGCGATTCATTCCGGCCCCGTCCGGCAAGAGGTCCGCAGGCGCCTCGCGATCCGGCCATTCAGCGGGCTGCTCGAATTTCTCCTTCCTGTGGTTCGAGAACTTGCGCAGCACGGTGCCTCGAGGGTCAAGGATCTCGAGCGTGATCTCCTCGTCCGGTTGCGGCTTGACCTTCAGGAAGTAATCGATGATGGCGCCGTCCGGCGGGTTGTCGCCGACCGGGCGCCGGCGATTCACTTCCATCGGGAAATGAAGCCTGTAGGCAGGCTGCGGACGATACAGCCGCAGGTCCGGAAGTGCCGCCGGGCCGTCGATCTGGCGCAGCGGGGTCACATCGTCGAGGATCCAGAACGAGCGTCCATGAGTGGCCGCAACGAGGTCATCGTCCTTTACGACGAGATCGTGAACAGGTGTCACGGGGAGGTTCAACTGGAGTGGCTGCCAGTGTCCCCCATCGTCGAGCGATACGTAGACACCGAGCTCAGTGCCCGCGTACAGCAGGCCTTTTCTCTTCGGGTCCTCACGGACCGAGCGCACGACGGCGCCTTCAGGTATGCCGGCAACGATTCGCTTCCAGGTCTTGCCGCCATCGTGCGTCTTGTAGATGAGCGGCTTGAGATCATCGAGCTTGTGACGGTCGATGGCGGCGAACGCAGTCCTCGCATCATGCGGCGAGGGCTCGATAATGCTTACCGTGCTCCATTCGGGCATGTCCTTGGGTGTGACGTTCTGCCACGTCTGTCCGTCGTTGCGCGTGATCTGGATGAGGCCATCATCGGTGCCAGCCCACAGCAGGCCTTTCTCCAGCGCAGACTCGGCGAGCGCGAATACCGTGTCGTAATACTCGACGCTGGTGATGTCCAGGGTGATAGGCCCTCCGGAGGGCCGTTGCTTGCTCTTGTCGTTGCGCGTCAGGTCACCGCTGATGCGTTTCCAACTACGGCCCTGATCGGCGCTCTTCAACACGAACTGGGCCGCTGTGTACAGGACATTCGAATCGTGCGCCGAGACGAACACAGGCTCGGTCCACTGGATGCGGTACTCGAGTTCCTGCGCACCGTTACCCGAAACGTCGAGCGGAAACATCGATACGTCGCGCAGGTTCTGCGTGCGGTGGTCGTAGCGGGTCATCTGCCCGCTGTCGGCATTCGCATAGACGATATCCGGGTCACGCGGGTCCGGCGCGATGTAGCCGCTTTCGCCGCCGCCTACCGGGTACCAGTCCTGCCGCCCGATTACGCCTTCGTCGGCGCGGCTCGCAATGGCAACGGTCGTATTGTCCTGCTGGGCACCATACACACGGTAGGGCCAGTGATTATCGACGGCGACGTGGTAGAACTGCGCCGTGGGCTGATTTTCCTGCTGCGTCCAGCTCTTGCCGCCATCGACCGAGATGCTGGCCCCGCCGTCGTTGCCGTTGATGAGGCGGCTGGGATCGCGAGGATCGATCCAAAGCGCATGGTGGTCCCCGTGCGGGGCCGGCAGCAGCTCGAAGTCCTTGCCGCCGTTCGTGGAACGAAAGGCGCCGGTATTCAACACATACACAGTGTCGATCGCGGCGGGATCGGCGAAAATATGCGAGTAATACCAGGCGCGCTGCCGAAAGCGGTGATCCGGGTTGATGCGGGTCCAATGGTCGCCCGCGTCGTCGGAGCGGAAGATTCCGCCCTCCTTCGCCTCGATGGCCGCATAGACGCGGCTGCTGTCGGCGCCGGACACGGAGACGCCGATGCGACCCAGCGGGCCGTCGGGAAGGCCGTGGCCTTCGATCTGCTTCCAGTTGATCCCACCGTCCGTCGAGCGATACAGCCCGGATCCGGGGCCGCCACTGGAAAATGCCCAGGGCTGGCGCCGCATCTGCCACAGCGAAGCGAACAGTGTATTGGAATTGTGCGGGTCGAAGACTACATCGATTCCGCCGCTGTCGCGGTCGCGGAACAGCACCCGCTGCCAGGTCTTGCCACCGTCGCCCGTTCGGAATATTCCACGCTCCTCGTTCGGTCCGAACGCGTGGCCGAGCGCCGCGACGAATACGATATCGGGATTGTGAGGATCGATGCTGATTGCGCCGATCTGGCGGGTGTCGGCGAGGCCGACATGCTGCCAGGTCTTGCCCGCGTCGAGTGACTTGTACACACCGTCGCCGTAGGTGATGTTGCCCCGCGGACAAGCCTCTCCCGTGCCCACATAGATGATGTTGTGGTCGGAGTCCGCGACGGCGATCGCGCCGATCGACGCGATCTTCTGCTGATCGAACAGCGGCTGCCAGGTGTTGCCGGCATTGGTGCTCTTCCAGACGCCGCCGGCGACCGCGCCGAAGTACCACGTCGCCGGATCACCCGGAACACCGCTCACGGCCACCACCCGGCCGCCCCGAAACGGGCCGATCTGGCGCCATTTCATGCCGCTGAACAGGTCCGGATTGACCTGGCTGGCCACGGACCCCGCATAAGCCATCAGCAGGGCGTAAAGCACGCCCGTGAATCCCAGAAATCGACGCTGCTTCATATCCGCCCCCCCAATCGCCAATCATTCGCTCAGCCGTGCCATCCTCACCGTTCGTCGCAATCCGCGCCGCGGCGCACGGGTTACCGGCTTCTCACGCCTCACTCGGGCTGGTGCCTCCCCGAACGCCAGCGCATCATAGCGACATCAGGGAATCGAGGGAGTCGCATGCGCCGAATTGCAGCCGTTCTGATGGTGCTCACAGCACCCGCCGTACTCGCCTACACCGCCGATGAGCTTGCCGCGAAGAACGTTGCCGCCAAGGGCGGCCTCGACAAACTCAGTGCGATCCAGTCACTGCGTCTGTCCGGCAAGCTGCGGGTCAATGGAGGAACGCTCGAGCTCGGATACGTCACGCTGGTCAGGCGTCCCGGATCGATCCGCTATGAGGCGCTGCTCCAGGGCCTGACTCAGGTCCAGGCGTACGACGGCGCCCAGGCCTGGCAGATCAATCCGTTTCAAGGCCGCAAGGACCCCGAAAAGCTGTCCGTCGACGATGCGAAGGGTCTGGGCGAGGACGCCCTGGATTTCACCGGTCCGCTGGTCGACTACCAAGCCAAGGGCTACAAGCTCGATTATCTCGGCACCGAAGACGTCGACGGCACGGAGGCGCACAAGCTGCGCGTCACACGGCCCAATGGGGACATCACCTTCGTCTATCTCGATCCCGATTACTTCCTCGAGATCCGCACGGTCAACCGACGCATCGAGCATGGCGTTCCCAACGAGACAGTCACTGACTACGGTGATTACGAGAAGGTGGAGGGAGTTTACTTCCCGTTCGCGCAGGAGTCGGGGCCCAAGGGCTCGAGCGACCGTCAGAAAGTCCAGTTCGAGAAAGCGGAAGCCAACGTTCCGATTACGGATACCCAGTTTCAATTCCCGGCCGGGCGCCCCAGCGCCACCCCGGCAAAGTAAGCAACCCAGGAGAAGGCTGATGCGATTCGGATTCGCGACAGGAGCCTGTGTGCTTCTTTGCAGTTTCACCGCCACAGGGTTCGCGCAGGCCGACGGCACCGCGATCGACTCGGGCGCCCTGTCCGGCCTGGGTGCCCGCAACATAGGCTCGGCGGCCATGAGCGGGCGGATTTCCGCCCTCGCCGGCTACACCGAGCCTTCCGGCAAGGTGACGCTCTTCGTCGGCTCGGCCAGCGGCGGTGTGTGGAAAACGACGGACGGGGCGACAACTTTCAAGCCGGTATTCGATGATCAGCCGGTGCAGTCGATCGGCGCGATCGCGCTCGATCCGTCGAATCCCCGGAACGTCTGGGTTGGCAGCGGCGAAGCGTGGACGCGCAACAGCGTTTCGGTGGGCAACGGCATCTATAAGTCCACGGACGGCGGTGAGACGTGGCTGCACGTCGGTCTGCCGGATTCCGAGCGCATCTCCAAGATCATCGTCGACCCGCGTGCGTCCGATACGGTCTACGCCTGCGTGCCGGGTAAGCTGTGGAGCGATTCCGCCGAGCGCGGCCTGTACAAGACCACCGATGGCGGCAAGAGCTGGCAGCTCGTGCTCAAGGGATCGAATCCGTCGACGGGCTGCGGCAGCATCGCGATGGAGCCGGGCAACCCGAACGTGTTGTTGGCCGGCCTGTGGGATTTTCGCCGTCAGGGCTGGACCTTCCGCTCCGGCGGCAACGGTCCCGGTGCGCCGTCCGGCAGCGGCCTGTATCGCAGTGCCGATGGCGGCAGGACCTGGACGGAGCTGACGGCGCAATCCCATCAGGGGCTGCCGCCGAAGCCCTATGGCCGGATTGCGCTGGCCTTTGCGCCGAGCGATGCAAAAACGATCTACGCTTTCGTCGAGTCGACCGATTCGGTGTTGTTGCTATCGCACGACGGCGGCGCTACGTGGGAACAGGGTGACAAGAGCCAGTGGATGGTGTGGCGCCCCTTCTACTTTGCCAACCTCATCGTGGATCCGAAGGATGCGCGGCGCGTCTTCAAGACCGACGGCAGCCTCATCCTGAGCGAGGACGGCGGCAAGAGCTTCAGCGGCGTCGGCGGCTTCAATGGAATGCACGGCGACGTGCACGATGTCTTCGTCGATCCGGGCAATTCACAACACGTGTTCGCGGCCGACGATGGCGGGCTGTGGATTTCCTTCGACGGCGCGAATAAATGGTGGAAGACCGACAATCTGCCGATCTCGCAGTTCTATCACGTCAGTCTCGACAATGCCGACCCATACCACGTCTACGGCGGCCTGCAGGACAACAGCTCCTGGGTCGGGGACTCCGCCTATCCGAGCGGCGTCACCAGCTCCCGGTGGGAAAACATGTACGGCGGCGACGGCTTCTGGATGTTCGCGGACCCTTCCGATCCGAATTACGTGTATGCCGAAGCTCAGGGCGGCGCCATCGGCCGCGTCAACATCCGCACGCACGAAACGCGGGATATCCAGCCAAAGCTCGGCTCCGCGGATCTCAAGCGCTACACCAAGCTGCGATTCAACTGGAACACACCCATCGCATTGTCGCCGCACGATCCGGCAACGGTTTACATCGGCGCACAGTTTCTGTTCCGCTCGCGGGATCATGGCCAGACCTGGGAGCGAATCTCCCCGGACCTCACGACGAACGATCCGCAAAAACAGAAGCAGGAGCAGTCGGGCGGCATCACTGTCGATAATTCCGCGGCCGAGATGCACACCACCGTCTACTCGATCAGCGAATCGCCGCTCGCCGCGGGCCTCATCTGGGTCGGGACCGACGACGGCAATCTGCAACTGACGCGCGACGGCGGACAACATTGGAGCAATGTCATAGGCAATGTGCGGGATGTGCCCAAAAACGCCTGGGTGAGCTGGGTGCAGGCGAGCTCGTTTGCCCCGGGCACGGCCTACGTCGCCTTCGACCGGCACACGTTCGGTGATATGGCCCCTTATGTGTATGCAACCACCGACTTCGGCAAGACCTGGACACCGCTGGCCAGCCCGCTCGACTCCAAGGGGGTGCGGGGCTACGCGCATGTGATCAAGGAGGATACCGTCGATTCCCAACTCCTGTTTCTGGGGACGGAATTCGGCCTGTGGATCTCCGTGGACCGCGGCGTGCATTGGGCGCAATTCAAAGGCGGCCATATTCCGGCGGTCGCGGTACGCGATCTCGCAATCCAGCCCCGGGATAACGACCTCGTGCTCGCCACGCACGGTCGCGGCATCTGGATCGTCGACGACATCAGCCCACTACGCTATCTGACTCCGGCCCTGACGTCGCAGGAGGCTGCTTTCGTGTCCGCGCGGCCGGTGCAGCAACGTATCGAAGCAAGCGGCGGCTGGCCCGAGGGTGCCGCAGCATTCGTGGGCGATAATCCGACTGGCGGTGCCGTGATTACGTACTTCCAGCGCACGCGCCACCTGTTCGGGAAGCTCAAGATCGAGGTGCTCGATGCGAGCGGCGCCGTGATCGACGAATTGCCGGCCAGCAGCCGCCGCGGCCTGAATCGGGTCGTGTGGACGATGCATCTGCGGCCGCCGCA
>JAQGOC010000249.1 GCA_028293805.1 Gammaproteobacteria bacterium
CAGAGCTCCCGCGAGGTGAGCTCCTTACCCGAGGTGTCGGCCGCCGCCTGCACCACCCTGCTGAATTCGATCTGGAGCCGTCTGGGCAATACGAGCTGGTAGTCGCGCTCGAGCAGGTATGCGACGCCGCCTTTGCCGGACTGGCTGTTCACACGGATGATGGATTCGTAGGAACGGCCGAGGTCGGAAGGGTCGATCGGCAGATAGGGAACGTCCCAGACACCAGCGGCGTCGCGCGCCGCGAGGCCCTTCTTGATCGCATCCTGGTGCGAGCCGGAGAAAGCCGTAAACACCAGATCTCCCACATAGGGGTGACGGGGGTGGATCGGCAGCTGCGTGCAGGCCTCCGCACAATGCGCGATCGCGTTGATGTTGGAGAAGTCGAGCCCCGGGGCCACGCCCTGCGTATACAGATTCAGAGCCAGCGTCACGATGTCCACATTCCCGGTGCGCTCGCCGTTGCCGAACAGCGTGCCTTCGACGCGTTCGGCGCCCGCCATCATTGCGAGTTCGGCCGCCGCCACCCCGGTGCCGCGATCATTGTGCGGGTGGACGCTGATGATAACGCTGTCCCGGCGCGCGACGTGGCGGGAAAACCATTCGATCTGGTCGGCGTAGACGTTGGGCGTCGCCATCTCAACGGTGGCGGGAAGATTCAGGATCGCCTTGCGCGCGGGCGTCGGCTCCCAGACGGCAGTCACGGCGTCGCAGATTTCGACCGCGAAATCGAGCTCGGTGCCCGTGAAGCTTTCGGGGCTGTACTGGAACACCCACTCCGTACCGGGTTGAGCGTCGGCGAGCTGTTTGATCAGCGCGGCACCCTTTACGGCGATGGCGACGATGCCGGCTCGATCGAAGTTGAACACGACACGCCGCTGAGTCGTCGAGGTCGAATTGTAAAGGTGCACTATCGCCCGGCGCACGCCGCGCAGACTCTCGAAGGTGCGTGCAATGAGCTCTGGCCGCGCCTGCGTCAGGACCTGCACGGTCACGTCGTCCGGGATCCGCTCGGCCTCGATCAACTCCCGCATGAAATTGAATTCGGTCTGCGAGGCCGACGGGAAGCCGGTCTCGATCTCCTTGAAGCCGATGCGCACCAACTGCGCGAACAGCCGCAGTTTGCGCGCCGAGTCCATGGGCTCGATGAGCGCCTGGTTGCCGTCGCGGAGGTCGACGCTGCACCAGGCCGGCGGCGCGGTGAGCGTGCGGCTGGGCCAGGTGCGGTCAGGAATGTCTATGGGAGCAAACGGCCGGTATTTTCCGGAAGGTGTGCGTAGCATGGTTTGAGTCTCTCGCCAGGCAATGAACCCGAGGGATCGCAGCCGCGGCAGGTCGACATGACCGCCCCGGTTCGATGAAAGTGGAAAGTCCGGTCTTGTTGGCGCCGACCGTTAGCGCGTGGGGTTAGTGCGCCTGGCGGCGCAGAAGCGCGAGTGCAAGCAACAGCGGCGAAAGCGCGCTGTTGAGCAGGAGGGAGTTGGAGTTCGCGCAAAAGACCATGCTCGAACCCTACCATTGCCCTGTTCCACGTACAAGCATCCCGTACAAATGCCCCCAACTGCTGCGCTATGCTCTCGCCAGGCGAGGGCTGTCCCGCCTCGGCCAGTTCAGGGCCTGAGGTCGGGATACCGGGTGTGTGCCCGGGGTCAGACCTAGTCGAACGAGCGGCGCCGGATCGCGGTGCTTCACGAGGGGGGTGCTGCAGTGTGGGATCAGGTCTACATGCCCGTCGCCGGCAGCTTGGCGGCCTCCGCGGCCTGCGCGGCGCTGCCGATCTTTGTCATGCTGTTCGCCTTGGGCATTCTGCGGATGGCCGCCTGGAAGTCCGGGCTCCTGGGGCTGATCACCGTCGCGATCATCGCGGCCGTAGTGTACGGAATGCCGCCGCGGCTGATCGCCAGCGCCACGCTTTATGGGGCGGCGTTTGGGCTGTTCCCCATCGCGTGGATCGTGTTCTGGGCCGTCACGCTCTACCGATTGACCGTTGAAACGGGGCAGTTCGAGGTCATCAAGGACTCGGTCGGGCACCTCACCCGTGACCGGCGGCTGCAGGCGCTTTTCGTCGCGTTCGCGTTCGGTGCCTTCATCGAAGGGGCGGCGGGATTCGGCACACCCGTCGCGGTTGCGGCGGCGATGCTCACGGGTCTTGGGTTCACACCGTTCTACGCCGCGGGAATATGCCTGCTGGCCAACACCGCACCCGTGGCGTTCGGCGCTATTGGTACCCCACTCGTTACTCTCGCGGGCGTCACGAATCTCCCGTTGAGCGTCCTGAGCGCCGGCGTCGGCCGCATCTGTGCGCCGTTGTCGCTGTTCATTCCTGCTTATCTGATCCTGGTCATGGGAGGCACGAAAGGGCTGCGAGCGGTCTGGCCCGCCGCAGCGGTATGCGGGCTATCGTTCGCCGCCACGCAGTTTCTCGTATCGAATTACATTGGTCCCTACCTGACCGACATTCTCGCGTCGATCGCGGCGATCCTGTGTCTCGCGGCATTGTTGCGAGTCTGGAAGCCACGCGACGATCGCGGGCCGGTACTCGAGGAACTGGGTGCGAGCACCCCTGTACTTCTGCGGGCGTGGTCGCCGTACATCCTGCTCGTGATCTTCGTGCTGCTTTGGGGAACCACGCCGGTCAAGGCCATCCTCGACAAGGCCACCCTGGTGTTCGGCTGGCCCGGCCTGCATGAGGAGATTCAGCGGCTTCCGCCCGTCGTTCCCAAGGTGGCGCCCTATGCCGCGAAATTCACGCTGAATCTACTGTCGGCTTCGGGGACGTCCGCGCTGTTCGCCTGCATTGGCACGGCTGTGATGCTGCGAATTTCGCTGAGGCGCTTTTTGGCCGTCGTGGGTCGTACTGCGCGGGACCTTTCGCTATCCATTCTGACAATGGCCTGCGTGCTCGCGCTCGCCTACCTGATGAACTATTCGGGTTGCACGGCGACGCTGGGACTGGCGTTCGCGGCGACCGGTGTGTTCTTTCCGTTCTTCAGCGCGACTTTGGGCTGGCTGGGAGTGTTCCTCACGGGCAGCGACACATCCGCCAATGCCCTGTTCGGGAATCTGCAGGTCGTCACCGCCGACAAGTTAGGACTGTCCCCCGCGCTCATGGCGGCGGCCAACTCGAGCGGCGGCGTGATGGGCAAGATGATCAGCCTGCAGAGTATTTCCGTGGCCGCCGCTGCCACGGGAATGGCTCCCTCCGAAGAGGCGAAGCTGTTCCGATTCACGCTGAAGCACAGCATCCTGCTCGTATGCATCATCGGCCTGATCGCGGCCGTCTACGCGTACGTAGTGCCGGGCTGGAGTGTTTGATCTTTACACTCTGCGCAGCGCCACCGGCGGGGGGGTGTACTGGTAGAGCCAGGTTTCGGACAAGGGCTGGCCATCGGCCGAGAGAAACAACCGCAGGTTGACCGGCTCGGTACTCTCGTCCGTCAGTGCGAGATCGAACATCGCGCGGTAACCCTTGATCGCGTGCAGTGGACGCACCGAAGCGATTTCGACTCGCCCCCGGGACGCGGAAATGACCGGCACGATGTGCACGTTCTCGCCGAGGCCCTGGAGCTCTCCGCCCGCGAAATCTACGACGAAGCGCCACGAGAAGTAAGCCCGCTTGCGGCCGATGACGCCGCCTACGCCCGTACGTGTGGCGAACACTCTGGCGAGATCGACGGTTACGGGATTCTCGCGGCACCAGTAGAGCCGGTAGGCGTAGAGCAACTCCTGCCCACGCTGCGGCTTATCGGCTGGAGTCCAGAACGCGACGATGTTGTCCGATGTCTCGTCTTCCGTGGGAATCTCGACCAGCATCACTGCGCCTTTGGCCCAATTCCCCTTCGGCTCCACCCAGACGTCCGGCCGCTTCTCGTAGAACACGCCATCGTCCTGGTATTGCTCGAAGCGCCGCTCTCGCTGCATCAGGCCGAAGCCGCGAGGACGCTCATCGGTGTAGGAATTCACCCGCAGTCCGGACGGGTTCATCAGGGGACGCCAGATCCATTCGCCGGCGCCGTTACGGATCTGCAGACCGTCGGAGTCGTGAATCTCCGGGCGCCAGTCGTTGTCGACCCGCCGGTCGTTCTTCCCGACCAGAAACATGCTCGTTCCGGGGGCGATGCCGAGGCGCTCGATCGGCTTGCGCGGATACAGTGCCGCATCGATATCCATGGTGAGCGGCTCGCTAGCATCGATCACGAAACGATAGGCGCCGGCGACGCTCGGGGAGTCGAGAAGACCGTAAATCGTGAGCAGGCTCGAATCCTTCGCGGGCTTCTCCAGGTAGTACGCGATGAAATCCGGAAATTCCTCCGGTGTGGACGCGCCGCAATCGATGGCGAGTCCGCGCTGGGACATGCCGTACTGCCGGTCGATGTCGACCGCCCGAAAGTAGGAAGCCCCCTGAAAGGCGGCGAAGTCGCGCACCCAGTCGGTGTGGAACAGAAGCCGGAAGCCCGCGAAGCCCAACCTGTTCGGAATCTCGGCGCCGCGCAGGCCGCTGCCGCTGTAATCGAACATGCCCGGGTCGTAGAGGATTTCCTGTGCCAGACCGCCGTCCACCATATACATTTTCACGGGCCTGCGGATCTTGAAGCCCAGGTGGAAGAAGCGCACCTGGAAGCGCAGGCCCTCGCCTGCCCACAGCGAGCGCTCGTCGCGGAAACGGATAGCCTGCCAGTGATCCCAGTCCAGCCGCTCGATGGGCTCCGGCAAGTGCTCGGAGGGAGGCTGGTAAGCCGTCCCGGCCATTGAATGGGCGATCCCTTTCAGGCGGGCATAGTCGAAGGGCTGCCGCGCCGCGGCCGGAGCCGCCGCACGGGCGTCCACCGTGGCGCTGCCGCCCAGCCATGCCAAGGGCGTTGCCACCGATAACGCGGCGGCGGTCCCTTGCAGGAACTGTCTACGATCGGTCAGTTGAGTCCCAGAATCGGGCGCGTCTTCTTTGATTGCCATGGGATAGGTTTTCGAAAGTTCCAAAAGCGAGACCTCTGCCTGCACCGCTCAGCAGGCGCCGTTCCCGGCTAAGTATGACATCGTCCGCCAGCGTTACTTGAGACTCATCTCCACGCGAACCTTGTCGCCGGAAGCGGTCTGCGGCGGGCCGTTGATGACGAAGACCCGGGAACCATCGATGCCGCCGTCCACCAGCAGAGCTTGCTGAATCGCCTGCGTGCGCCGTTTTCCAAGCTCCTGCAGCGCCACGTCCGGGACTTCGATATGAGCGTCGAGAGCCGCCTCCAGCTCCGGGATCGCGGGTTCCACGGGAGGCGCGTCCTTCCTGGTCCGCGCGGTCTGGATGGCCAACGCCAATGGCGGCAGCGCCACGTTCTTGCCGAACTCGGACTGATACTCGGCAAGCAGCAGACGGTAGTGTTCGAGCGGGTTGCTCAGTGCTGCCTGTAGCGCGGCGTCATCGTCCTGCTTCTTCGGTGGGTGCTCAGTTCGCTCACGCGCCAGCAGTTTCTGGCGCAGCACCTTCGCCGCGAGTACCGGTCCATCGACTTGCTGCGAGAACACGATCGGCACATCGAGTTGCAGCTGCGGGCGCTCCTGCAGTGCTTTCGTGAGGGCCGTGAGCTTTTGCCTCGCATCCTCGTCGACCTGCGCACTGCCCGCCGGGAAATCGATGAAGTTCATTTCCTCGCCGCCGCCGAACAGATGGCCCAACAGCGCGAAGGGCGCCGTGGCGACTTTGACCAGCAGGTTCACCACCGCCTTCCAGATGATGGGTCCGATCTTGAATTGCGGATCATCGAGGCTGCCGCTGATGGGCAGCGGAACGTCGATGACGCCGTTGCGATCCTTGAGCAGCGCCACCGCGAGCTTCAACGGCAGTTTTACCGCATCGGGGCTGGCGACCGGATCGCCCAGCTGCAACTGATCGATCACGAACCGCTGGTCGGCCACGAGCTTGCGCTGGTCGACCTTGTAAGTGACATCGACCGACAACTTGCCCCTGTCGATCTTGTAGCCCGCGAAATGGCCGGAATACGGAGTCATCGTCGTGAGCTCCAGCCCCTTGAAGCTCATCTTGATGTCCGAATAGACGGACGCGGCCAGCAGGTTCACCTCACCCGCAATGTGCACGGGCGCGTAGCGGTCCACCTTGCCGTCGAGCTGCACCTTCGCGCGCGATCGCGGGTTGGATGACAGACCGTCAATGCCGCCATCCAGACTCTGGATACCCACGGCGAAATTCGGCTGGATCCAGAAATCGGCATAGTTCGCCGAACCGTTGAGAATGCGCACACTGCCGATCGATATCGGCAGGGCGGACGAGTCCGCCCCTGAGGATTTGGAAGCGCCAGCACTATTCGCACGAGCCACCATGCCTGCAGCGATCTTGGCGTCAACACCATTCGAATCGACGAACGCTACACCCGTGCCTTTTGCACCAGTGGCGTCCTGTTGGCTTGCGGGCGCACCTTTGTGCGGACCCGCCAGCACTTCGGCAACGTTCACGGTGCGATTCTTGGCAATGATCACTCGTGCATAAGGCTCGCGTGCAACGATGCTGGCGATGCGCAAGCTTGCAGGCTGCGAGCTGTACTGAATGCCCGCGACGCGCAGCTCCTTCCATTTTATGAAGGCCTGCTGCAGCTCGTTGTCCACCGTCCGCAGGCCGCTCACCTGCGCATCGCCTTTGAGGACGAGGCTGCCGCCCGCTGAGTGTTGGAGGTCGAGCTTGGCTGCAAGTCGGCCGCTCTGCAGGGTCATTCCCGTACGCTGTGCGATGAAGGGCTGAAAGGTGGCAAGGTCAAGCTGCGACAGCTCGATATGCGCGGATGCATCTCCCGAATGCGGCGAGAGTTGCGCAGTCGCATTGAAGCTGCCCGTGCTGTTGATGGTGGTCCGCGCCGTAATCTCCAGACGAGCAGTGGGCGTCGTATTGAACCCCGTGACGTGCATGCTGAGCGGGTTCAAGACGAGCACGACAGCAGGCGTGACCTGACGATCTTCTGTGGAGACTTTGAGGCCTTCGACACTGATGTCAGGCACCGAGATAGTCCAGACAGGCGCCGGTCCCGAAATCGCGGGCGGTGTGGCTGGCGAATCCGATGCAGGCGCACCCGCAGCCGACGCGTTCACCGCGGGCCCGTCCGTCGGGGCCATCAGCTCGAGCAGATTCAAGCGTCCTTGCGGGCTCAGCCACGTAGTCACGTCGCCGCCCGTGAGGGCCACCTTGCCGACTTCCACCGAGTGCCTGGCGAGGTCGAGCCGGGTATCCTGGATATGGAGCTTCGCGAGAGTGAGGTAATCCGCCGTTCCCTGCCGCGGCCTCAACTTGAGGTCCGTCACGGCAGCATCGTGCACATTGATTCTGATGCCGGCTGTGGCACCGGCGAGATCGAGGTCATAGCCGCCCTTGAGACCGATGACTCCCTCCGGTGTCTCGAGCGGTAGCGGCTGTTGCAGATACCTCCAGATCGTAGCCGCCTGAAGATTCGTGATCGCGAACGTGCCGTGCGACGACAGGGGCTCGAGAAGAATGCTGCCATTCCAGTCGAGCCGTTCTCCCTCGGGCGATGCGGCGGTGAGCGAGTAGTCGTTGCCGCTCTTGGCGCGCGTGCTGAAGTGGCGCAGCTCGAACGCGATCGGCGTGAACTCCGTTCGAAACGGCGTCGGGCGGGTCCGGTCTTCGAAGGTGCCGCTACCGGCAACCACCGCAAGCCGGTCGATGAAGAGCCGCATCGGCTCCTTTGTGTGGCCGCTGGGCGCGGGGGGCGCGGTCGTCTCAAACCCTTTCCCGAGGTCCGCCAGATTCAACGTGCCGTCGGCGCGGATTACCGTGCGAAACGACGGTCGCTCGAGCACGATGGCGCGAAAGCTCGGACCCAGCCGCCACAAACTGACCATTTCCAGATCGACATGCAGCCGGCCGAAGGCGAGCATCGCCTGCCCATCGGTGTCCGGAAGAGAGAAGTTGGCAACATCGAGGGTGAACGTAAATGGATTGAAACGGATGTCGCCGACTGACACCGTTCGCCCGTAATGCGAGCTCACGAAACCGTGCAGGCTCGAGCGCAGAAAATAGGGTACGGCAAGAAATCCGGCCGCCGCATACGAGGCCGCCACCAGGACGACAATGGCGAGCGCGATGGCATAGCGTCTGACTCTGCGCGTGGACATCGGGCCCCTCTTTTTAGAACCGCCCGATGCCGGCGACGATGCGATCGCTCAATTGTCCCAGGGCGATGCTCATGGTTGCAGGAAGGCTGTCAGGGCAAGCACCAGTCGAGGGCACATGGATGTCCTCCAGAGTGACCCTGTCCTCCATGGTGACGGTGTCCGAATTAGGCGTTGGACTCGCCGTTGCAGGCGGTGTGGCACTTGCCATTGCAGGTGCTGTTGCACTTGGTGTTGGACGCGCTGTCGCACTTGCCGTCGCACGCGCTGTTGCACTCGCCTGCTTCATCGTCCAGGCGGCGCGTAGGGTCACGTTGCAATTTGCGTCGCCGTAGAATTCCCGAATATCGACGCTCAACGAGCGCTGCTGGTCCGCGGGAGGAGCGTCGTTGGCATTCGCCGCCGCGGGTGCGGGCCGCCTGCGGGCCAGGTCGCCCGAGAGAACGCGGCGAATCATTTCGTCGAGCGGCGCAGCCCAGCGGTCCTGCTCGGCAATCTGCAGCCGATTTGCATCGATCTGGCGCACCACCTGCGGCCGGTCGAGCTCACCGGGGATCGTGACTCGATAGACGCGCACCGAGCCTGTCCCGGATTGCGGTGTGGGTTGCATGTCGGCCGCGATCTCACTGAGCGTGTAGAAGCGCGTCGGCGGGCTCGAGGAGCAGGCGCTCACCAGGGCCACCGTCATGATCGCGAACCGACGGGAGATCCTGCCGCTCACGGTTTGACTCCCTTGCGCCCGCGAAGCAATGACTCCGGGTGGCGATCCAGATAGTCGGCCAGCACCCGCACAGAGCGGGCGGCGTCGGTGAGCTCGCGCATAAGCTTCGGCAGATCGGTGTCTGTGGGGGTGTTGCTGTTATTTCCCATCATCCCCTGTACCGCCGTCAGTGTGCCCGTAGCCGCGTCCGCGGTGTCGCGCAGGCTCTTGACCAGAGATTTGATGTCAGGCTCCACATCGCGTGTCATCGTATCGAGACGTGTCAGCGTCTGATCCAGCGATTGCAACGCATGCCCGAGTTGCGGCCCGGAGGTCGCCCGATCGAGGTTCTTCAGAACGCCGCGCAGGCTTTGCATGATTTCGGTCAGGTCTCCGGAAGCCACCGTCGGAAATTCCACCGCCTCGCCGCCATGCGCGATGCGGGCCGGTGGCGCATTCGGCGCCATGTCGAGCGCGATCAGCTTCTGGCCGGTCACGAAACTGGCCGCGGCCATCTGCGCTCGCAAACCTCGAGCCACCAGCTTGTCGAGCCACTCGCTCGCGACCTCACGTGCATCGGCGCCCGCCGGCCGCGGCATATCGAGGATCTTCACCTGCTCCGGATCGATGGAGAACCTCACACGGGTTAGTAGCGTGTGGCGACGCTCGTCATATTTGAGATTCGCCTCCTTCACCTCACCCACCTCATTCCCCTGCAGTTCAACGGGCGTACCTACCTCGACCCCCCGCAGGTTGCCCTGGAAATCCGCCACGTAGACAAGCTCCGGCCCATGCGGCGTCCGCATGGCGCGCTGCCTGTTGTCGAACAATTCGAAGATAGCACCCGCAGGGCTTGGCGGGCCGGCGAGCGCGGCGTCCGGAGTTTCGAACGCGATTCCACCGGAGAGCAGCTGCTGCCACGAGGTAGCCCTGACGCGCACGCCCTGGGCTCCAGCGGACACATCGACCCCTCCCGCATTCCAGAAACGTGTGACGGGATGCACGAGACTTTCATGGGGAGCGCGGATGAAGGCGGTGACCTTCACATGTTTGCCATCCGGCTCGAGCATGTAGTCCTCCACCTGGCCGACCGACACGCCGTGGTAGGAGATAGGAGAGCCGCGCGTGAGCGAGCCCAGGTCGGGGGCTCGCAGTGTGAACGTGCGCCCGGGCGTATCAGGCAGCAGGATCGGAGGCTCATCGAGAGCGACGAAATGTCGGCGCTGCGCGCCGTGCCTGCCGGGATACATCTCGATGTAAGAGCCCGACACGATGGTCGACAGTCCCGAGATACCGCCAACTCCCACGTGCGGCGCAACCAGGTAAAACCGCGTCTCGTCGTTCAGGTATGGTGTTGCCAGGCGTGCCATGCGCGCGTGGACGATCACCCGCGACATGTCGGGAGTCAGCTTCAGCGATTCGACTGTACCGACATCGGCGCTGCGATGCTGGACCTTTGTCTGGCCCGCCTGCATTCCCTCCGCCACCTTGAACGCGATCGTGATCTCGGGACCGCGGTCGGCAAGGGCTCGCCACGCAAGCCAGAGCACGATGCCCGCCGCGGCGATCGGAACGATCCATACCCATGCGAACCACCGGCGGGGACGCACACGCGCCTCGACTTCCTTCGGGCCGGCCGTCGGCTCAGGCGTTTCGCTCATGCCCTCTCCCCTGGCGCGCCGCCGCGTGCATCCCACATCAGTCGGGTATCGAAAACACTAGTGGCCAGCATGGTGATGACCACCACGGCCGCAAAGGCAACCAGGCCGTTGCCGGCATGCACTTCGGTCAGCGTTCCGAACCGTAATGCCGCAATGAGCACCGAAACCGTGAATACGTCGATGTTCGACCACCGGCCGACGAGATCGATCATTCGAAAAAGCCGGGTGCGGCCGACCAGCAAGCGGCTGGAGCGCCGGTAAGTCGCGAGCAGCATCCATGTCAGTCCACACAGCTTCAGCAGCGGCAGGATGATACTCGCCGCGAACACGATGATCGCGAGCGGCCAGAGGTGATTCTCGACCAGTTCACGGACGCCGCTGAGAATCGTATTCTCGTCCTCGCGCCCGAGGCGCACGGTCGTCAGGACCGGCAGCACATTGGCTGGAATGTATAGCAGGAAGCCTGCAACAACGAGCGCCGCAGTGCGCTTGAACGCGTCAGGCTTGCGCAGATGCAGCGTCGCGGCACATCGTGGGCAAGCCCTCCCCTCCCGTGTCCCGGAAACGACGAGGTCGCACACAGTGCACGCAAGGGTCTGCGGACCCACCTTTGCCTGGTCTTTTACGGGTAGCGCCTCCCACACGGTCCGCTCGTCGAGTTGCGTCAGAGCGAACAGAAACAGGAGGCACGCCGCCAGCAGGCACCAGCCGCCCACACCGATGTCGATGGAGGCCACCACTTTGATCCGGCTATAGGCGACGAAGCAGCCCACGAGGTAAACCTCGATCATCATCCACGGGCGCAGGTATTTTACCCAGCGGAACAGCCTTCCCAGCGGCCCGGCGAAGTCAAAGCGCAGGGCCGCCAGAACCCACACGAGCAGGCCGAGGTACAAGCAGGGCAGCGCCACGCTGAACACGCCGACCAGGGTCGCCAACGAGGGGAAACCCTCGGTCCACAGGGCCGTCACACAGGTCTCCAGCCAGCTCTCGCGCTGCGCACCCAAGGACGAAACCGTCATCAGCGGCCAGATGATAGTCGGCGGCAACAGCAGGAGCGCCGCCAGGGCGAGGCCCAGCGGCGCCTCCACGCGACCCGTCGCAGGCCCGGCCAGCATGGCATCGCAGCGCCTGCACACGGCCGCCTGCCGCCGTCCAAGGGTCGGCAGCACCTGCATCAGGCCGCAATCGGGGCAAGCAACGCGCTCGGTAATGGGTCGCGGACTGGGCCGTGTCAAAGTCTTCTTTCTTCAATGCAATGCCGGCAGTGTAGAACGTCTGCCGCGCTTGCAGGGTTCCGGGATTGACGGGCGGCCGCCAGAGGCGCCGGGAGCCCGCAGGCGGGCGAACGGGTAACGATGCGAGCCTGATGAGCGAGCCCGCCTGTCCGTCGACGTGGCACCCCGACTGAGCATCCATTGCCATTGCAGAGACGTCATACCGGAGCTGCCGCACTCAGCACAAGCTCTCTGCAGCTCACCGTGCCGCCCCGCCGCCGGCACGCGCTTGCAGTCATAAAATACTTCAGAGTCGGGGCCGCCCGGCTCACCTGCCGGCATTTTTTCGGGCACACCGGCGC
>JAQGOC010000254.1 GCA_028293805.1 Gammaproteobacteria bacterium
GGACGCCGGGCAAATTCGCCAATGCGCGCTCCAGAGGAGCCGTGACCCCCGCGGCTATAGTCTCTGCACTCGCGCCTGGCAGATCAGTCGTAATCGTGATCGTAGGAACGTCGATCTGCGGCACGCCGGCGATCGGCAGCTGCGTGTAGCTGGCAACCCCCAGAAAAAGGATCGCGAGCATGAGCAACAATGTTGCCACCGGACGTCGAATGAACCACGCGGAGAAATTCAACTGAATAACCCCGTTAAGGAAGCGCTGTGCGCGGCGGATCGACCGATGCGATATGCACCGGCGCGTCCGGCTCGAGCCGGAATTGTCCCTCGGTGACTACCGTCTCGCCTGGGGATAGTCCGCTGACGACGATCGCTTGATCCCCCTCAACGGACCCGATATGGACGACCCGTGCCTGGACGCGGTTACTCGCTGTTACCACATATACGTACGAGCCTTCGCTGCCGTTTTGGACGGCAATCGTGGGTATCAGAATGGCATCGGGCAGCGTCTTCAGTGCGATCCTGACCGTGACGAATTGGCCTGGCCATAATGTGTCGGTGGCGTTCGAAAATTGAGCTTTGCAGCGAATGGTCCCGGTCGTCGCGTCGATCTGGTTGTCGATCAGAATGACCTCGCCCTGATTTTCGCTGGGCCCGCCTGCCTCATTCAAGACAGTCACGGGGATGGGGCCACGAACTTGCGCCGCGCGTAACTCCCCCAGTCGCTCTTGTGGGATCGCAAAACTGACCGCAATCGGACTCAACTGCGTGATGACGACCAGGCCTGCCGCATCTGCGGTGTGCACGATGTTCCCCGCATCGATCAACCGCCCGCCTACGCGCCCCGCGATGGGGGCTTTGATCGTGGCATACGACAAAGAAAGGCGCGCCAGATCCACTTGCGCGGCATCATTGGCCACGGCCGCGGCCAGTTGCGCCACCAGCGATCGGGCCGTGTCGCGCGTCTGCTTCGAGGTCGAGTCGGCCTGCAACAGATCCTCATAGCGCTGCAAATCGACCCTGGCGTTGTCCAGCAACGCGCTGTCCTTCGCCAGTTGCGCCTGGTTTACGCGTAATTGAGCTTCGAACGGCAGGGGGTCCAGCTTTACCAGCACATCACCGCGGGAAACGATCTGTCCTTCCTTGAAGAGCACCTGCTCGATTGCGCCATCCACGCGCGCCCGCACCAGCACCGTGTTCAAGGCCTGCACGGTGCCGATATTGGTTACGGATGTAGAGATTGCGGCGCGGCGGACTACCGCGACTCGCACCGACGCGGCCGCCGGTGAGCCCGGCGTGCCACTGTGGCCATAGACCTTACCTAGTTTCCAAACCGCAAACGTCAGGACGAGGACGAGCGCTATGGCGGCAACAGTTCGAACAGGCTTCAATACCATATTGAGTCTAGATGGGTTCCGTGACTGTGCGCATTCTGCGGCACTCGACTTAGACGAGGGAGTGGCCCGCCAGTTTCGCTTCAGCGGTCAGGTTTATTTCGTGCGGCCAGCATTCAAGCTCGATGCAACAGCCTGCTTCGCGATCATCCAGCACCAGGCCAAACCCATGCAGCCGGACGATCGATGCCACCAGACTCAACCCCAATCCCGTTCCCGGGGTCTGCCGACTCCGATCGGCGCGATAGAACCGACGCACCACCTTCGTGAAATCAGCAGCCGGGATACCTGGACCGCTGTCCTTTACCCGAACTGAAGGTCCGTGCGTGCGATCCTGCAGACGCACTGCAACCCGCCCGTTGCTGGGGGTGAACTTGATCGCGTTGTCGAGGAGATTGGCGACAGCCTCGAACAGCAGATCGCCATCTCCCCTGACCGCCGTGACTTTCTCGAGAGTCACTTCGATCAGAATGCCTTTTTGTTCGGCGATCGGTTCATACAGATCGGTGGCTTCCCGAACGACGTCGGCCAGGTCGACGTCGCGAAACCCGGCCCGGCGCTGTCCGTGCTCCACTTCCGCAATCCTCAGAATGGCGGTGATCGTCCCTAGGATCTGGTCGATATCCTCGATTGCGGTGCCCAGATTCGCGGCCACGTCGGTGCTGGCAGGGGCAGCCGCCAGCGCCCGTTCCAGCCGTCCGCGAAGCCGCGTCAAGGGCGTGCGCAGATCATGTGCGATATCTTCGCCCGCGCCCTTGGCCTGCACCATGAGGCGCTCGATTTCGTCCAACATCTCGTTGACGATACCGGCCAGCTTATCGAAGTCGTCGTTGCTCCCGCGGACCGCCAGGCGCTTGCTCAGCTGACCAGCCATGATTTGCCGGCTCGTACCGTGAACTTCCGCGATGCGCCTGAGGGCACCGCGGCTCAACACGATACCGCCGATCAGCGCCAGCAGGATCAGTGGGATGAGAGCGAGCAACAGCCCGCCGCTCACGATCTCGTTGATCTCGTGGACCGCCGTGATACTTCGACCCAACACCAGCAGACGCCCGTCCGGCAATCGTCGGGCCAACACTCGCAGGTTTTGTATCTTGTGAGCGCCAGTGCCGGCGGGTCGAATCTTGAGCTCGCCGGCCACGCCGAGCGGCGGCAGACCCGGCGGAACCTGCTTGAGATTTCCGGCAAGGGGGTGACCAGCCGGATCGAACAATCCTCCAATTTTGACCTGACGCGGGTCGTCAGTGAAGAAGCGCTGGAGCGGGTCGTTCGGCTGGAGGCGCGGATCCAGGGTGGGAACCTGTGCGTAGTCACGCAACTCCGTGTCGACCCGCCGGGTCAGATACCGCGCGGTCTGCCAGTAGATGAAGCCAGACAGCAAACCCATGCTGATTGCCAAGACGGTCGCGAATGCGATCGCCCAACGAAAGCTCGTCGTGCGGAAGAATTCAGGCTGGCGCACGCAGTACGAACCCTATGCCACGCACGGTGTGAATGAGAGGCGACTCACCAGGCAAATCGACTTTGCGTCGGAGCCTTCCGATGTGAACGTCTATGAGGTTGGTGCGCGGATCGAAATGATAGTGCCAGACCTGTTCGAACAACATGGCCCGAGTGACAACCTGGCCATGGTGGCGGACCAAGTGCTCGAGCAGCCGCAGCTCTCGAGGCTGCAGGTCGAGCCGGCGCGGTCCGCGACGCGCTTCCCGCGCCAGAAGATCGACTTCCAGATCGCCCAGACGCAGAAGCGTGGCCCGCGGCTCGGGCGAGCGGCGCAACAGCGCATCCACACGCGCGCTGAGCTCAGCGAAGGCAAAGGGCTTGGTCAGATAGTCGTCGCCGCCGGCGCGCAGGCCGCGCACCCGCTCTTCCACTTCCCCGAGCGCACTCAGCAACAGCACCGGAGTCTTTATCCCCGCCTGGCGCAGGCGCTCGACGAGGGCCAGCCCATCGAGCTCGGGCAGCAGGCGATCGAGTGTGATCACGTCGTAGTCCCCGGTGCTGGCGCGCTCGAGGCCAGCGAGCCCTCCCGACTCCCGGTCGACTACAAAGCCACGTCCGATGAGTTCGCCCGCGATCTGGTCCGCGGTTTCGGCATCGTCCTCAATGACCAGCACTTTGGCCATCAAGGCCTCCGAGATGCGCAGATCTGGGTCTTCACATGACTCATTTAGTTTCAGGGTGCATCTTCAGGCTCACGACCTCAAGGCGCCCCCGGACTTCGCGGTGCGACGGAGCGTGCCAAATTATTTCCGGAGGCCCTGGGCAAGCGCGCCATGGCCTTGCTCAATGAAGAGGAAGATCCAGTGTGGTGTAGAGGGTCACCAAGTGCGAGACCAGAAGCCCACCACAGGAGCCTGCACGCCCCGGGCGCCGGCAGTAGGCTGCCAAGCAGAACCCTGCGAGCAAAAGTGTACGCAAGCCTCGAGGACATCTGCCATTAAATTGCAGTTTAAGGGGTAAGTTCGCACCTTCATCCTCGGTGACGCAGGTCATGTGGCTCTTCGGCTCCGTGGTCCAAGTTGATGTCGATCGACCCAGTGGATCGACGGACAAGCGAAGTCGGAACCGCCATGCGTTCCATACAAATAAGCCGAGCGCAGCAATGCCGCTCTCGTCGAAGGCGAGGAAAGCGGCGCATCGACGCCGTTGATTTCGAGGCATTCATTGCCCGCAAACGGAAGCATAAGCCCAAGGCCCTATGACGGGCCTGTTCGTCCTCAGGCCGCGCGCTCAAGCCGACCTGAATGACATCTGGGATTACACAGCTGATCGCTGCGGGCTCGACCAGGCGGAGACGGACATCCGCCAACTTTGGAGCGATATCGAGGCGGCCGCTGACAAGCCGTCGCTTGGCAGAGAATGCTCCGAAGTGCGGCAGGGCTATCGCAAGTACCCCTCCGGCTCGCATGTCCTGTTTTACCGTCTCACCGCGGACGGCATTGATGTCGTTCGCATCCTGCACGAGCGCATGGATTACGAGCGTCACATTTCGTGACGCCCTTGCGTGTCGCAGCGCCGTGCCAGATTCGGTGCGATAGAGTGGGTCGCGATCAGCTTCTTCGTAGTCATGCTCGCCCTGATCTTCGTTCCCTACGAAAGAACAGTGACTATCCAATTACCGGCCAAAGTCCGCGTTCAGGCATCTGTCGCCCCGCGGCCGGACACTCGCCCCAACCGGATGGAGCGCCACATCGAGCCACGAAATTGAACTCACGCTCTTCCTCTCGCGACAACATCACCAGTGGGTTTTCGGGAT